>DUEX01000012.1 GCA_011170325.1 Dehalococcoidia bacterium | reverse complement strand
TGGCTTTCAAACCTTCTAGCAGCCAGTGGTGATTGTGCTCGGATGACATTAAATACTCGCTGCCACATACTTTGGCTTTGGTGACCGCCAGGTTGGGAAGGTTTCTTAGACAGCCTGCCAGTGCTGGAGATGATGTGTTTGGCGCCAACGGTAGCGAAGGCATCAATCAGCTCGGTTATTTTGTCAAACCAGGCTTCAGTATATAAAGCTTGGAAGAGGTGGATAAAGACTGGGTCAAAGCGAATTACCGTACGGATACCTAGGCTGGAAAGTTTATGTAGTGCGGCTAACCTGGCGTGAAAGGGTGGTGCCCGGGGAGAGAGGAATTGGAGAATCTCAGATGTTCCCTCGATGGTAATAGCGATAAGCTTGGATTCATAGGCAGCGAAGCCAGGTATCTCCAGTAGGAAGGACGGGTTGCCCTTGGTAGTGATGGCGAAGGAGATACCATAATCCATAAGAAGTTGAACTAACCTCTTGACCTCCGACCTTAGTTCAGGGATATCCTGACAGGGGTCTGAGATATTGGATAGCGAAACAGGTGGACACAGACTCAGCTTCCTCAAATCCTTTTCTACTAGCTCAGGCAGGTTATTGTAAATCAAAGTATCTTCAGAATAGTTAGAGTAAATAGCTTCTCTGGCATAGCAATAGAGGCAGTGGTGAAGGCAATGGCTTGGTCCAGGCGGGGTGACATTAATAATCCAGCAGTGGAAGCATTTTCGTTTGGGAGTAGAGTAAGGGAAATCGTGAAAGGTGGAGCCTTTTTTGGCTATTAGTTTTACCGGTGACATCAGCCTTTTTTATTTCTAAGATGATCGTTCAATAACTCTGTCTTGTAGTTTACTTCCTATATAGTGCGACCCTCTAAGGTCATCCTTTTTTACAGCCAGGCTTTTAGTCGTCTGAAGGCAGCTATTTTATCTTTGTCACCAACCTTTACCCTCTCCAAAGCCTGGTGAAGCATTTCGATGCTCCTATCATAGGTTTTTCTGTCAACAGGGTAGGGGTGACCATCTTTACCACCATGGGCAAAGCTATATCTGGCGGGGTCACGGAAGCTGACCGGAACTTCGTAGACAAGTTCTGAAATTAAGCTCAAAGCACGGAGAGTTTTCGGGCCGACGCCTTCCAATCCTAGTAACTTCTCGAAATTCTCCGGCTGGTGCTCATAGGTAATAAGAAGCGTCTTACTTAGGCGGTCGGGATGAATATCTTGAAGATTAAGGTGATGGCGAGATGGGAGGTCTAAGGTTTTGAGCCTTTTTAACTGGCTGACAATCTTTTCTGGCTTTTCCTCAACAGCTACTTGAGCAATAGTAGCTCGTGCTGGTTTGCTCTCGGCAGCTACCAGATTTAAGGCTTCACCTTTACCCTGAGAGCAGATAGCCGAATGAGGCTCGCAGACGAAATCAGTCACCTTCTCACCAAGCCAGTGGTAGCGGCGGGCATAGCGGTTGACTTCGTTCATCCCTTGTTGAATTACTGTCCATGAGCCATCAGCAGTGAAGAAAAAGGTATGGTGATAGAGTTGGTAGCCATCCTGAAGAGCTGAGTTATCCACTTTGGCTGCCATACGGCTGGCATAGACCAGATGTGATGGGCTTAATTTGAGGAGATGCCTAAAGCTCTCTATTTCGGCTGGCGTTTTCCGTGAAGTTCTGCCCTTGCCACCGGCGATGAATAAACCCAAGTCAGTTTCCAGCCCTTTCATGCCCTCTTTGAGTGCGCCGCAAACAGTGGTAGTGACGCCGCTGGAATGCCAGTCATAGCCTAAAACGCAGCCGAAGGCCTGAAACCAAAAAGGGTCTGACAGGCGGCGGAGTATCTCCTGAGAACCGAATTCGGTGGTAATAGCGATGATGCTTTCCCGGGCAAGCTTAGTCATACGGTCAAAGAGCCACGGCGGCACCTTACCATAATGCAAAGGCAAATTGGCGATTCCAGTTCGTTGTGGTGAAGCAATCATTTACAATTACTCATTATCTTCGGATGTGAAGACATCGTCAATTTTTAAGTTTAGGGTCTATATGGCGGTGGCTAATGGTATTCTGTTTTTTCGCGCTTTAATCCAGAGTTCTCCAGCATCAGGCAAGCATCTAAATCCCATAAAGACCATAAAGGCTAACGAGTAAAAGACCAGCACCGCTGCCCTCTGAAACAGCCAGATAGGCAGGGGTAGAAGAGGAGCGACAATACAGATTGCGCAAATAATACGGCGGGTCATAAGGAAAGGAAGAGCCATTAGCCCGAAGGTGATAAGCATTGCCTCGGTCGTTGGAGTTAGAAAATGCCCATAATGGTGGAGACGCCTTTACCGCCTCTAGAACTAAGGAAGACAAGGAACTTATGGCCAAGTAAAGCGGCGAAGCCAGCCCCCACATTGCGCACACCAATCTCGCGGATGTCTACGCCTTCTCTGAGCCGAGCCACGATGTAGGCTGAGGGAACTGAACCCAGGAGGTAGCCGATGACTATGACTGCCAAGTTTAGCAGCATATCTTTATTTCCTCTTGTCTGATTACATTAAAAACGAGGATTTATAATACCCTTTTTAGCCTAGGGTTGGGGGTGACGCCGGGGATCCTGCCCCTTTTAGCAATGGGCTTGCCTTCAACTTCGTGGAGGTCAGCAGTGAAGTCAGTGGGCTTGGCATCGCTGATATAACTGCCGACACCGAAGAAGTCAACTGGGGCACCCTCGTCTAAAAAGTACTTGATGCGCTCCAGGTCAAGGCCACCACTAACGAAAATCTTGACCTCTTTGAAGCCAGCGAGGTCAAGCTTGGCTCTGGTTTCTTTGACCAAGTCAGCGGTAACTCCACCCCGTTCGAGAGGAGTATCGAGGCGAACTCCTTGCAGTCTACCACCCAATGCCTGAGCAACAATCACGCTTTCCTCCGGCTCATCCTTAAAAGTGTCTACCAAGGAGATGCGGAGTACTTCAGGCGGCATATGCTTATCGAAAATCTGGGTGGCTTTAGCAGTCTCGCCAATGATTATAATCAGGGCATGAGGTATAGTACCAGAAGGCTCAATGCCAGCTAATTTAGCTCCAGAGATGCTTGAGCAACCAACGCAACCACCAACAATGGCTGCATAGTCCATTATGCCAGCTACCAAGGGATGCACATGGCGAGCGCCAAAACTGATGATTGGGATTCCCCGGGCAGCGTCAACACATTCCTTGGCAGCAGTTGCCCAGCCACTGCAATGAGCCAATATGCCCAGATAGACTGTCTCGTAAACTCCGTAGCTCTGGTAGGGGGCAGTTATACGTAAAACCACTTCTTTATTCTGGAAAAGTTCGCCTTCAGATAGCGCCCAGACCTCGCGGTTACCTTCGGGGAGGGCTTTTTCCAAAAGAGCCTTAACCTCTTCTATGCCACAAAGTATGCCGCCACGGTTAGCGAAGACCTCCATAGTGGCTACCGGGTTGATGCCTTCTTTCTTGAGAATTTCCACGGCACGAACGAAATAAATATCAGAAGTGTCGCCAGCTAAGACAGAATCGGGAATTTCAAAGCGGAGCTTTGGTAGCTGGCCAACCGTGACTCTAGTTAGTTTAGCCCCGAGCACCTTTTCCATGTGCTCTAAGGCGAAAAGGTGGACTTTATCATTAGCTGCAGCAGCGCAATCTATTGGCACCTCAACTGGGTAGTCGCGGTTTCTGGCGTCGGCTACACTATGCAATACACAAATATCGGTGCAGACGCCACAGACGACTACTGCTTCTGGTTTGAGGTCTGCCAGCTTCCCCTCCAAAGGAGTGCCGAAAAAGCCGCTGAAGCGTTTCTTGGGTATAACTTCGCCTGAATATTGGGAAAGCTCGGGGATGATTTCAGCTTCAGCCGTGCCTTCGATGCAGTGAGGTGGAAACATGGTGAACTCTGGGTCATCGGGAGCATGGTGGTCACAGAGGTAAAAGACCTTTGAGCCCTGGGCTAATTCCTGTTGTAAAAGCTTTTGAATATTGGGGATAATGCGACGGGCTTTGTCACCACAATACAAGGGATAACCTTCCTCAAGGAAGCCTCGCAGCATATCTACTACCAATATTGCTCTAGCCACTGTTCTCCTTCACTCCTCCTTTGGTCAAAGCCTCTTCAAGCACTCGAGCTACCTGGAAGGGGTCACTGCAGATAATGCTAGCGGCATAGAGCTCCATAGTACCAAAGTCAGAAGAACCGTCCCAGGGGTAGCCGCGGTCAACTATCCGAGCGATGGTAGGAAAATCCTTCCAACCTTCGGGGATCGAGTTGAGGGGTGGAGTGGCTATGCCGACATTGAAGGCAGTGACGTGCATTCTATCCCTGAAACAGGCTAGCACCTCATAAACTCTTTCCCTAAAGGAACTATCTAGGCTTTTGGAAAGGAGAATAACCTCCTTTTCTTTAATTGGGGTTAAATAAACTAAGGTTTCAGTTCCATCTTTTTCCAGGGCCAAGCCTAGGTCAAGGTGGACTCGGTATAAGTCGTCGAAATAATTGGAGCCAAAGTCAGCTTTATAGTGGATAGCAGCATGGCGTAGGGCTTCAATCTTGGCATAGTGGCTATCACGGCCGAGCACTACCTGAGCATGTCCATGAGCTAGGGTTGCCCCGGCCTTCTTCAGCGAGTTCCATAGAAAGAAGTAATATTTAGCCAAAGGGTCAAATTCATGAGCTTTTTGTGCCCACTTCCAGCCGGTATCTAAGTAGTCAATAACTTCCTCTCTGGAGAACTCAATGGGATTGTAGTCTTTAAAAATTACCATGCCATGGAGGCCGTCATATTTGGCGATATTGCTGGCGGTAATAGAATGTTTACCTCGGATTCTGCCAAATGGGTCCTCCGGAGTATCTTCGAGAGGCTTACTTAGCGGGTCGTTTTTGGCTCCGTCGAGGATCCTAGCCTCAACTTTAAGCCTGTCCTTAAGCTGTCTTGGGCGTAGGGCTCGCAATGAGTTAAAGACAGCTCCTTCGAAAGTAACCAAATTGGTGATTTTAACAATTCTTTGCTCGGTTACTTTATCCACTGAACCAAATTGCTGCTCAATCCAGGGAAGCATGGTTGGGGGTGGCTTGAGATTTCCTTTAGTAGTAGTCACTGAGAACAGGCGGTGAAAAAGCTTCTTTGACTTTTCGGGCAAAGCTTCTATCAGGCTATCGAGATTAACGATAGTTTGGCTGGCTAGGTTCACGGTTCTCCTCTAGGGCATGGTTATACTCTTCTAGCAGGTAGGCAGCTCGATCTACATCACCGCTTTCCAAGGCAGTTAAGGTATTCTCCAAAACTTCGACTTCGCGGGTTAGCTGCGAGGTTATGCTGCAAAGGGAACCACAGCAAGTTCCATATTCGGCTCGCCATAGAAGAGTTTGCTTTATCTCTAGCATTCTCCTCACCTCATCAATAACCTCTTGCCTTTTTCCAAAGTCATCTAGTTTCTGCTTGATAGCATTGACGCTGTCTTTATTGATTATGAGCATTCACTCCCCTTTTATAACTGTTAGTGCTTGAAGTGGCGTACTCCAGTGAAGACCATGGCTATATTATGTTCATTAGCTGCAGCAATTACCTCTTCATCCCTTACTGAACCACCTGTCTGGATAATAGCAGTTACTCCGCCTCGAGCTGCCAATTCGACGCCATCGGCAAAGGGGATAAGGGCATCGGAGGCAAGGATGCTGCCTTTAGCCTCATCGCCGGCTTTCTTTAAAGCTAGCTCAACACTGACTACTCGGCTAGGCTGACCGGCGCCCATGCCAAGCATGGCTTCATCCTTAGCTAGGACAATGGCATTAGACTTTATATGCTTGACTGCTTTCCAGGCGAAAAGGAGGTCTCGCCACTCGGCCTCAGTTGGCTGGCGCTTAGTTACCAGGCGAGATTTGAACTCTTGGTCAGTAAAGGAATCTTGATCCTGGAGCAGGAAACCGCCGCTTACGCGGCGGAAGTCAATACCTTTGGTTTTCACCAAGTCAGGCTGAACGGACAAAGAGACAAGGCGCAGGTTTCTCTTACGCTTGAGCAAATTGAGGACTTCGTCTTTGTAGCCTGAAGCAATAATAACATCGTAATGGGTCTTATCTATCTCAGTAGCAGTAGCGAGGTCGATAGGCTGATTGCTGGCAACTATACCGCCAAAGGCAGCTACTGGGTCCCCGGCTAGGGCTCTTCGGTAAGCTTCGGCTAAATCTTCATGGCTGGCAAGGCCGCAGGGGTTGGTGTGCTTAATTATGGCTACGGTGGGAGCAGTGAAATCACCAACCACATTCCAGGCAGCATCGAGGTCAAGGAGATTATTAAAGGAAAGCTCGGGCCCGCTGAGTTGCTTGATTGAGATGATGCCGAGCGGCTCCTGTCCTACAGTCTGTTCAAAATAGAGGGCAGCTTGCTGATGAGGATTTTCCCCATAGCGGAGGCCAGAGCTCTTTTTCAGGGCTATAGTCATCTCTTCGGGAAAGCCGCCTTCTCCTCTGAGATACTGGGCAATAGCTGTATCATAGATAGCTACATGCTGAAAAGCTTTCTGAGCTAGTTTTTCTCGGTCTTTCAAGTCTATACTGTCCTGGTGCAATTTTTCAGCGATGAAATCATAGTCCTGGGGGTCAACTATTACTAGGACGGAAGGAAAATTCTTGGCAGCGGCTCGAATCATGGCTGGTCCGCCGATGTCAATGTTCTCCAGCGCTTCATCAAGGGAGGCATCGCCTCTAGCTACTGTCTGAATAAAGGGGTAGAGGTTCACCACTACCATATCGATAGTTTGAATTCGGTTCCGAGCCAGTTCATTCAGATGCTGGGGAAGATTGCGCTTGGCTAGAATACCACCGTGGACTGCCGGATGGAGCGTCTTCACCCGACCATCAAGAATCTCGGGAAAACCAGTGAGTTCTGAGACGCTACGGACCTTTATATCAGCTACTTCAAGAGCTTTTTTGGTGCCACCAGTGCTGAATATCTCGATATTCAGCCCCTGTAATCGCCGGGCGAAATCAACTAGTCCTGTTTTGTCGGAGACGCTAACAATAGCGCGCATAGAACCTCCCTAAGCTATTACTATCTTTTCCCTTTCCTTCTTGGCTTCGATAACTTTACCAATAACTTTAGCCTCAGGCAAGGCAGCGGTGAGTTTGGCTACTTGCTGGGGTGAGCAGATAATAGCCATACCTATTCCCATATTAAACACATGGTACATTTCCGTTTCTTCAACTTTGCCTTGCTTTTGAATTAGATTGAAGATGGGCGGAATATACCAGTTGCCTTTGTTGACATGGATGGCAAGACCCTGGGGCAAGATTCTAGGTAAATTCCCGATAAACCCGCCGCCGGTGATATGAGCTAGGCCTTTGATCATTGGTAAAACTGGCTTGAGTTCTGAGTGGTAACAGCGATGTGGCTGGAGAAGCTCTTCGCCTAAGGTTCGTTCCAGCTCTGGATAGAAAACCTGTAATGGAGACGGGCCTTGGTCTATTCCGAAGGCTTTACGCACCAAAGAGTAGCCATTGGTGTGTAGCCCGCTGGAAGGCAAGCCAAGGATAGTATCATCTAAAGTAATGGAACTACCATCGAGTATATTCCTCTTTTCCACCACTCCGATGATAAAGCCAACAAGGTCGTAGTCATCAGATTCATAAACTTCGGGCATCTCGGCGGTTTCACCACCGATGAGAGAGCAACCAATACTACGGCAGGCTTTAGCTATGCCGCTGACGATGCTTTCTATTTTTTCTGGCACTAACCTACCCATAGCGATATAGTCAAGGAAGAAAAGGGGGGTAGCCCCGCAGGTGAGAATGTCATTAACGCAGTGATTAACCAGGTCAATGCCCACGGTATCGTGCTTAGCTAAGAGCGAGGCGATTTTAAGCTTGGTGCCCACACCGTCGGTACTAGAAACCAGGACTGGCTGGCTGTAGCCTTTGAGTTCAAACATACCGCCAAATAAGCCGATGTCAGTTACGACCTCAGGGCGAAAAGTAGACCGGGCATGCTGTTTAATCAGCTTTTTAGCTTTATCAGCAGCCTTGATATCAACGCCAGCCAAGGCATAAGCCCTCTTATCTCTCGATTTCACTCAAGCTCCCCGAAGGTAGGGCTTCCAGGGCTAGTTTATCCATCTCTAGCTGCACTGGGATAGGGTAATCTCCAGTAAAACAAGCCAAGCAAAAGATTTCCTTGGGCAAGGCTACAGCCTCAATTAGACCTTCGATGCTGAGATAACCAAGGGAATCAGCGCCGAGGGTGTCTCTAATTTGGGGTATAGTTTTCTGGGCGGCAATAAGTTCCCATCTAGTTGCCATATCTACGCCAAAGAAGCAGGGGTAGCGTATAGGCGGGGCACAGATGCGTAAATGCACCTCCCTGGCACCGGCTCGTTTAAGCAAGCCGATGACTCTAGGAGTGGTGGTGCCGCGAACAATACTATCATCGACAACTACCAATCTTTTCCCGGCAATTATTTCAGAAAGCGGGTTAAACTTTATCTTAACACCGAGTTCCCTTAATCTCTGGTCAGGCTCAATAAAAGTGCGCCCAACATAGCGATTTTTGAGCAAGCCCTCACAGTAGGGGATACCTGAGGCTCGAGAGTAGCCGATACCGGCAGCGGTGGCTGAGTCAGGGACTCCCATCACTAAGTCAGCTTCAATTGGATACTCTCGAGCTAATATTTCACCCATGGATTGTCGTGCTGGGTAAAGTAGTTTGCCCTGGATGAAACTGTCAGGGCGGGCGAAGTAGATATATTCAAAAATACACAAGGCTTTTCTGTCATTTTTCTTTCTGAAACTTCTCACCCCATTGTTGTTGATAACCACTATTTCACCAGGTTCTATCTCTCTAACGAACTGAGCCCCAATGTGATCAAAGGCACAGCTTTCTGAAGCAATTACCCAGCCGCTGTCAATAGTCCCAAGGCAAAGTGGTCGTACTCCCATAGGGTCGCGAACTCCAATCAACTTATCCTTGGTCATGATTACTAAAGAGTAGGCTCCTTGCAGGCGACGCATAGCATACCTTATTTTTCCCACTAAGCCTCTTTCCGTTGAAGATGAGATGAGATTGGCGATGACCTCAGAGTCAGTGGTGGTGGAGAGACCGTAGCCAAGTTCAAAGAGCTCGTCGCAGAGAAATTTAGCATTGATTATGTTGCCATTATGCCCTAAAGCTATGTTTGTCGAATCTGCTTCCACTAGTATAGGTTGGGCGTTAGTCGGACGGCTTGACCCGGTGGTGGAATAACGATTGTGCCCGATGGCAATATGTCCCTCGAGTTGGCTCAGTTCATCTTCAGTAAAGGCTTGGGCAACCAGCCCCATAGCGGTGTGGAGGTATATTTTTTTTCCATCGGTGGTGGCGATACCGGCGCTTTCCTGTCCTCGATGTTGAAGAGCATAGATAGCAAAAAAGGTAATTCGGGCAACATCTACTCCTGGCGCATAAACCCCGAAAATGCCGCAGCTCTCGTGCATAACTACCCTGTGCTTTGATTATAAGCCTTTTCTTGTGACGCGGTCAATTTAGCAATGGGTTTTAAGCCAGTTCAAGGCGGTGGCTATTGCTTCTTCTTCGAGACGCAACCTGTGCCCAGCTCCTGGAATTATGACTATCTCCTTCGGCTCTGCCGCCTGCTCATAAAGTCTGAAGGCATGTTCTACAGCTACTAGTTCATCCTTTTCACCATGAATTAAAAGTAGGGGGCGGGGGGAGATTTTATCAATCCAGCGAATCGGTGAAACCATGCTGAAGCCTTCAAGCCATTCATCTATCGAAGGTGGAAAATCCCTGTCTCTAATCACCCCAATGCTGCGGAAGTAGGCAACGAGAGATTTAGCTTGCTGTTTATCTACCAGGAAATTGAAGTCAGCCGGACAGGCACAAGCTATAACGGAAGATATCCGCGGGTCATTGGCAGCACCATAGACACTGACAGCAGCACCACCGCTGAAGCCAAGAAGACAAAAGCTTGACTTATTTACCTCGCCCAGGTTGGATAGGAAGTCGATAGCAGCTTTTAAATCCTGCGTCCAGCCGAAAATGTCGAGGTTGCCCTGACTCTGCCCCGTTCCTCGGAAGTTAAAAATCAAGGTGATGAAACCAGCGGCGCAGAACCTTTCGGCCAGCACGGGATAGCCATGGTCAGTGGGATTATAGGGGATAGCAGGTATGCCATGACACAGACATACAGCTGGCAAAGGCTGGTTCGTAATTTCCGGGAAACAGACCTCGCCGACGAGATTCAGTTTATCAACTTTAAGAAAACCCGCGGTTTTTTTCATTGCCCTAGACTAGGCCAAACATCCCTAAGGCTAAGAGAGCCAAGGACAAGCCAAGCGATTGATAGGTCTCGAATCTCAGTTTTACCGAATACCATTTTCAACTTGGTGTTAATAATATCAGGAATTCCTTATTGCCTTCAGCGCCTAAAATAGGCGAGGCAGTCAGCCCGCTTAATCTTAAACCATTTCCTATTGCCCAGCCAATAAACCGCCCCAGGACTCGGGCATGAACCTGGGGGTCTTTGACTATGCCACCTCTACCCACCTCCTTTCTCTCAGCTTCAAACTGTGGCTTGAGCAGGATGATAATGCAGCCGCGTTTTTGGAGGTGCTCTATTATATTGGGGATTACCTTGGTCACGGAGATGAAGGACAAATCTATAGTGGCTATATTCACCTTCTCCGGGAGGGGAAAGGGATAATGGGCATTTATCTTCTCCATAACAACTACTCTGGGGTCTTGCCTCAGCCTATAATCAAGTTGACCGTAGCCGACATCTATAGCATAAACGCGCTTGGCACCACGCTGCAATAGACAGTCAGTAAAGCCGCCGGTAGAGGCGCCGACATCCATAGCTATCAAAGAGCTAACATCAAGCTTAAATCCATCCAAAGCATGAGCCAACTTGATGCCACCGCGGCTGACATAAGGTAGTTTTTCGGCTATATCAAGGTTAGCGTTTTCATCGACCAGTCTGCCTGGCTTGGTGCTTACTTTCCCACTTATTGTTACTTCGCCAGCCATAATCAGAGCTCGGGCTTTACTTTTATTTTCAGCTAGCCCCCTTGTAACCAATAGATTATCCAGACGCTGCTTTGGCATGGTTGATTATAGATAAATAGTAGTTATTATTTAATAGGTTTGAGCTTCGTCTAGCGCTGGCCTATATAGTAGGCAAGACGGGTCTTCGGCCAAGTAGTCACCGGAATAGGCATAAGCCCTTCCTCGGCAGCCACCACATATATTCCTGTAGATACAGTTGGCGCAATTTCCTTTTAGGTTTTCCCTATTCCGTAGGTTACCAAAGAGCTCTGAATTCTGCCATATCTCCTTGAGCGGGATATGGCGAATATTGCCGGCAGCTACTGGGATAAACGGGCAAGCCCATACCTCACCATCCGGCTTGATATAGCACAGACCGCTACCAGCTACACAGCCATAAAAAAACTTCTGTGCCAGCCTAAAACTTAGCTTGCTAGTCCCATTTTTAGACACCAAATGTGCCCAGTATTGAGGTAGGCACACCGGTTCGATGATAGCTTTATTGGTTTGCTGTTTTTGGCTCATCATGTGAAGTGACTCTTTGTAACTACGGGCTCTGAGCTCCATTTCCTCTCGCCCCCTCCCCTGGGACACCAGGTGATATAGCAGCACAATTTGAGTGCCAACTTCTGAGGCGAAATTCAGGAGCCCTGGGATGGCTTTGAAGTTTTCTTCCATCACTGTAGTGTTAATCTGCAAATTCATGCCAGCCTCGACGGTAGCATAAATGGCTTCTCTTGTTTTATGAAAAGAGCCTGGCACCCGGGTGATTCGGTCGTGGATTTCTGGGGCATCAGCGTTAAGGCCGATGGCGATATTGGCAACTCCCATTTTCTTGAAATCCTTTGCCATTTGCTGTGTAAGCAAAGTGCCGTTAGTAGCTATGGAAATTTCCAAGCCTAGCCAGCGAGCATAATCGATAATCTCCATTATATCTTCTCTCATTAATGGCTCACCACCGCCTAATGCCAACATGCGAAATTCATCAATGGTAGCTATCTCGTCCAGTAATCTCTTGCTTTCCTGTGTATCCAGTTCGTCAGGCAGAGGCTTGCCCGAGGCAGCATGGCATTGTTCACACATGAGGTTGCATGCATTAGTGATTTCCCATACTGGGTGGATGGTGAAGCCAATACAACCCATGCCGATAGCACCAGCGGCTGTGGGCAATGTCTTCTTCCCCTGTGTTAGCCAATAAGGTAGCTGCTTCCAAGGCACCAAAAATCCCAGATATAAGGCAGACAGGAGTTGCCTTACTATGAGGGATGGTGGGCTGTAGAAGGGTTTTACCGCTCTTTTATATTTAGCCAAATCAGCTTACTATCTTATGAATTTTTTGAGACCGCTGGCTGAGAGGAAACTTAGTCCTTCTAAGGCAAAGATGAGGAGAAACAGGATGCCGATGATTATCAGGTCACTGATGGCGGCTAGCTCAAATCCCCAGCCAACAGTGATGAAGACAATGACATAGAGGATAGTTATCAAGTGGTCAATCAGCATTGTCTTCATAGACAATGGTTCTAGGCTTTTATCTCCAAGTCTTTGCTTAGTGACAGTTAATATATTGATTATGATAAACGGCAGTATTATTAGCGACAGGAAAGCACTGACCTTCGGGACTTCAAAGAAAACAATAGCTATTATATTTAGATAGCATAATGTCAGCAAAATATTATAAAGCCAAGCTGTCTTCTCTTTACCTAGTCTTACTGCCAGATTTCTCTTGCCGGCCAGACTATCTGAAGCTACATCAGGTATCTCATTGACCAAGATAAGCAAGAAAACGCTAGTGGCGCCGGGGAAGGATACCAAAGTAGCCACTTTATCGAAGCGCCCGGTTTGCAGGTAGTAGCCGGAGATGGTGGCTAGCCAGCCACAGGCAAACCATATGGCTATCTCGCCAAGTCCATGATAGGAAAAGCGAAAAGGCTTGGCAGTATAGAAGTAGCCGATGAATAAAGCCAGGGTTCCGAGGGGAATGGTGTAAGGTCCAGTCTTATAGTAGAAGTGGAGTATTAAGCCGATTACGCCAGCTATTATAATGCAGCCGTAGGCGGCTTTAAGCGCTGAGCACTGTGGCAGCAGCCCTGAAGGTAATATCCGCGAGCCACCGGAGAGCCGATGGAAGGTTCTGTTTAGCACATCGGCTTCATAGTCATAGTAGTCATTGATGAGGAAGGTCATCTCCATAACACAGATGACACCAATGCTAGAGATGACGAGAACTGCCCAGTTTATGGGGTTACCCTGGCTCCAAGCAATAGTAGCTCCTAAAAGAAAAGGCAGAACTCCTCTGGCTGTAGGGCCGAGGCGAAGCATAATTAGCCAAGCTTGAAGGCGCTGCTGCCGAGTAAGGGATTGCTCCATATAAAAAAATTATAGCACGGATTTTGAATAGTGTTTAAGTGGTTACTCCTCGAGCTATATCACTGATCTCTGCTAGTTTGCCATAGCACAGTAGGTTATCTCCTATCAGCAGCTTTTCTTCTGGTTGAGGGTAAGATAATATGCTCTCGCCGCGCTCAATGGCAAGGATAGTGATGGCTCTTTCCTGAAAGCCAGCGTCTTTTAGCTTGAGATTAGCTATCGTGGCTTGCTCGCTTAGCGTAAAGCGAACCACCGCATAGTCGCCACCTTGATGGAGTATCTCCTCAACTGTGAAATTGGAGACGGTGTGCCCTTTACCTACTAAGTTGAGAATGGCATTGGTCAGCTTGTCTATTAGCCCTAGCCAGAAGGTTAAACCGATAGCAAGCAAGATGGCAATAATGATGACAATAAGGGATATCGAGGGTAACACTAAGCCAGCGCGCACATAGAGGACTAAGAGAATAATGAAGGCGATGATTCCGGCGTTGCCTATGAATATCAGATAGGTGGCTATCTGGCGGCGCTTAGGGTGGTTGACTATGGATTCAGCTTCTCGTGTGGTGAAGCCAGTGCCGGTTAAGGCTGACAGAGCTTGAAAACGGGCCTTAGTTCGTTCCATGCCTGTCGCTTCTAGGGCGATGGAACCTAGCCATAGGATTGACAGCCATACTGCTAGGAAAAGAAGCATCACCAGAATTTGCATAGTTATTTCCTTAAGTCTCGCTGGGAAAGCTGCAAAAGATATGAAACATTATAATAAAGGGATTAAGCTTGTGCAATCCCCGGAATATCCGAAAGCAAGCTTTACTTAGGCTGTTTCTGGCGTTGGCTCTCTTCTCTTACTAAATCCGAAAATATATACTATCTCCAGAATTGCCAAAGTGTTTAGCAGAAACAGAGCCACAAACCACCATAGGTGTTTGTTGCCGGCAGCTCTCCATAGAGCTACACCTTTCCAAGGCAGAGTCCAGGCGACGAGCAAAAGGATTAACCAAGGTGACCAATAAGCTACTGACCAAGCTAAGGAATCCATTTTCATTCCTCCTTGGTTTCAATTGTTGGGCAGGTTTGTTGTCCTTTTCATGTCCACCACCAGGCGAGAAGTATACCTAATGCAACTCCAGCTATGATCTCAAACTTGGTATGGCCTATGAGTTCTCGCAAGCGTTTCTCATATGCTGGTTTCCCTTTGAAAAGCTCATCTAATATGCTATTGAGGATGGTAGACTGGGTACTTACTGTCTGCCGAACACCGGCGGCATCATACATCACAATGGCAGCGAAAAAAGCAGCGATAGCGAAGACAATTGAGTCCAAGCCTCGTGTTATGGCTATGGTTGCAGCGAGAGCGCAGACCAGTGTCGAGTGTGCGCTGGGCATTCCGCCCATACTAACGAAGTAGGGTAAATTCAAACGCCTGTCACGTATTAGTGAAATGAGCACCTTCAGCGCTTGAGCCACACACCAGGCACCAAGGGGAATAAGCAACGCTTTATTACTTAAAATTGACTCCAAAGTGTCCTCCTCTTAATCTTAAAAAGATATATACAGACTTTAATTAAAGAATTATAACATATCTTCGATAGTTAAAAGCTGAGCGAGCCTCCGACTAAACAATGAAAACGCAAGCTATCGCTCAGTGTGATGAACCATACGACATCCGTCCTTTGGCGTGGTAGTCGAACTATCCCTATAGCTTCACCAGTTTAGCGGTATAGACATCGGAGATGGCTAAGATTTCCTGCCTTTGTTGTTCAGGGAGAGGCTCGTCTAGAGCTAAAATCATGAGGGCCTGGCCTCTGGGTTGGAGTCGTGCCAGTTGCATGGAGCTGATATTGATGTCTACTTTACCGGTTATGTTGCCCACGGCCCCGATGAGTCCAGGGCGATCACGATGGTCACTGAACAGAAAATAACCACCGGTAGGTATGATGTCCAGCCAGAAATTGTTTACCCTGACAATATGCGTTTCCCCACGCAATACAGTGCCAGCAACTGCAATGATTCCAGCATTGGTGACGACTTCTAAAGTAAGCAAGCTAGCATAGTTCTCACACACAGTTTCCTTCTGCTCAATGATTTTTATGCCACGCTGAGCAGCGATAAGATTGGCATTAATTAGATTGACCCTTTCCTCGCTTATCCTCTCCAAGAAGCCACCGAGCATTGCCGCTTTTATAGCACTAGTATCGTAGTTAGCGATTTCACCGCTGTATTTAATTTGGGTGCTATTCACCTGCCCCTCCATTAGCTGGCTAGTTAGGCTACCAAGGGTTGAGGCTACTTGCATAAACGGGGCTAACACAGACAGAGTCTCAGCCGGAATTTGAGGGGCATTTACTGCATATCTAGCTGGTTGACCCTTCAACACGGCTAAGACTTGCTCAGCAACATCCTGAGCCACGCCAACTTGAGCCTCGGCGGTGGAAGCGCCAAGGTGGGGAGTGACTACAATCTTGTCGCTTTTGAAAAGTACGCTGTCACTCACCGGTTCACTAGCGAAGACATCGAGGGCAGCACCAGCCACCTTCCCCTTTTCAATTGCTTTAAACAAGGCTTCCTCATCAATAAGCCCGCCACGGGCGCAGTTGATGATACGCACTGTTGGTTTCACTTTGTTTAGTTCCTTGGCACCAATCAATCCTTCAGTAGCTGAGGTTAATGGCAAATGAAGAGTAATAAAGTCAGACTCCTTAAGTAACTGCTCCAGGGAGACTGACTCTACCCCCAAATTAGAGCCATAATCCGGAGAGACAAAGGGGTCATAGGCAATAAGGTGCATTTCAAAAGCCTGAGCCCGGCGGGCAACTTCAGAGCCGACATTGCCTAAACCAATGATGCCCAGGGTCTTGTTTCTAAGCTCAGTGCCAATGAAGTCACCTCTCTGCCAGACACCCGACTTGAGTCGAGCGTTAGCCTGAGGCACATGACGAGCTAAAGCTAGCATCAAAGCCAGGGTATGTTCCGCAGCCGATACGGTGTTGCCAGCAGGAGCGTTCACTACCACTATACCCTGCCGCGTCGCTGCATCAACATCGATATTGTCTAAACCAACACCTGCTCGGGCAATAACTTGAAGCCTGCTAGCAGCTTCAATCACATCGGCAATGACCTGGGTTTCGCTACGTACTATCAAGGCTTCGTAATCGCCGATTATGCTTCTAAGCTCCTCAGGTTTAAGCCCAAGCTTAACATCGACCTCGGCTTGAGCCTGTAAAACTTCTATCCCCTCTTTAGCTACAGGGTCAGCAATCAAAACTCTCATAGCAAATAATCCCTTCTCGGCTATTCTAGCTTATGACCTTGCCCGGGGCAAAACTTTAGTTATAATCTCCAAAACCTCCTTTATATCGTCTTCCGTGACCCAGCCCAGGTGACCAATACGGAAAATCTTTCCTGAGAGATTGCCCTGCCCTCCAGCCAGGACTACATCATGCTCATCCCTGAGTATCTGAAGTAATTTAGCCACATTAAGCCTTTCTGGCGCCTTGATTGCAGTTACAGTATTAGAAGCATACTTCTCATCAGGGAACAGCGATAAGCCATTAGATTTCGCCCTACTTCGGGCTAAGCTAGCTACTCTAGCATGACGGGCAAAGATGTTAGGTAAGCCCTCAGTTAACATCATATCTAGCGAGACAGCTAAGCCAAAGAAGGTGGGAACAGATGGAGTCCATGGTGTTTGCCCCTTCTCCAAATAGCTCCTGGCTTTGGTAAAGTCCCAGTAATACCGAGGCATCTTAGCTTCGGCGTGAGCTTGCCATGCCTTGTCGCTGACACTAACCATGGCTAGTCCCGGAGGTACCATCCAGCCTTTTTGAGAGGCAGTAATCACCACATCACATTGCCAGGCATCAACCGGCAGGTCAATAGAGCCAAGTCCACTTATGGCATCGACTAAGATAAGCTTGTCGAACCCCTTAGCGATGGTACTAATAGAACCTAAATCATTGGTAACTCCAGTGGAAGTCTCATTATGAGTCACCAGCACTGCCTTGATCTCAGGGTCAGCCTTCAAAGCTTGGCGCACAGCTTCTGGGTCGACCGGTTCACCCCACTCGAAACTGAGACGTTTCACCTCAGCACCGTAACACTCAGCAATATCGGCAAAGCGCTCGCCGAAAAAGCCATTGGAAACAGCTAAGACCCTGTCGCCAGATGATAAGGTATTGACAATAGCTGCCTCCATGCCGCCGGTGCCTGAAGCGGTAAGCAGGAAAACGTCGTTTTTTGTCTGGAAGAGGTCTTTCAACTTTGCCGTAACACTGTGAATCAGCTCACCGAATTCCTTGCCTCGGTGGTTTATCATCTGCCTGCTCATAGCTTGGAGAACCTCGGGGGGACAAGGGGTAGGTCCAGGTATTCGTAACTGCATGTTACACCTCCATTATTTTTAAAAATCAGGTAGAAGCAAAGCGGCGCTTACCTATCTTGATTTTCCTGCCTTTCCCGAGTTTTGTCATATCTATATCCTCGATGACCGTTTCCCCATCAACCTCGATGGCACCCTGAGCCAGAAGACGCCTCGCCTCCGAGCGGCTCTTGGTTAGCCCAGCCTTAGTCAATTCAGCTGTGAGTGTAGTCTTGAGGCCAATAGAAACGCTCAGAGTTACTATCTCCTCCGGCACCTCTCCTTTCTGAAATACTCTAGTAAAATCGTCTTCGGCTTCACAGGCAGCTTGTGCACCATGGAATTGGGCTACAATTTCATAAGCCAGCCGCTTTTTGACAACCATCGGGTTGACTGACCCGCTTGCCATTTGCTCCTTGAATTCGGCGATTTCCTTATCCGAAACATCAGTCACCAGTTCAAAATAGTCAATAATGAGGTCGTCAGGAACCGACATGACCTTGCCGTAAATCTCCTTTGGTGGTTCATCAACACCGATATAATTACCCAAGCTCTTGCTCATCTTCTGGCTGCCACCAGTGCCAACAAGTAGGGGAACCAGGAACACCTGCTGTGGAGGTTGTCCAACCATCTGTTGCAGTTCCCTGCCGACAAGGCAATTGAATTTCTGGTCGGTGCCGCCGAATTCGACATCAGCTTTTATAGCTACCGAATCATACCCCTGGAGCAAAGGATAAAGCATTTCAGTAAGAGCAATAGGGCGCCCGGAATTATATCGCTTTTCAAAATCCTCCCTAGCCAGGAGCTGGGCGACAGTGAATTTACTAGTCAACTTAACGATGTCATCAAGACCAAACTTATTGTACCACTCACTTTGCCATCTTACTTCAGTTTTATCTTTGTCAACTACTTTAAAGAACTGGTTCATATAAGTCTGGGCATTAGCTTGCACCTCCTCTGGTGAAAGCATAGGGCGGGTAGTTGACTCGCCACTGGGGTCACCGATCTGCGCTGTCCAGTCACCGACGATAAGGACAACTCGGTGTCCCCTTTCCTGAAAATGGCGCAGTTTTCTTAACCCAACCACGTGACCCAGATGAATATCCGGGCAACTAGGGTCAAAGCCTTGCTTTAGCCTCAAAGGTCCCCCCGATTCCAGTAGCTTTACCAGGTCAGCTTCAACTATAATTTCAGCTACCCCACGCTTCAGCAGCCAACTGAGCTCCGGAATAGTCATCCCTTAACTTAACCCCTTTGTCTCATTCGGGTGGCTAAAGTTATCATTGCCTGTTCTACATCTTGTTCTATTTGAGCTTTCAATTCTTTTGCGGTGTGGAAGCGCTTCTCATCTCTTAGCCTTTCTATGAGGTCAATCCTGAGCTTCTGTCCATATGATTGTCCTTCGTAGTTTAGCACATAAGTTTCTACCACACGCTTCCCACTGCCAAAGGTAGGGCGAGTGCCAATATTAGTTACTGAAGGCAACGCCTCATGATTAAAATAAGCAATAGTAACGTAAACCCCGTCACTAGGCAATGCCTGTTCTGTCGCCACCTCGAGATTCGCCGTCGGGAATCCCAGAACTCTACCTCGCCTATCACCAGGAACTACTTGACCGCTGAGGCTAAAGTGCCGTCCGATCAGTTTCTCCACCCTTTGCATATCCCCTTGAGCTAAAGCCCGCCGAATGCCAGTGCTGCTTACTACCTCACCATCAACAATAACCGGTGGCACAATCTCAACACTGAAGCCTGTTTCCTGCCCCAAAAGTCGAAGCTGGCTGGCATCACCTTCTCTGTTTCTACCCAAAGCAAAATCAGGGCCAATTACTAAACCACCCATCTTCAGGTAATCCTTAAGCAACCGCACAAACTCCCGGGCACTGAGCTGGACAAGCTCAACAGTAAAGGACAAAGCTACAATTATGTCTATCCCCAAGCCTCTAAGCAGACTGATTTTATCCTCCAGGTCGTTTAGCCAGGGTAATTTACTCCCAGGAGATAGTACCGTTTGCGGATGAGACTTGAAAGTAACTATGCCGCTGAGCCAGCTCCGTCTTTGAGCTTGCTCTCTTAAATTGGTGAGCAAACGCTGGTGTCCAAGGTGGACCCCGTCGAAGACCCCAACGGTAAGCAAAGTTTCCTTCTCTGGTTTTAACTTGGCAAGTTCGTCTTCAATGGGCATGATAAACTCTAATCGCTTTATATTATGGGCTAAGACCTAACTTTGACAGAAGGAGCAGCTAATCTTCGGCCCACGGCAGCAACAATAGGTCTTAACTGAGACATAAGCTGTTGGAAATTGTCAAAGGTGAGCGACTGAGCGCCATCTTTAAGGGCCTGGTCCGGGTTGGGATGAACCTCAACCATTATCCCATCAGCTCCAGCAGCCAATGCGGCTAGAGCCACAGGAGTTACCAGATACCACTTACCAGTGCCATGACTCGGGTCGGCAATAACTGGCAAATGGCTGACTTTCTCAATGACCGGGATAACGCTTATATCCATAGTGTTGCGAGTATAGGTTTCAAAGGTTCTAATACCCCGCTCGCAGAGCATAAGCTGTGGATTGCCCTGAGATAGAATGTATTCAGCAGCCAACAGCCACTCTTGAACAGTGGCTGACAAGCCTCGTTTAAGCATTATCGGCTTCCTGGTTTTACCAGCTTCTTCAAGCAGATCGAAATTTTGCATGTTGCGAGCTCCTATCTGGAGAATATCCGCATAACTGGCTACCAGCTCTACTTCGCTTGGTGACATGACCTCGGTTATGATCGGTAACCCAGCCTCTTTCTTAACTTGGGCTAAAAACTCAAGTCCCTGCTCACCCAAGCCACGGAAATGGTAAGGGGAAGTGCTTGGCTTAAAGGCACCACCGCGTAAGATAGTAGCCCCAGCAGCTTTCACAGCCTTAGCTGTTTCCAAAAGCTGCTGCTCGCTCTCTACAGCGCAAGGCCCAGCCATAACCACTACTTCCTCGCCACCGATAGCGATGTCTCCAATTCTAATTACAGTATCCTCAGGCTGAAACTCACGGCTGGCAAGTTTATACGGCTTGCTAATCGGGACAACTTCGTCAACACCGGGGAGCATTTCCAGCATGTCCCGAAGTTCAAGGAAAGTCTGCCCCAGCACCCCAATAACAGTGCGTTCCACGCCCTGAGATAGATGCCCTTTTAGGCCAACGGTCTCAATACGCTTAATAACGTGAGCAACCTCCTCATCAGTGGCACTGGATTTCATGACTACAATCATCTTCCTGCCTCCGCTTGGCTAAAATTTGTTTATCTCAGCTCTAAGCTGCTTTGCTCCTCCTAAATAAACATGAACAATATCTTCGGCCCTCTTCTCAGTATTGACCAGTATCAATACTCTCAAGCACTGAGGTAAGCTGCCAGGCACATCCATCTCATGCCCACAGAGCAAGGCAACTTGTGACCACCCTAGTTCCCGAGCAGCCACTGCCGGAAACTCAGCATTAAGGTCGGGCGTTGTGGTAAATATAACACCAGCTATACTATTCACTTCTACCCCATTGACTTCTATTACCTTCTGAAGCAATTCTTTGCTAGCAGCTATTATAGCCTCTTTGGTATTGTCTGGCACTGTAATCGCACCTCGTATGCCCCGGCACCACAATTTCTATCTATCCCTCTTCTTACAGTTAACTTAAATAGCCTACTCTATTTGGCGTTTATCGTCAAGAATTTGGGAGCCTTCACTTCCTACCCTAACCCTGAACTTTTCGCCTTCTGTCATTCTGAGAGAGCTGAGCGACCCAAGAATCTCGCTCAGGGTAAACTCGTGAAGAGGAAGGCTCTCCAGATTCTTCGCTCAGAACGACGGATAGGATTGCTAAACAATGTCAAGGATTTCTTGCCTAATAACCAGCATAGAAGTAAACTAAATAGACATAGTGGCTGCCCTACATCTGGAGAAGATGAACATCTCCGACTTTATTGGTGGTTTCTTCCTGCTGCTAGGCATTGCTATTTTGCTTAGATTCCTGGGTAATAAGCTTATACCGATAATAATGCCACAAAAGAGGCTCCAAACCATCGGCGTCGGTTGGCTCGGTGGTCTGGTGGGCAGTCTACTGGACGGTGCCATGTGGCAATTTGGGCCTCAGGTGGTGGGGGTAAATGTGGTGGCAGCAGTTATCGGCTCAGCCTTGCTTATTCTTTTTCTGGGTCTTCTACCCTTTATCAAGATCTTTTTGGGCAAGATTTAACCTGAATCCTTTAGCGGAGGTTAGTTATGGATTACGGGCAAAGACTAGCTACCATGGTTGGCATACTTTTAGCCATCACCATGCTGTGTGGCGGCTCGGCATTTCTCAGCTATATCTATGGTCAGGACAAAGGCTACGACGCTGGATATCAAGCCGCACATGAAGCCAGCTACAGGCATGGCTACGCTGAGGGAAATAGCCAAGGTTACCAAGTAGGCTACGAAACTGGCTACCAGGCTGGCTTAAAGGAAGGTGCTATCAGTGGTTATAACCTTCGAAACCCCACTTATCGGGAGATGAAAGAGTTCTTAGCCCAGGATACTACAGATTCCAAGAAGTATATAGGAGATGAGTATGTCTGCTCTGACTTTTGCGCTGAAGTTAACAATAATGCCGAGGCTCAAGGTATTCGCTGTGCTATTGTCAGTATTTACTACCCAGAAGGGTATGGGCACAACATAGTAGCTTTTGAAACCACAGATAAAGGCTTAAAATTCATCGAGCCTCAATTTGATGACGAGGTAGACTTAATTGTAGGCAAGAGCTATTCACAAATTAATAACTACACCCCACCACCCCGCGCTGATACTATCGGGCGCTTCCTAGTTATCTGGTAGGTTAATTTATTTTCTGTTATGCGGACTCCACCACCCTCAATCATCATGCTTGTCTTAATACCCATAAACTATTCTGAAGCTGCTTATTTAAACTGTTCCAGTTCAGTACCCCCAGTTACGCCAATTTTGATAAACTGTAGTTTTGCTTGCTCCCTAAACTGAATATGTCTCGCTGAGACCTATTGACAATAGTCAATCAAAGGTGCTATCCTGAGCATAGTTATCCGATGCACAAAAGGAAGCTACATGGACAAGGTAGCTATTGTTATTGACAGTGCTAGCTGCTTGCCACAGGAGATTAAAAACGACTACCAAATCGAGGTAATACCTTTGAACATCCACAGCCAAGGCAAGACTCATCAAGACGGAATCAACATTACCCCTCAACAGATTTACTCTTTGCAAGCAGCCGATGAAACTGTTACAACTTCGGCACCTTCACCCGGAACCATCGTCGAAAGCTTTCACCGCCTAGCTGAAAAAACCAGGGAAATTCTGCGTCTCACAGTCGCCTCCACCTATAGTGCTACTTTCTCCTCAATACAGTCAGCCATAGACATAGCCAAGAGGGAACTGCCTAAACTCAGAATAGAGCTAATTGACTGCTGTACTGGCTCGGCGGCTCAAGCTTTAATCGCGTTAACCGCGGCTCGTGCATCAGCTTTAGGCAAAGATCTCAATGAGATTATCTCAAAAGTCAAACAGGCAATCCCAAAGGTTAAAATCAGCTTGGTACTTGACACCCTAAAATACCTACAGAAAAGTGGCAGAGCCCCCAAAATAGGTGCCTGGGCAACCTCCTTGCTCAAGTTAAAGCCGGTGGTAGCTGACCGAATGGGACATGCCCATCTCTTGGGAATGGTCAGAAGTCGAACTCAGGGCATCGACCGACTAGTCAAGGCTATGAAGCAAAAAGTAGGGCGCAAAAAGATAAACATAATAGTCGTTCACAGCGATCTTGAAGATGAAGCCGAAGAACTGGAACATCGCCTGCTCGGTGAATTCAACTGCCATGAAATCTATGTTACCGAGGTCAGCTCGGTGGTTGCCACTCATATAGGTCCTGGCGCTATAGGCATCGCCTTTTGCCCTGAGGAGTAAGCCCTTATGGATAAAATTGCCATAATCACCGATAGCGTTGCTTGCCTTCCTCAGGAGCTGACTGAGCAATACCATATTCATATAGTGCCAGCCGGGACCATCCTCTTTGAAGGTAAGGCCTACCGTGATTGGCTAGACATAAGCCCTGATGAGGCTTATCATATGTTGGAAAGCTCACCCGAGCATTTCTCCACCTCAGCAACCTCCCCCACCGATTTTCTCGAAGCCTACAAGGAAGCAAGTCGCCAAGCTGATACTGTTATATACATCGCCCTCTCCTCGAAATTTAGCACCTTATATAATATGGCTCGAGTGGCTAAAGAACTGGCTAAAGAAGAGCTGCCTGAAACTGAGATTGAGGTCTTCGACTCCCGCACCGCTGCTGCCGCCCAAGGATTCATGGCTCTGGCTGCAGCCAGAGCCACCAGTGAAGGTAAAAGCTTGGCTGAGATGATTGCGGCTGCTAAGAAAGTCGGCGATAAAATTAATCTACTATATATCTTCGAAACCGTTCGCTACCTTTATCGCACCGGTCGCTTGCCCAAAGCTATCGCTAACCTCGGCTCCAAGCTCAATGTCAAACCAATAATCACAGTTCACAATGGTTCAGCTCAAGTTCATGGCGTAGCTAGAAATAAAAAGCGGGGGGTAGACCATCTGCTGGAATTTGCCAAAGAGAAAATCACCGGTCAGCCAGTGCATATGGCAGTGCTACATGCCGGTGCCCTAGACGAAGCCGAGAGCCTGAAACAGCTAATATCAGCCGAGTTCAACTGTGTTGAGTTGTGGCTTAGCCAGTTTAGTCCCATAATGGCTTATGCCACTGGCCGAGGCGTCATTGGTATTGCTTTTTATCCTGAGGATTAACCCTAAGCAGACTTCCTTAATTTCAATTTCTCTGCTAATCTTAGTATGAGGCTGAAAAAATGCTTGCTGATATTGCCCTAGTGTTAGGCGCTTACCTTTTCGGCTCACTGCCATTTATGCTTGCCTTGGGTGGTGCCAAAGGCGTTGACCTATCCCAGGAAGAAGACCTGCATATCGCCCTGTGGCGTAAAGTTGGTCGCCTCGAAGGCTTATCCGGAATATTCGTTGACTTCTTCAAAGGAGCTATCCCCATACTCATCGGCTTCGGCTTTGATTTCCGCTTGGTTGTAGTGGCTTCGGCCGGAGTGGCTGCCGTTGCCGGACAGATGTGGCCTGTATTCCGGAGGTTCAACGGTGAAAAAGGTAACACCACTGGCTCGGCTATGGTGGCTACCTTATCTATAACCTACCAGGCTTATTTGATTTTGCTCATTGCCCTCATCCCCTTCGCCATAGGTGGTGGTATCAGGACAATGCCCCGTTTCCTTGCCTCCGGTCAAACACTCAGCGAGCGTTTTAAGCTCGGTGGTTCTGCCAGTCAAAGCTTGCCCTTAGGCATGGCTATCAGCTTTGCTATTATGCCGTTGATCTCCTGGTGCCTAAAACAGCCATTAGAGATGACGCTGGCTCTAGTCGCCCTCTTCATCGCGATTATGCTGCGCCGCCTCACCGCCGGCCTCAGTGCCGACCTCAAAACAGCTACCAATCTCAGAAGTATACTGATTAACCGCCTTCTCTACGACCGCAGCTATCTGTAGGAATATAAATCAACCCTTCTTCAGCATCACCCACCGCTTCCGTCCTGCCTTGAGCATAGAGAAAGCCAGTATAAGCAGCTATAGCCGCATCACACAGGTCATGATTCCATTTGTCCACATGAGGACTAAGGTTTGGTAATGCGGTGGTCAATTCTTGTCGCAGCCAAAGCAAACCTTCAGGTGTGGTTTTAGGCCGCTCAGGTTTGCCGAACAGACAAACCTTGCTGGCATAAGGATAAACCTCGATGACTTCACAGCCGTGCTGACCAAGCTCGCCTTTAAGCTTTATACCCCGATAAACCATCCGCCTGATAATCGATTTCTTGGTGGTGAAGTAACAAGGAATCCTCTTCCGTGCCAGCTCTCGCTCGCACCATCGTCCTTTCCACGGTGATTTCGGCTGGCAGGCACAGCTTTCCTCCAGACAACATAGCCCTAAGGGCAAGTTCAGCGGGGCATCAATGGCTATTACCCAAGGTGAATAGAGGTTTACCTCTGTAACTATATCACTATCGGTATATAACCAGCCATACGAAGCAACCTCAAGCTTATCATTTAAGCAAAGACAAGCGCTCGGCTTAGCCTCTTTTGAAGTTAAATCAATACCAAAAAACAAGTCAGGGTTTACCCAGTCTCCTCAATATCTCCCTGGCAACCACCACGCCGCAAGCTGAAGCTTGAACTAATCCCCGACTAACCCCGGCACCATCGCCAGCAGCAAACATATTGCCGATCTCTGTCTCTAGACACGGGCTTAGCTCTAGCTGGCTGGAATAGAACTTAACCTCGATACCATAGAGCAAAGTATGACGAGATGCTACCCCAGGAGCCAACTTATCCATTGCCTGAAGCATCTCTACTATGTCTTTAAGATGGCGAAACGGAAGGACAAAACTCAGGTCCCCCGGAGTTGCTGCCTTTAAAGTTGGCTGAACGATGTTATGCTGAATGCGGCCTAGCGTCGACCGATGACCCTCCATCAAGTCTCCCAAACGCTGCACCAGCACACCACCGCTCAACAGATTAGCCAGTCGAGCTAGATACTTGCCGTAAGCAATAGGCTCGCGAAACGGCTCCGTAAAGGTGGTGCTCACCAGAATAGCAAAATTGGTGTTACCAGTCTTATGCTCCGCATAGCTACTGCCATTAACCGTGACCACTGGGTCAGCACCACCACTAGCTTCCATAATCACCTCACCACCTGGACACATACAGAATGTCCTTACCCGATCATCAAAGCTTTTGGAAAAGAATTCTAGTTTCGATTCGTATAATACCGAGGTCAATTCCTCAAGCACTGGTGCCGGCACCTCCACTCTGACACCAACATCAATCGGATTGCAATTCAAGCTTAACTTCAGACGTTCAGCTTCCTTTGTCAACCAATCTGCTCCCTCTCTACCCGGTGCCAAAACCAGGTAGCGGCACTTCAGCTGCCCCCCACGACTCGTTTCTACCCCAGCTACCACCCCATCGTCAACTATAATAGCTGTTGCCATCTCCTCCAACCTCATCTCCACCCTATGACTAATAGAGTCCCGTATGGACTTAAGCACCTGGCGTGACCGCTCTGTCCCCATATGGCGTAACTTTACCGGAACTAGCTTCAACTCCGCCAAAGTTGCTCGCCGCCTCAACTCATCCACAGCTTCACCAACACCATAAACCCTATCCGAGGCGCCAAATCTAAGGTAAAGGCTGTCCACGTAATCAATAAGCTCCTGTATTTGGTCACCCCCCAACAATTCACCTAACTGGCCACCTACCTGTGAAGATAAAGTTAACTTACCATCACTGAAGGCTCCAGCACCACCAAGACCGCTAACCAGATGGCAAGGCGAACAAGACAGACAGCCACCGCCTGTCTCCTGAAGAGGGCACCTGCGAGCATCAATATCCTTCCCCTTCTCTATAAGTAAAACCTTGGCATCAGCGGCTTGGCATAGCTCTAAAGCAGCAAAAATACCCGCCGGGCCACCACCAACAATAATGACATCATACTTCCGGGAACCCCGTGAAATCGTAGATTTCACGGGGTTTTCGTCATACTTGTGCCCACGGCGCAAAGTCACAGATTTCGTGGGGGATTCACTACGTCTTTTGGCCATTTCCAATATTGCCCTAATCTTTGGGACGCCTTTTAGCCAACTGTCGTGACCAACTAGATAGCAAAGCTCCTGGCCGTACTACCTCATCAGCTACCGAATAGGGGTCAACCTCTCCAGCTTCCACCATTGCTAGATATTTGCTTAACTCTTCATCTCGCTGAACTAACTTCAAAAGCTCACTAGTAACCCTGCCCTCCACCGTCTCCATAAACTCCCGCCGCCGCTGTTCCTGGCGCCGCTGGGACAATCGACCAGTTTCTTCCAAGGCTTGGCGATGTTTCTCAATCTGCTCATAGAGTTCTTCAATGCCTATATCATTGGTTGCCTCAGTAGCCAACACTGGCACCTGCCACCAACTTTGCTTAGAATGAAGCTGAAGCATCGCCCTTAGTTCAACTATCAGATTATTAGCTCCAGGGCGGTCAGCTTTATTGACCGTGAAAATGTCAGCAATCTCAAATAAGCCCGCCTTCATCGTCTGAATGGTATCTCCAGCCTCAGGAACCAAAACCACTATTGTGGTGTCTACATTTTGCATAATGTCCAGTTCGGTCTGCCCTACCCCCACCGTCTCCACCAAAACAAAGTCTTTGCCAAAGGCACTCAGAAGCTTGATCACACCGCTGGTAGTCCGCGGCAAACCTCCGTGACTACCTCGTGTCGCCATACTGCGGATGAAAACCCCGTCGTCAAGATAATGCTGCTGCATCCTTATCCTATCTCCAAGCACAGCGCCACCAGTAAATGGGCTAGTAGGGTCAGCACAAATTATGCCTACTGTAAACCCCCGCTGCCTCATTACCGCCGTCAACCGGTCAACCACGGTACTCTTGCCTGCTCCCGGCGGTCCAGTTATACCTACACAATAAGCTTTACCCAGATAAGGATAAACCAGCTTCATTATCTTCGGTACTTCAGCACCTTCCCTCTCCACCAAGCTGATCAATCGCGCCAAAGATAACACGTCTCCTGCCAGCATCTCTTCGACAAGTTTCACTATGACAAAACCCCTCTACTTTCCGATTCTGCTTAAGACCAAAAAGCATTATATTAACTTAACCCCACTGCGTCAAGAAATAGCTAATTTACAATTGACATTCCCCCATTGGCCTGTTATACTGAAGCTAAATTTAATGTATAAATGATTTACAGGGTGGCTTATGTCTCCAGCAGGCCAAAAAATAAAGGTACTCATAGCCGATCAGCAGCCCTTATTTCGTCAGGGGATATGTTCCTCCCTGACTCAGATAGCTGACTTTGAAGTTTGTGGCGAGGTTAGCTCTGCCCACGAGCTTACGTCAACCATAAATACCTCATACCCGGACGTCATCCTCCTCGACATCGATTTACCCACCGACAGCGGCTTAGGCTTAGCCAGAGCCGTGAAACAACAACTGCCTAGTGTAGCAGTGATACTCCTTACCCCCCAACCCAACGATGATGAGCTCTTTCAGGCAATCAAAGCTCGAGCAGCCGGCTATATAAACCGTGATGTCTCCTCAGATGAGCTGGTTACTACCATCCGTAGAGCTGCTGCCGGCGAGCACCCTATAAATGACACTTTTCTCTCCAAGCCTAAGGTGGCTGAGCAAGTGCTACAACAGTTTCAAGACTTCTCCTGGGGAAAAGGAGTCGAAGCCTTTGTCTCCCCCTTGACCCCCAGGGAAACTGAAATCCTCAACTATATGGCTCAGGGCTACCTGAACAAGCAGATTGCAGATAACCTTGGTATCAGTGAGCAGACCATTAAGAACCACATAACCTCCATACTACGCAAACTGGATGCTAATGCTCGCACCCAGGCAGTAGTAACAGCTATAAGACG
>DUEX01000119.1 GCA_011170325.1 Dehalococcoidia bacterium | reverse complement strand
TCCTCCAGTGAGAGAAAGTGCCCATATCCCAAGCTGTTGAATCTCTTTTGAACCTCTTGCCTCTTATCTGGATTCAAATACCATAGCCTTATCAGTGTGGAGTCTGAGCAGAACAAATAGTCCTTGCCAAACCCTCCATCTCGTGTAAATGCCTTCAGGTTAATGAATTCGTTGGTATCGGCCATTCCATGGTCGGAGAAAATAAAGGTATTAAAATCATCATCAAACCTCTGCCTCAGTTTAGCCACAACCAATTCAATGGTTCTGTCCATATGATTCAATTCGACTAAGAATTTATCTGAATCTATACCATAACGATGGGCAAAATTATCCAACTGATGAAGGTAAACGAAGATAAGTTGAGTATCAGGTTCTATTTCATCCAATTTCTGAGTTAACCTGTCCCTAGCTCTCACAGAAGAGCCAAAACGAGCTACTAAACCTAGTTTGGAGCAGTCAGTATAGGAATATTTCATCCTGCTTTTCCGCAATATGTCGAAGACTGTAGGAAAGTCACTGAAGACATTAGGGTCTAACATCGACTTTTTTAGGCTCCAATCGAAGAAGTCGATAACGCTAAAGGGAATGTTTTGAGTGCTGAGTTCCGAGTATCCATGATTCCTGGCCAAAATCTTGCAAACAGTGATGGAAAGAACGAATTTAATTCCCCTGACCACAAAGTCTGAAGGGAAGTAGTCAATGAATCTCATTGCTTTAAGAATTCTGAAAGGTGAGGTCTCAGGGCTATACTTATACCTGATCCAATAGCCGTGATCTTGCGGGTAGACACTGGTGAAGACAGTTGCGCCTATAGCATCAGAATAACCTAATATTGGCTTTAGCGGAGTACAGAAGCCGTTCTTACTCATTGTGCTAAGGAATGGAGTTCTCTGCTGAGAGAGGTAATCGTACCTAAAGGCGTCAACGAAGATAACTAGCAGGCGCTTCATTCCGCCCTCACCCTCGCACTCTCGTTTGCCACGCTTTCGAACATATTTTCTAATTGTGGGAAGACGCTATCTACGTCATATTTCAGGACGCTTTGGCGCAGAGATGAACGGAGTTTCTCATACTGTTCAGGTTCGTAACACCAGCGGTCGTAGACCTTGAGCACCCGCTCGACGAACTTATCGGTGCTTTGAGCGTAAAAGAGTGGTACCTCCAAACCTATGTGGGCAGGAATAGGGGTGGTAATTACAGGGATACCGCAGGATAACGCCTCAATAATGGCTAAGCCAAAGGTATCAGTAATGGACGGTTGAAGCAGAATATGAGCCCTTGAATATACTTCAGGCATAGCGTCGTGGTTGACCTCGCCCAATCCTCTTATTATTTCATCTCCTTCACCGGTAGCGATAAAGTCGAAATCATATCCTTGATTTTTCAATTTAGAAGCCACTTTGTGAAAGATACGCCATCGCCTCTCGCCGTGGCGTCTGCCGACAAAAAGAAGTGTAAATTTACCTGCTTTTTCCTGTTGTTGTGCGAAAGCCTTGGTGTCCACCCAGTCTGGTATCTGGAATACCTGACTGTGCTCAAATTTAAAAATGGGGCTTTGAATCCGAACGGCTTCGAATGAGGCTAAGTCTTGGCTTCCAACTATTCTGAAAAGCCAATGCCTTGGTGAGGATTTGAATATGAGCCCCGCGGGGTGCATAGCAGCAATCTTAGGACAATCCACAGAGAACAAAGTTCGCCAAGCGAGGGGTGAATAGTAGTAGATATAAGCAACATCGGCTTTAACCTTGTGTCTCCATGCTTCTTGATAGGGAATATTCGGTATTAAGTCCTCAGGCTTAACCTTTCTACCTCCATGGCTGTAAGGGGTAGCATACACCACAACTTTGTGCCCTTGTTGGGTCAGTAATCTTGTCATCTCAGCCATGCGCACTTCAATTCCACCGTGGGAAGAAACGCTGACAAAGCTGCAGAAGGCGATTTCCATTTTTCAGCCTTTTCCAAAATGGGGCAAGAGAACTCTCAGGGGAGAGTTTACTATTCTCAAGCGCACTAATGCCAGAAACATTGGAATAATAATGTCCTTGAGTTTAAGCCGAGTTTCCATGTGATAGAGCCATGTTATGGGAACTTCCTTTATTCTGTATCCTTTCTTCGTGGTTCGATAAAGCAAGTCGATGTCGACATCCGCACCTACATTGCTTAACTTCAAAACCTCGTCCTTTACAACGTGCCCTTTGAATACCTTAGCACCACACTGTGTGTCCTTGAAGGACAAGCCAAAAAGTAATCGAACGAGTAGTCTATATCCCCAGCGGGCGAATTTCCTCCTTCTAGTTTCATTAATCATTGTGTTCGAATCAGGTAACCATCTTGATGCTATTGCGCCATCATAGTTCTGCAATGCTGTAACCAGCTTATTGAACTCCTCGGCCGAGACTGACTTATCTGCATCTACGAAACCAATCATGTCACCATCAGCAACCTTGAATCCTTCGATTATTGCTCCCGCCTTACCCAATCTTCGCGGGAAACTCCACCACCTTAGCTCAGGATGTTCCTTGGCGAAATTCTCAACCAAATCTTTGGTTCCATCAGTGCAGCCATTCAACACCACTATTAGTTCGAACTCATATTTCTTAGAGAAGTAATTGACATAGTCTACTAGTGTAGGCTTGATTCTATTCCGCTCGTTATAGGCAGGGACCACGATGGATAATTTCATAAGATTGCCTTGTTGTCGTGAGCTTAGTTCTTTGGAAGCTTGTTTAATATCCATAATGCTACCTCCAACGGGTTTTAAGTAAGGCAATCAGGGAGGTTAGTTTCGTTATTCTTTGTTTGGGTACTGCCGTATCCAATATTGTTATGGAGTGTAAACAACCGATCTCCGGCAAGGTGAACGTACGTATTAAATTCCTACCATTTTGGTCTTCTATACTGTCTGGAGCACGACGTAGAGTCTGGAAACCATTTAAATCAATTGTTGATAATCCCATAATGCGTGTCAAGAGAAGAGCCAGGCGGTCGCTCTAGCCAGCGAGTAGTAGT
>DUEX01000118.1 GCA_011170325.1 Dehalococcoidia bacterium | reverse complement strand
TCTTCAGAACGTTGGCAAACCTGTGAGTGACTGTGCCAGGATTAAAAGGAGTCCCATCCAAGTAGGCGAATACCAGGTCATTGCCGCTTAATCCCTTTCCTAACAAAATCCTTTGTCTGATTCCCTTCTATTGCCATGTTTATTCTGAAAATCACATAGGTTTTCCTTATGCAAAGAGGCTCAGGTAGGCGCAGATAGGTTGCCAGAAGGGTAAAACAGGAAACAGGAGACCACTCAGATGGGGGCAGATAGACTCTCAGGTAGACAGTTGAACAAACTTGAAGCCTGAGCATCGTCAACAATACGATGGAAAGTGCAATCTTGCATTCTGGCCTTGTGTTACAAGGTAAAAACCCAAGTTTTTGTTACATATGATTTCTTTCTTGATTACGCCGCCAGTGAGGAGGCACACAAGCTTGGCTGCAACGGCTTCAACTTAGATAACAACATTGTGGTCGTCGGTGGTCAATCAAGAAAGTATCATCGAACAGCTGGGCAAGAAAAACGTAGAGCCAGTTACCCTGCCCTACGATACACCCTCGGCATGGGGATGGTGGTCCGCGGTGTTCTAACTATCGTCTGCTCGGTATGCCCAAAAAGTAGGCAAGAGCACTCGATAGTAGGCAAACTAAGATTAGCAACACAAGCTCACTGCATCAGTGATTCTCAGTTGAACCCTCCAAGCTGGTAGCATCTGATGGGAGGAGAGGCCTCTTATCTTTGGAATCCTCGTAGGTGAGCAATCGAACAGGATAGTTGATTGTTATCCCCTCCTGGCCAAAGCGGGCGTGAAGACGCTTAATGAGCTCACTTCTCACACGGAACGAACCAACTCTGTCCGTCGCATAAAGCCAAACCCAAAAGTTGATGTTCGAGTCTGCGAATTCATCAAATGCGAACCATGGTTCACGCGTCTTTACAGCCTCTGGTAACTCTTCAATTATCTCCCGCGCCACTGCCAAGGCTACCTCTTCCACTTGAGCCAAGTCACTGCTGTAGCTGACACCTGACTCTACCATAACTGCCAGTTCCATGCCTGGGCCACAGTAGTTTGTGACTATAGTTTCTATTAGACGGGAGTTGGGAATGACCATCAGATTATTGAAGGTTGTGCGAACTCGCGTGCTGCGCCAGCCTACATCGACAACGTATCCTCTTTCGCCGCTGTCCAATTCAATGTAGTCACCCACATGCACCATCCTGTCAAACACAATCTGGGCACCAGCGAAAAAGTTGCCAAAAGTTGGTTGAAGTGCTAAAGCTACCGCCAGACCACCAATTCCAAGTCCTGCTATTATAGGACTGATGGCAATCCCCAAGTAGTCCAGTAGCACAAGTAATCCAACAATATAGACAATTATCATTGTAACCCTTTGCACAAGACGTGTGAGGCTTGGCCGTACCTTTTTCTTACGCAGATACCAGCCTAGCGACGGCAGTACACTTGCTGCCAATCCGTAAGTAACGAAAACAATCGCAACGGCTATAGCAGCTTTTCCCAAGTGAGAGCGCCACGGTGCCAAATAGGACAGGGAGCTCAGCGCTAGGAGAAATCCTTCAGATACTAACAGAAAGAAAACTGGCCTAGAAATGGACTGTAATAACTGAGGGGTAAAGGCGGTTTTGCTCCGCTTTTCAAACCTTCGTCTTGTGTATCCCATGGCCAACACAATGAACCACGCCACTAAAACAGAAGCAATTAATACCCCACCAGCCCATATACTTTCTAGAAGCGGTGAACCTGACGCGAATTGTGGCATCATCACATACCTCCCTGAAGCTACAAATACAGTAGCAGCTAGACTTTTTCACATTCTACCTATTTTAGCATGGCTTGGCTAACTCCGTAATTCATCGTGCAAAGCGCTCTTCGTTTGTAGGTGGTGGAAGCAGTATTCTAACTAGTGACATCTGGAGTGTTGACCCGACAAGTCTCCAGCCTGAATGCCCCACTGCACTTTATGGCTGATTGTTATCTTAAGCCCCAGAGTGATATGAATAGAAAAGGTGCAGATTTCATCTCCTTGCCTCTTAAGTTCCCTTGGTAGCAGGGGTTTGGATTCGAGGGGATGAACGGCAGGGCATATTGACAAGATGCAAATATAGTGTATAGTCTAGCTATAATTTAGACAGGAGGTGAGAGAATGCCATCTATTTTCAAAGCTCTAGCATCAATAAGCGTCTGGGTGTTGTTCATTGTAGGCTGCTCGTGGATTATCGATACATTTATAGGGTGGGCTCTAGCAGGATTTGGGACAGAAGATTGGCAGATGAGCGCTGCCGGTGAGGCGATAGGTATCACTGCTATCATTCTCTCCGTTGTAGCCATAAACCTCAGAAAGAATCTGGAATGAGCTCACTGAACTACGTTGGCAAATTGTCAGCTAAAATGAAAATGCTCCCGATTTTCCATCCAGGTTTGAGAGGATTTTAGCTTCAAATTTGTGGCAAAATATAAGCCGCGGGTAAAGTACCAGACGCAGACGGCCGCACTGCAAAAGCAGGCTTCAAAAAATAACGATTAAAACAGGCCTAAGAAATCTAAGGTTTTATCGGCTCATAAATAAGCCGTAAAACCATTTAGTTCTAGGCTCCAAATAGGGTTTTCCCTATCTGCGGGGGATTACCCCCCGGCAGCCCCTGTTCAGCCGGCTCGGGGCCGTTTCTGTGTAAACTATATTAGGACAGTTTGATGACCCACCTCGAACTATTGTAACGCTTCTTAAGCAAGAGTTGCCGTCAGGACAGGCGACCGTATAACTTCAGAGGCAGCTTGTAGCATTACGTTGGCCTTTCCCTATCCACC
>DUEX01000117.1 GCA_011170325.1 Dehalococcoidia bacterium | reverse complement strand
CCGGGGGGTAATTCCACACAGATAGGGGTTTTCCTATCTGGGGTCTAAAACCTGCGCGCTGTCGGCTCGCATGTCGAGGATTACTGTAGGGCTCCGAGAGGGAGATTGACAACCAGATGCCATGGATATACTATTGGCGACAGGAGCGATGAGGTATCCTGATTCCTCATCGCAAGTTGTAATGAGAAATCCTAGGTAAAGACGTACCAAAGGATAGGGCGAACCTCGCCGCCTCCTCGTGCAGCTCCTCGGTTCTCACGTGGCGGGTCGGCTCCAATTGCTCAACGAATTAGCTTTGGGCAGCGGATTAGTAGTCCTTTGCTTCTTAAGCATTCCATCTCACCCTAGTTGAGTGTATAATTGGGGCTACACTGGGTTGTTGTTAGCTTCAATAAGTTCGATATGAGATTGTGATGAAGAGACGCAAGTGGCATCCGATTCCAATTGTGGGGTTGGTTCTTCTATTAGCCAGCTCAATCGTGGCTTGTGGGCCACCCGAAGAAGCAGTAGCTCCTCCACCACCCATCGAGGAAACCAAGACCTATACCAACTCGCAGTACGGCTTCTCCTTTGATTGCCCGAAAGACTGGGATGAATTGCCGCAAGAAATGTTTGAGCAAGAGGAAGGTGCTGCTTTTGTCGTTGCCGCTGGTTTTTGGGCTCCCGTGGCCTGTGGCGGTGGGTTTGCGAACGTGAATGTGGTCAGGGAAACCTTGCCGTCTAGGGTAAGCGTCCAAGCGTACTGGGAGGAAAACAAGCAACGGGTGAGAGAGGAGCTAGAGCGATACACCATCATATCTGAGAGAGGAACAGAGATAAATGGTGTACCAGCGGTCAAGGTTGTGGCTACGTTTGACTACCAAGTGATGCCGGTACAACATGTGCAGGCCTTTCTGGTAGAGGGCAAGACAGGTTGGGTGGTCACCTGTACCTGTACTCCCGATTGCTGGGATGAATACGAGCCCACCTTCAGTCGTATAGTTGACAGCTTCAGATTTGTGGACTAGCCCAGCAGCGGCTTGTAGAACCTCAGGCTGCCCTCAAACCTCGCCGACCCGGTGCGCCTTTCCACCACCTGGGTAGGCTCCCGCCTGCCTGGTCGAAATTGTCCGGCTCCTCGGTTCGTGCCGGTCGCACCGTTGAGGTGGCTCTGCAAGAGAAGGAGCCCCAGGCGCCGAAGCCGAGGGCTCCACCTGCTTGACGAGTTCCGCGGCTCTGTCCCGGCAATCGGCCTCGCTGAGGGCCGATTGATGGGTTCATAGGGTAAAGTCGGCGTTTAGTACATTCAACGAACAGTCAGATTGTGTGTCGTGAGTTCTTTTTTGGCCCGACATTAACCGAGTGGCCGTAGGATTCACAGGATGACGTACTCGCCTGTTGGGTTCAGTATTTCTCTATAGTGCATGCTTTTCTCGGTGGACACTTACCAGGTAACGGATAACACCACGCAGTGCTTTCCAGTCAACTGCAATGTGGACTATCGTCACCAAAAACGTGGCTACAGCTATCCAAAAGTGCATATCGCCCCATTCACCCTTAGTCAGCCCCAATAGTAGCAATTGCCTGCCGGAACGTGGCCCAGAAGGTGCAAGCCACAGTATCAAGCCTGAGAGTGCAACCAAACTCCAAACAGTGATAAGCAGGATCGCTACAATTGCTCTAGCATATACTTTTATCTTGATTGGATGCCCCTTTTCCATGTCATCCCTCCTTAGGATAACGTTTTCCTAGCCGTTACGTTAGCTTACTGTATTATCCTACGCCCACCAGCTGCAATCAACCATACTGAATGGGAAACCGTCTAGATGATAAGCGCTAGCGTGGCTACAAAATCTGGCGCTTTGTTACATACAACATAGCCTACTTACAATTAATTGTTGAAAAAGTCATCTAAAGGTATTGACAAAACTACAAATATGGTGTATGTTAGAATTATATAACGTTAGAATTATTTAACTACAGGAGGCTGTGACATGAGAGTAAAAAGGGTTCTATTAGGCATTTTCATCACTGCATTGTTAGTGACTATTATACTTGTATCCATAAGGGCATACTACGTTGCCGTTGCTCTGGTTGCTGGGGTATTGCTCTTCGGTCACCGTGAATTTTGGTCCCTGCTAACGAGGAGAAGGCTGCCACCATTTGATGAGAGGGTGCGAGGGAACATCGACAAGTCAATACGGAACGGGTTCATTTTCTTCGCTCTAGCTTTGGCATTCCTGATGTTACCCTTCAGCACGATCCTGATTAGTGAACCCGGCACGGTGCACGTTCTAGGTGGTCTGTTGTTGTCAGGTGGAGCAGTCTACCTGTTATCTTATCTCTTCTATGAGCGAGCAGAACCCAGGTTGAATGAAAAGTGGCTAAAGATGCTAAGGATGTTTCTGCTGGTAGGCGGCGTATCAGCCGGAAGTTTTATTATTAGTGTCTTCCTGCATAATGCAATTTACGGACTTTTTATTCAGTGGTTTGGCGCAGACTTTTGGGATAGGGTAGGCATGCCGGATGAGCCTGTGTTTTTCTTTATTTCTGTTTTCATAGCTCCCTTGGGGTTTGCTGTGGGAATCACTGGTGGCTTGGTTATCTTCCTTAAGGGGGTATTCAGTAGAGTTTCGTGAGAGACACGTGTGGGATTCAACTGATGGTAGGAGGCAGGGGACAATGCGAACTCGGATAAAGGAATTTCGAGCCAAGCATAATCTCACACAGGAAAAACTGGCCGAGATAGTTGGCGTTAGGCGAGAAACGATTATTTTCCTGGAACAAGGGAAATATAACCCTTCTCTAAGGCTGGCTCACAATGTTGCCAGGGCTTTGAAGACCAACATAGACGAGATATTCATTTTTGAGAACTGATACTCAAGGAGACTAACAGATGAAAAGAACGTGGAAACCTACGACTGCCGGAGTTCTAAACATAATCTCAGGCATCTTCCTTTTTATTGGAGGTATTAGCGTTTTGGGGCTGCTAGGTCAACCAATGGCCGCGTCTTGGGCCAATTATGTGATGTATTCTGTGGAGCTTAGCGGTGCACCTAGTATGTCATTTGTTACTACGATCATCGTGATACTAGCTACAGCACTAATAGTGCCCGGAGTCTTGTCCATATTGGGCGGTATATGCTCAGTGAAGAGAAGTGTTTGGGGGATGGCACTTGCTGGTTCCATCTCTACTCTCCTTTCTGTCACATTCTTGGGAATACCAGCCATCATATTGACAGTAGTATCAAGAAGGGAATTCGGACAGCAGTAAAGCATATAAACAAAATAGGAGCAATAACTGCCTAGAGTGTGCAGTCACAAAAATCCTAGGTACTGAGGCCGAAGGTTAGGCTAAAAGTTCTGCCTATTGTATGCTCTGGCCCCCCGATACGGGACTCAAACCTGAACGCAAACATACCTCTGGAGAGGGCCTATAGTGGGTGACGCCAGCTGCAAATTGCGCAGGCTAATCCCTAGGCATTTTTCAAAAAAACAGATAGGATTTCCAAACGATCCAGATAGTGTTTACGGGAAAACGGCCCGGAGCCGGCCGAGTATGGGGCGCCGTGGGGTAATTCCGTGGGGCAGATAGGAAAAACCCTATCTGGGGTCTAGAGCCTGCGCGCTGTCGGCTATATAGTACTGCTGAGCAGGTATAGAAGCGATTGCGTCTGTCCTTTGTTGGTCTGAGTTGGCATCGGCCATTCACTTACACTTCAAGTGGCGCACCGACCTTTGTCAAGCTCTCCCCTTGCGCAATTCAGCGCTCTGCGTGGCGCACTGAACCGCTGTTGCACATTCCTGACAATTGTGCACCCGCACCGCATACGTTCCCGACCCCCTGCTTTTTACCCTCCATAATGCGCCACTCACCGACTATTCGATACGGAACTGCTGAGAGCTTGCCTATGACGGCATCTGACTTGCACTCCTTGTAGGCAGGGTGCGGTGGTTG
>DUEX01000116.1 GCA_011170325.1 Dehalococcoidia bacterium | reverse complement strand
TGCCCCATACCAGTAAGGCCTTCAGCCATCTCACCCCACGTTCGGGCAGTGCAACCGGCACCATTGAACAGCAGTAAAACTCTGGACCCTTCCCCATCCTGCTGATAGTAGATTCTGGTGCCATTTAGAAGTATCTTTGGCATAGGGGGATATCTCCTTACCGGGTATCGACTGCACAGACTTATGCCAGAAGCAATGCTATCTTACTGTTAAGATATCGGGACGTCAAGGGGATATCAACAATTTACTGGTGCCATTCTGACTACTATGTCTCTTTTGAGAAACTGAATGTTCTTGTTCCCAGCGTCAGCAGCCACCCACCCAATAGTATTCTTCGCCAGCGCTTGAATGCAACAGAATTGCATCCTGTCACATCCTCAACTATGTAACGTGCCAAATAGCTAACCGCAAATAACTCTGCCAAGGGACTAAACGCCTGATGCATCTCTCTAATCGCTCTTTTACTATCCCTATACCCTCCCTATTTTTAATTGACATCGCTTCATTAGGCATATATCCGTCGTTTTCACGCGGGCAGGGGATTGGTTGGTTTTAAAATCAACGGGAAGCCAAGTATTGATTAAGTAGTGGAGGTGGGAGTACAATCATGTATCTCCTCATAGCTCCCAGGATCATCAGCTAGCTACTCCTGAGGCTAGAATAACAGTAGCTCTAACTTAAGAAGTGGTATTCTATATGGGGCAGGTCAAGTCAGTTTACTAGGCTGAATTGATTCTGAGTGGTCTCATCTATACAATGTAAATTTGGTCTTCACTTGAGTATAGCTGGGCATATAAAGCGAGTGAAACTGAATGACAGAAAGACTTTCTAAGTTTGGGTATGTTGTATCAAGAGTCTTCAGTACATGGATAAGTTGCTATAATTCCGCATTTAATTTCCTTTTTTATCTTCCTTGCGGCGGGGAGACATCCTTTCGACGAAGGTGCTTTAAGTTTGCTTCTCTAGCAGCCGGTGATTCGATTCTTGATGTATGCTGCGGAGCTGGAGAACTAACATCTGTGATCGCAAGGCAAGGATTGACAGGACAGGTGTTTGGAGTGGATATTTCTGAGTCCGCTCTCGATTTGGCTAGAAGAAAAACTCCGCGTATCCCGGCAACTTTCCTGAGGGCCAGTGCCGATTGTTTACCGTTTGATTCATCTCGGTTCGATAAGTGTTTTGTTTCCTTTGGGCTACACCATATGGGAGGGAAGCAAAGGCGTAGGACTCTGATAGAGATACATCGAATCTTAGCACCCAAAGGCACTTTATATGTGATTGATTACAACTTGCCGGAAAGTGGACTCAGAAGGCTAACCGCGGTTGCTTTTACTAAGCTTGATGAGAGCAAAGAAGCTTATCAAATGCTACAAAGCCGAAGCCTAACCAACGAAATTAGAAAAGCTAGGTTTCAAATTGAGAGACGAGACCTAGCTTGTCAAGGTATAATTCAACTACTCGAAATGGTTAAAATGTAGCCCTTACCTCGATGGACTATCCTCTGGAATCATTACTGTAACTAAGACTTGACTAAAAGGGCGTGTTGAGTAATAAAATTTCATTCCGTCACATCCTCAGCGATGTGGCGTACCAGCTAGCTAGCCGTCACTAACTCTCCCACTGGACTGTACTCCCGACGCATCTCTCTAATCGCTCTTTACTATCCCTATACCCTTCCCATTTTTTAAATGACATCGCTTCAACGGGGATATATTCATGGTTTAAACGCGGGTAGGGGATTGGTTGGTTTGATATTACGGTTAGACAAACATCCGGATCTTCGTTCAACGGTATCCCTATGAGACATTCTTGCATTTTGTAGCATTCACTCATAATATGTTGCGGCATAGATAGAAGTCGCAGTAAAATGAGGGCACCTGAAGCGAGCGGGTGGAGGAAAGGAAATATGGAAACGGCGGAAGTTCTGCAGATTTTCGAAAGGCTGATTGGGTCAGTCTGGACATTCTCTGCCCTGTCTTACGCGGCTGAAAAAGGAGTCCTGGAACAACTTGACGAGCCTAGAACGCTATCGTATGTCAGCGAGCATGCTGAAGTCCCAATTGCGCTGGTAGAGCGTATACTAGATATCCTTGTTGCTCTAAACCTGGCACAGCGCGAAGGAGATACTTATACCGCGGATAAAGGCCTATTGCCCCTTGTTACTCCGCCGAGGAAGGCTTTCTTTCTGGGAAACCTGAAGTCGAACTATTTCGAAAGTAGAAATCTAATCGATAGCGCCAGGGAACCAACAACAGAGCTTGGGTGGAACTTCACGGAACCGGAGATTCTGCAATCCATGGGCAGGGCAGCCTTTCGTTTAGGCGATTCCATATTTAGAGAGTTGGTCCCCAAACTGGGCGACCTTGCATCGCGGTTGCAGGTACCATCAGCAAGATTCTTGGACGTTGGCTGCGGTATGGGAGGCATATCAATCGCCGCATGTCGTTTATTACCGAATTTGTATGCTGTTGGCCTGGAACCACAAGATGCACCCCTAAATGAGGCGCGTCAGAACATCACGGCAGCCGGACTCACCGACCGAATCGAGCTACGGAAGCAAGCCGTCGAGGACATGGCCGACGAAGAGGCGTTTGACCTTGTTTACTTCCCGCAATCTTTCATGTCGGATGAAGTGGTGAAACGTGGTTTGCGGAATATCTGGAAAGCGCTTCAACCCGGCGGATGGGTACTGGTGCAGACGATTGCCATACCGGGGATGGAGCTTCAAGCTGCGCTATCCCGACTGCGTGATACGTTAATGGGCGGCAGAGCTCGCATCCCTTCTCAAATAGAAACGATGTTGAGTAATGCTAACTTTATATCAATTAGCACCCTCGCCTCTTCCGTCGTGCCGACTTTTAATTTTATTGCGGGCCAGAGGCCAACCTAGTGCCTTTTGTTGTTATTGGTGTTAAATTATTTATAAACAGTTGTATTTGCGTAGGAGGCTGGACAATTGGTGGCCTGGTCACAAGATAGTAGATTGTCATATACGACAGTGCTTGAATGTGACAAAACTGCATTTCGTCACATTAGATTAGAAAAGGTTTTCTTTTTTATTTCGTTGCCTAATTGGTGGTATAATGCCTCTACTTTTTCTTGATAAGTATCGTAAGGAAACAGATGGCTGCTGAACGTATACTCTTATCTCTATTCCTAGTAATGATACTCGGTCTTTTTGCCTGTACTGAAGAGGGCATCTTCCCCGACCCCAATCTTGAGGCATTGGTAAGGAAGGCTATTGACAAACCTGAAGGTGGCATTCTTGCCTCTGAACTGGAAGGACTCACTTCTCTTG
>DUEX01000115.1 GCA_011170325.1 Dehalococcoidia bacterium | reverse complement strand
TTGGTGGCTCAGGACATATTTCCCACTGAGATAAGCAGTCTTGCCCATGTGGTTCTGCCAGCGGCTACCTGGGTGGAAAGAGAAGCTACCCATACCTGGATAGATAGGAGAGTGCAAAAAGTAAACAAAGTCGTTGAACCCCCCGGTGAAGCCAAGCCTGATTGGTGGATTATATGCAGACTGGCGGAAAAAATGGGCTACAAGGATAAATTTGATTTTTCTTCAAGCGGAGAGATATTTGAAGAAATAAGAAAATTTGTTCCCCAATACAAAGGGATAAGTTACGAACGACTGGGCAACACGGTAGGAGGAATTCACTGGCCTTGTCCTTCGGAAGACCACCCGGGCACTCCCACTATGTTTTTAGAGAAGTTTAATACCCCCGATGGTCTAGGACACTTTCAGGCTGTGGAGTTTAAGCCTCCGGCGGAATTGACTGATGACGAGTATCCCTACGTTCTGACCACAGGGAGGAGCATGTTTCATTATCATACAGGAGCAATGAGCCGGAGAACGCCAAGGCTGGTTGACGAGGTTCAGCGTGGTTTTGTTGAGGTTAACCCTGAGGATGCCAGCAAGGAGGGGATTCAAAACAAGGACATGGTTACCCTAGAGACAAGGCGGGGGAGTATAGAAGCTGAAGCCAAGGTGACTGATGAAGTGCCTCCAGGGCTATTGTTTGTTCCCTTCCACTTTTCTGAATCCCTTGCCAATGTGCTTACAATCTCAGTTTTAGACCCCAGTGCCAAATGCGCCGAAACCAAAGTCTGTGCTGCCAGACTAAAGGTGAAGCGATAAACCGAGATAGGACTGGAAACTAATTATGTATAGAGTTCTGGAAAATGTCGCGGCCAGGAGAATTAAATAGCAATCACCAAGGGAGGTAATGTAATGAAGGGAGATATGTATCTTGCACGGTCTTCTGATGATGAAATCCTTAAAAGGTCTGAACATGGGGGTGCAGTGACTTCTCTGCTTAAATTTGCCCTAGAGAGCAAAATGGTGGATGCAGTGCTGGCAATAAAAGCCAGGGACGGCGATAGGTATGATGGCGTCCCTATGCTGATAACTGATCCCGAGGCAGTTATAGAGACAGCAGGATCGCTGCATTGTGTTTCGCCTAATTTCGCCAGATTTCTCAAGGAGTACGTTAATGGCGCTTTCGATATGAAAATAGCTGTAGTATGCAAGCCCTGTGATGCCAGAGCCATTATCGAGCTAGCTAAAAGAGCTCAGATCAACATGGATAATCTAACTCTCATTGGCCTTAACTGCACCGGCACACTGCCTTCAGTAGTTTCAAAGCAGATGTTTCGTGAAGAATTTGAGGTGAATCCCGCTGATATCATACGAGAGGATTTAGAAGAGGGAAAATTAATTATCACCTTAAAGGATGGGACTGAGAAGCAGAAGGACTTGGACGAGCTTGAGCAAAAAGGATACGGGAGAAGGGAGAACTGCCGCAGGTGTGACATCAACATACCTATTATGGCAGATATAGCCTGTGGCAAATGGGGAACAGATGGCAAGAAAGCGACTTTCATCGAGGTCTGTTCTGAAAAGGGATCTGATTTCATCGAGAAAGCAATTGAAGCTGGATATATCAAGGTAGAAAAGCCTGATAGCGCGGCGATAGAAAGTCGGAAGAAAAGGAATGAAGAAGAGATCTCGTTGGCTCGGAAATGGCAAGAGAGGGATTTTGCCAGCTTAAGGGACATGAGCACTGAGGAGAAGTTCAACTACTGGCATGGGCAGTTTAGCCGCTGCATCAAGTGCTATGGCTGTCGGGATGCTTGCCCTATATGCTACTGTAAAGACTGTATTCTTGAGGCAGATAGAGGAATCGTAGCTCCCGGAGAAATCCCACCTGATATTATGTTCCCTATGGTAAGAAGCGTCCATGTCATGGATTCTTGCGTAAATTGTGGCCAGTGTCAAGATGCTTGTTCCATGGATTTGCCACTTGCCCGGTTCATTTTCATGCTGAATAGGGAGCTTGCCGAAATCTTTAAAAACGAACCAGGCATGGATGTAAATGCTCCTATCCCCTTGAAGTCAGTTACAGATGAGGAATTAACTGTTGCTGGTGTTGAACTCCAGTTCTAGATTCCATTTAGCATCACGGCCAAGCCGCCATCACAAGATGTGTTTATGTCGCCTGGTAAGGACCAACCCACAGCTGCCACGATATATCGAGCGGCTAGTTACCATCGGCGAACTTAGAAAGGTGATAGGGCTGAAAAATGAAAATTACGATTGTTTATGACAATGAAGTAAAAAGGGCGGGATTAAGGGCAGGATGGGGTTTTTCTGCCTTTATCGAAAGTCAGGAGGCTCTACCAGTTTTATTTGATACTGGTGCTGACAGCCCCACACTGCTACATAATATGAAAGAACTCAATATAGATCCAACTAGCATAGAGACTATTGCGATCTCACATGCTCACGGAGATCATACTGGAGGACTTTCCCAGATTCTGAAAATAAATAGAAGTGCCCATCTTTTTCTCCCCAGTTCATTCAGAGGAGTTCTCCCAGGGAGAAAGGTGACTATTATTGAAGATGCGATGGAGATTTGTGCTAATATCTTTTCCACTGGCGAACTAGAAGCGATAGAGCAATCTCTGGCACTCAAGACGGATAAAGGGATATTTGTAGTAACAGGATGTGCTCATCCAGCCATGAGGAATATTCTTAGCGCCGCCTCGAAATTTGGAAAGGTCTATGGCATCGCTGGTGGCTTCCACGGATTCCAGGACTTTAGGCTTTTCGAGAGTCTATCCCTAATTTACCCCTGCCACTGCACCCAATATAAGAGGCAGATATTAGATTTGTTCCCAGGCAAAGCCTCGGAGTGTGGTGCAGGACTAGTAATTCAACTATGATGAGGCGCCACAGAAAGTTGTATAATGGGCAGAAAAATTGTTGCCACGGGAAGAGGTGGAGCAGGGAAATCATCTTTTACTGCTCTGATAAGCAGATACTTGAAACCCCCAACATTACTTGTTGACCTTGACCCTGACCTTAGCCTCGCCGACATGCTTGGGTTTGACTTTCATAAGGAAGGAAAAAGGAGTGTTTGCGAAGCTCTTTACGACGTTGTTGAAAAAAGGAAAAAAAACATAAGCCCCACGATTACAACACATGACCAAATGGAATCTTTACTGTGGAGCGATTGTTTGTATGAAGGAAAGAGAATTGACCTTATCAGCCTGGGAACAAAACTCACCGAAGGTTGTCTTTGCGCTCCGGACGAGATACTTAGGAGGGGAATCCCCCGCCTAGCTAGGAACTATACTAACCTAGTAGTAGACTCTCCAGCCGGCGTAGAGCATCTGAATCGGAATATAGTATCAGAAATAAACGACCTTTTTGTCTTATGTGACCCGTCCGACAAATCTTTGAAACACATAGGGAGGCTTAAAGAGATTATCGAACAGGTAGGAATTAGATACGGTCACTTTTACCTGGTGGCAAACCACGAGTGCGACGAAGAAGCAGAGGAATATCTGCAGAACACAGGTGAAATCTATTTGGGCAAAATAGACTACGACGCTCGTTTGGAGCAGTACAATCTGGAGGGTAAATCCTTGCTAGAGATGCCAGAAGATTCAGCTGCTTGTTTGTCTGTAAGAAGTGTTTTATCAAAGGCACGTTATCAAATTAGGTCTTAATTTGGCTATGGGCAAAGTAATTGTCTCTACAGGGAGAGGGGGAACAGGAAAATCTACCTTCGTAGCTTTGGCTAGCAAGTATCTGAACTCCCCCAAGCTGCTGATAGACCTCGATCCCGATGAAAGTTTGGCTGACATGGTCGGACTAGATTTGAGCGAAAAAGGTGGGAAAACCATTTCATCTGCACTTTACGATGTCATAGAGGAAAATAAAGAGGCAGGCCGCACAGGCTATAATCTCTTATTGGATATGATGCAATCTGTCCTGTACAAAGGGAAAGAATTTGACTTTATTGCTCTAGGAACAAAGTTTACCGTTGGTTGTTATTGTGCTCCAGACGCAGTGCTCAAAGACTTCATTCCCACTCTAGTTAAAGATTATCGACAGGTGCTGGTAGACTCGCCTGCGGGATTGGAGCATTTTAATCGCAAGGTAGTAGTGGATATAGATGACTTATTTATAATTCTGGATCCCTCCGAGAAATCCACAAGACATATAGAAAGGGTCAGAGATATTATCAGGGAAGTTAAGGTTAGCTATAATCACCTCTACCTGATAGGCAACCACAGATTTACCGAGAAAACGGAAGAATATCTACGAAACACAGGAGAAACTTATCTAGGGAAGATAGACTACGATCCCGATGTAAGACAACATAATCTGGAAGGAAGATCTCTACTCGACTTACCCCAGGATTCACCCGCTGCCCTCTGTGTAAGAAATATTTTGATGAAGGCAGGCTATAAGCTTCAAAACTGAAATGGCTTCGTGTCCCGCCCTTTTCTACTCAGAACCGAGGTTATCTCATCTTCAGTGTTATTAGGGCTACATTTGTTCACAGTTTCAAGAGAATGTAGTTGTCAATAATATGCGGTTCTCACCTTGACAAAAATAAAAATTTTCCTGTATCATTAGACGAGAATGAAAATCAATCTCAACAAACATGTTACAATCAGACCCGATACATCACAGAGAAGGCTTCTACTGAGCGTTATGCAAGAGGCCGAAAAGCATCTAGATGCTAAGGAACTGTATCGCCGGGCCAGCGAGAAGGATGCCAGCATCAGCCTTGCCACAGTTTACCGCAATCTTCATGTATTTAAGGAACAAGGTCTGATAAACGAAAGACATTTAGGGCAGGCTCGCTGTTTCTATGAGATGAAGCGCTTAGGAGAACATCAGCATCTGGTATGTGAATCCTGTGGGCAGGTCACTGAGTTTGAGAGTCCCCTACTTAACAAATTGATAGACGAGGTACAACGCAAAAATAACTTTTTTGTCACTAAGGTTGAGCTATATTTGGAAGGTTATTGCCATAAATGTAAGGAGGGAAAAAGGTAATTCCGCCTAAGTTAGAGGCATTGCTCTAGATAGTTGAAAAAAGATGTTGGAGCCAAAATTAAATGTTGCAGTGGACTATGGGAAGTGCCACCCTGAGAGATGTGACAAAGGAGTCTGTGTCGCTGTTCTTGAATGTCCCAATAAACTCTGGAAGCAAGAAGAGCCATACGATTTGCCCTATCCCATTCCGGGCTTTTGTCAGGATTGTGGCATATGCGTTGACTCTTGCCCTATGGACGCGATT
>DUEX01000114.1 GCA_011170325.1 Dehalococcoidia bacterium | reverse complement strand
ATCATCATTCGGAAACTGTTTGTTAAAGTCTTGAATTGTGTATTTCTGCATTCGGCTTTTCATTTGTGCTACCCTCCATGTGTATATTATAGCACAAGTGTATACCTACTGTCAAGGGATAATAGCGAAAGAAAATGACATAAAGAGCGATAAAAGGGCAACAGAATGGGTCAGCTATGCGGCTATTGTACTTGCCACTTTGGTTGCTTTATTCGCCTCCTTTTATAATTAAAGGGATAATGAAGACTAGGCAAGCAACGAGGAAGATAATGCTGCCGATAAGGCTAAGGATGTCATCACCTTTGACTCTTGAGGCTATGAAGAAAGCGGGGCACACTATAAAAAGAATCCAACCTACGAGTTGAAACTTCCTTCCTCGGTTTCCCGTCCTCAGTAGACATAGCCCTTGCCTCTCACAATTTGGCAATTATGAGAAGACCAACGCAAAGAGCGGGGACGATGCCTTGGCTTTTTGTTTTTTCGGCTAAATAGGCAAGACTTAAAGAGAAAAGGTAGTGTTGACTCAGATTCACACTACCTTTTTTTATCATCACACAATCCGGGCAAACGTTCACTAAATGCAATCTAGTTTGAAAGCGCCAGGCTGCAAGCCACTTGCCCAATTGTACATAAGGATTCAAATGGTCGGGATACTATCTCCAGTATTTACCTAATTCTCCTGTGGCAGAATCCATCCGTCTTGGAATGGGGCAAATCTACATTTTCTTCTAGAGTTTCAGGTCTCATGTGTTACGTCCGTTTTCGTCTTCCCGAAAATCATTTCCCAAAATGATGCCTTCCTATAATTGGTTACAGTTCGCTGCTTTTCCACCAGAGTAGGTACTTCACGGTATTTGGTGACTTCCTTATACTTTGTTACCTCTTCTAGTTCGGTCCATTTGAGCACAAGGTTTAGATAGACTTGTTTCTCCCACGACACTCTTTCACGCAACACAGCCTCATAGTCGCCCTCCGGAAGTGAAATCTCAATATTCCCTCGCTCACCAAGTAGTTCGTATACTATTTTGCCCGCAGAAGCGTATACATAGAAACCACCAGGCGCAGGAAGTTCAAAACTGCCAATCAACTTGGTATTGGCTTGGGTGGTTGAGAAAGAAACGCGAATCCCGTGAGGCACTGAATAGGGTGTACCATCGAAAAGCGTCTCTTCTTTCTCACATAGTTCTTTAGAAACATATGATTCAGTGGTCATATAGGGTTCTCGCTTAACTTCTGTATCGTAGTAGGTTTCCGTGGTGTAGTATGACACCGTATTAAAAGGAATTGCGAATATAATACATATCAAAGCAATCGCCGCGCCCACTGCGATTATGATGATCCTTCTGCTACTACTCCCCATTATCATGACAACCCCCCTTACCTACCCCATTTTCAATCAACGGGATAGCCATTCTTATTATACACCTGTCTAACTCACAACTTGATACTCCCATCTCACTTTTGGGCGTAATTGAATATGAACTTGGATGAGGTAGAGACAACTTGGCCTCCAGTCATCTCCAACATGATGCGATGACTATATGAATTGAGTGTTAGCACTCAGCATTAACTGTTATATTCTAGCCTCAAGTATAAAGGAAGGTTGATTCATACAAGCATACTGTATGAAGTGCCGAACTAAGATGGAAATGAAGGATACCAAGGCTATAACAATGAAGAATGGTAAACCAGCAACTCAGGGAGTGTGTCCCACATGTGGGGCCAAGATGTTCAGGATAGGGAAGGGCTAAAGCTCTAAGTATACAGAATTGCAGAAAGCTAGATATCCGGATACAGATATCTAGCTTTCTTTTATAGACAATCACACATTATGGACTTTTGTTACCTCTTTTGCATAACGAAAAACGCTGAACTATACCACTGGTGGTGCTTCTTGGACAGATCAATCCCTTGTTGTTCCTTGCCGAGTACCTCAAGAGCCCCAGAGTCATTTATATACTTCGGGCGAAGTGCTTGGATTCGTTGCTCCAGAGGACCATAATATTCAGTCCAAAATGTATCCTCAGGTAATGTAAAATACCCAACTACATTGTAGCCGCAGGCAGGGATTTGTTCTAGGTATTCTGGTACTGTCCTTATCCCTGAAGCAGCAAGCCTCTTCCAGTAATTATAGACCTGTTGTGGTGGATTCAGGCGTGACCAAGTCATTTCATGTGTAACCAAGAACCTCTTGTGCTTGAGTAAACGTCGCCACTCCTTGAGTGCCCTTTCAAAACCAATGATGAATGTTGAACCCTCGGCCCAGATAATGTCGAAGCTCTCATCTGGGAAATCCATCTTGAGCATCGAGCAGTTCACAGCCTTAACTCTACCTGATAACGCGGCCTTTTCAATCTTTTTAGCAAGTATGTCTAAGAGATCCTGATTGATGTCCAAACCTATTATCTCTCCATTACTCAACCTCGCTAGCTCCATAGTCGGGACGCCAGAACCACAACCTACATCCAGAATCCGCGGCTTATCCATTTCTGGAAGCATCCGAAATGCCTTTCTCGTGTATTTGGCGAGACGTTTTCTTAGCAGGTCCTTTTTTGTTTGGAATCGCAATTCTTTAATCACTGCTAACCGGTTTCTTTGAATGCTTTGAGATTGCAACAAACCGCCCAATTGTTGCTTTTACCCCATCTACATTCACACGCTAGCCGCTATTGAGTAGCACTTTGTTTCCTGAGCTATTACCAAACTGGGTTGTCTTGGCTAGTCTGGCTCTCAGGCACCAATACAAGTTAGACATGGCGGTTTCAATCCTGTAAACTGCTCTATTGCTAGGCGGCGGCTTGTCTGTTTCCAAACACGTTAACAAGGATGAGGCCAGGTCCTGTGTGCGTGCCGATAACAGGGCTTGACCGCGAGAGGTAAATAGGCACTTGAGGATACTTCGAATGGAGTCGCTGAACCAACCTGTTGGCCTCGTCTAAGTCGGTGGCGTACTCCACAGCTAGCCCTTCAACTTTGCCAAAGCTTGCGGCAAAGTTGTATAGGTGGTCTATCGCCTTAGGTCTGGAGCGTTCCCTGGCATAGGGATGTACCTCGCCATCCTTCATACCGATGACGGGATTTACCTTGAGTAATGAACCAAGAAATGCTTGCGCTTTGCCGATGCGCCCGCCGCGTTCCAGATATTCAAGAGTATCAAAGGCAGCGCGCATATCTACCCGATGGACGGTTTGACGAGCAACATCCAGCACCTCATTAAGGCTAGCCCCAGCCTGAGCTGCCTTGGCGGCAGCAATTGCAATGAAGCCTTGTGCCATAACCGCCCACTGTGAGTCTACGACCTCTACGCGACATTGCTTCTTCATTAACCCTATGCTTTGTAACGCCACCTGATAGGTGGCACTGAGCTTGGAAGTTACACTGATAAACACGATCTCGTTTGTTTTTTCGGCAAGCTTATCGTATGCATCGGCAAATGTGGCCGGGGATGGCACGGATGTCGCAGGCAAAATCTTGCTGGTCTTTAGTTTCCCGTAGAACTGATCGGGATTTAGGTCAAGACCATCACGGTAAACGTCAGTGCCAAAGCGGACAACAAGCGGAACCACCGTAATTCCGAATTCCTCAGCTACATGAGGTGGTAGATCAGCAACGCTATCGGTCACAATAGCTACACTAGGCACGGATGTTATCCTCTTCTCCACCAAACAGCTCAGCCGATATCATCTTGTGGTGGTATAGGACTAGAGTAGTCTAGGTTGCTGGTGGATATGATATTGCTTGATCATCAATCGCGCGAAGGAATGACACCACACAGGGGGGCTGCTAAGATGAAAGGAGCCGCTGGTCTAGCCACAGCATTACCTCCATTCAGTTAGTTCGACCTTTGCCAGCATGCTTCCAAGTGCCACTGTCCATAGGGACAGGGTAATCGCCACGCCTAAGATCCACCAGTTTAGCGGATAGCCATGCTGGATACCCTCTATGACCATTCTTGTCAATAGGTAAAGGAGACCTATCCCAGCCGCCGCCAGCATAGAGTGTGCCACTACGCGCCATCCTCTCCGTGTTAGAAGCTTATCTACTATCATCGCTCCCTCCTTGCCTGTCTATTTGACATTATACTCTAATGTAGAGCATCGCGAAAAGGGGAGGAGAATGCGGGGTCGCATTCAAAAGTTGGTGAGCCTGAGCCCTCTGATGTAATCAGCGAGACTTAAGACTGGCGCCGCTGAGTTCAGATTGAACATCTCGCTAGATTGTTGATTCTTCATCTCAAGATGGGGATGCTCTGCGCCCAGCGGAAAATCCGAACCTGTTTTTTGGGTCTGGTTCATGACTGCGTAGGGTATAACGCTTACCAGTATTCCAAGCTCCGCGTGTTCCGATTCCGGTTTCCCTTTTGACTTGTGCGATGTGACAAGTCTTAATCGATGAGCCTAACTGGCTCTGCACCTGCGGTCTGCCCCCAATAGTGCTACCAGGAGGGCTAGGCAGGATGTCAGGTTTCTTTCTTATAATTAGGGAATACTTTCCTGCCGATGACTTCCTGATTCATATACCATCGTCGAACACATTCAATCACCTCATCAGGATAGTCACAAACTCTAAGTAGACTTAAATCATCTTCGGAGATAAACCCTTTAGCGAGGGCAAGGTTCTTTAGCCAGGTCAGAAATCCTTCCCAGTATTCGCTATTAAATAATACTACCGGGAAGGGTTTT
>DUEX01000113.1 GCA_011170325.1 Dehalococcoidia bacterium | reverse complement strand
CATGTTTGCTCGGCTGCCAGTAAGATTAAAACCACCCTTTCGGCTCTTCTTTTGCTTAGTCTTCTTTTTCATCTTCTCAGGTATTTGAACAGGCTCAGCCGCAGTTTCCTTAAAACCGGCAAATTGTAGAACTAGCCAGGAGAAGTAACCGGTGAGCAGAGCTACATTAATGGCAAAATAGTAAGCGAAACGGCGCATAGATAAAGTAGCTGCCAGTATCACTAGGCTCCAGACAATGAATAGTGTCCTGTCAGCCTCGCCTTGCTTGATGACAAAGTAAATAAGTATGCCTAGGGAGACAAAACTTAGGAAAAAGCCGGTAGCGAAATTAAGCCAGGCAATCAAAAACGAGAAGTCGCCACCTGGGAAAAGGAAAGGTTCGGCTTCAAGGATAGTCAGCCTAGCTCCGACTGGCATGATGACACTAAACCTTTCCAGCATTGAGCTTAGAAGGGATGGGCTGATAAAATACAAAATCGCCAGTCCAGCTAGGCCAAGGCCCATTAGGGATAGTGGATAGTAGGCTGGCTTTAGCTTTTGGCTTGTAATTAATCTGGAGACGGTGCTTAAGACTATGGGGGTGAGCAAAGCGATAATGAGCGAAGTTAGATAAACCTTTTGCTGGAAAAGCGGCGCAAACACTATCAGGGCTATTAAGAAGGTAACAGTGCCGACTAAGCACAGATAGTCGGTGGATTTTTGTTTTACGTGGTCAATAATGAACTGGATTATGAGATAGAGGAAGATGATGAAGACAAACAGCAAAGCTCCCAACCAGGTGAGGAGATAAAGCCCCAGAAAAATACCAGCCAGCAAGCTGTAAATAAGAGGTTTGGTGATAATTCCCCAGTCTCGGTGTTTCAGATGGTCTAAGTTTAGCTGTCTTTCTCTAGCAATTTTCACCGCCAAGATCAGGAACAGCATGGCTATAGTGGTGAAGAGCACTTCGGCACAATGATGGTCGGCGCGGCCAAGTATTGACCTGGCCAGAAATTCACCCGGGGACAGGGTTATTAAACCAGCCGCTAGCACGCCAACCCAGCGATTGAACAGCACCTTACCGATGAAATAGACCGGGATAATACTTAAGGTACCTAGAACTGCTGGAAAATAGACACCAACCATATCCACAGTGTGCTGGGTTGGTGAGCCTAAACCAACGAGCCAGATAATACCAGCCAGGAGATAATCAAAGAAGGAGAAACTGCCTATTGGCATACCGCTGGGATAAAGCATGTAGGGGTCAATCGAGTTGAGGCGAGGGAAATTATGGACGAGGTTATCAATAATACGCATGTGATAATAGGAATCGGTACCGACGAGTTTTATCCAGTCCGCGCTGAAGATTTGGTCGTAAGGTAGAAAGATTCGGAGGTATAAGGCAATGCCGAAGAACAGGGCTACCATTATGCCCGCAACAAACTTTGGGGAGAACCTACTTTGAGTCACTTGTTAGCCCTCTCTACTATATTATCCCCCCGGTACCGCTTATAGACTGCGCCATCATCTTTACCCTATCCAAAAAGGATAAACCACTTTCAGCTTTTTTTCAAGGAACTCACGCTTCTAGCTAAAGCAATACTAATATCCCAATGCCATAGCCAGTCCGCGAAAACGACTGCACCAAGTAGCCGCCCTTGGTGGCCGGCTGCAGTGACTTATCATGCAGCACTTCTATCCTCTCTCATAGACCAATGCGACCAATTTCTGCAATATCGTGACTTTTAATGTATCAGCAAGCCTCAAACTACACAGCAGTCTAACTTTGCATCTAGGCATGCCAAGCTGTACATTGCTTAGATTGTTAAATGTGAAATAGATCGCTGAAGAAGCTTACTAAAGTAGCTTGTCCTGCTGTATACAGTATGTTATTCTATGTGAACTGTAGAGCAGGTGTGGAATTATGCGCTACTACGGGAATGTTGCTGCGTGGACATTCCCATTTTGGGTTGAGGTCTTCACGGTATGTCCAAATTGAGCAGTGAGGGTCTAGAGCCGATTTTTCATCCCCGTTCAATTGCCCTTGCCGGAATTTCAATCAGTAATCCTCATCATTGGACAAGAGTCTTTCTTGAAGCCCTCATCGAATTTGCATTTGAAGGTCCAATCTACCTTGTAAACCCAAAAGGCGGTGAGGTCAAAGGACTGCATGTCTACCGAAGGCTTCAAGATATCCCCAATACTGTAGATTACGTGATCAGCACCGTAGGTGCTAAAGTAGCCCCCAGGCTGGTTGAGGAATGTGCCAATAAAGGGGTAAGAGCAATCCATTTCTGTACTGCAGGTTTCGGCGAGATTGACGAGGAAGAAGGTGTAAGGCTGGAAACTCAATTGTTTGAAGCTTCTCAAGAAAGAGGCATAAGAATGATAGGCCCTAACTGCATGGGGATTTACTGTCCTGAGTCTCGCCTTTCTTTCAATCCAGGCTTCCCCAAGCAAAGTGGCCCAGTGGCGTTTATTAGCCAGAGTGGTGGGAATGCCGGAAGTATAGTTAGACAAGTGGGGTGGCGGGGTGTTCGCTTCAGCAAAGTTGTCAGCTATGGCAATGCTTCCGATCTTAACGAAAGCGATTTTCTTGAGTATGTAGCCGCTGACCCCGATACTGATGTAGTAGCTTTGTACATCGAGGGGGTCAAGGATGGGAGAAGGTTCCGTAGGGTGCTAGAGCAAGCCGCGGAGAAAAAGGTGGTGATACTTCTCAAAGGAGGAGTTGGTGAAGGAGGAACAAGGGCAGCGGCTGGGCATACTGGGGCACTCGCTGGGAGCCAAGCAACGTGGGATTCCCTCTGTAGCCAATTGAGAATCATTCGGGTTTATTCTCTGGAAGAACTGGCCGATATGTTGGTGACATGTTTGTTTATGCCTCTTCCTGAAGGAAGAAATGCTGCCTTGATAGGCGCTGGTGGTGGAAATAGTGTTCTGATAGCCGATGAATTTGAAAAAAGAGGGCTGAGAGTACCATCGCTGCCTGAAGGAATCAGAAAAAGGGTACGCGAGTTCAGTCCGGCAGCAGGCAATATTATTTCAAATCCTTTAGACTACTCACAGACCTTTGTGGAAGCTGACAAGCTAGGAGAGGTGGTCAGCATTGTTTCGCGATGGCAAGGGATTGACTTCTTGGCTGGGTTCTTGGACTTGAGCGGCTTTGCGCGGGGCGAAATGTTTTCCTCATGGGTGGATGCAATGCTGGAAGCCAGCCAAAGATCTTCAAAACCGATAGCTATCGTACTGCAAGTCGGTACTGTTCCAGAAGACATGCAAGAACTTTTACCGCTCGTCAAGAAGTTTGTTGCATCTCAGTTACCCACCTATTTATCTTTTCGCGGGGCTGCGACTAGTATCAATTCGATGCTGACCTATAACGAGAACCATGCTGGTAGACTAAAGACATAAGGGGAGACTCAAGGAAAAGTCGAAGGCCCTCAGATGGCAGAATATATGTCTTACCCACGCAATGGCATGACCCGAAGTGTGAAACTTAGATGACCCATGTAAGCAAATCCTGAATCCCCAACCTTGGGATTGAAGTCACCTAACGTCGCTCTTTTCCTTGCTGTCCGTCGTCTTGAGCTCCAACTGCCTCCCGAGGAGGACACGAACTGGACTTTTGTTTATTGGTCCTTCCGATGCTCCTATTGATCGTGGTCTTCACTCGTATAATACTACGCCTTCATGCTCAAGTGATTTCTTAAAATCCTGTTTTAACTCGGAGACAAGTACTTCCCCCTTAAAACTCGTGGGAATCTTTGCAAATCGGATATAGTCAGGACGGGCACCTTTCGAAACCCTCTTACAGGCTTTTTCTACAAAACTAGCCTCCAATTGTGGTTCCATATCGGCCACTTCTTTGCTGAGTTCAATGGTTACACAGCAGCTGTCTTCGTGTTCAGTTTCTACCCGAAGACCTATCACAGCTAATTTAAACTGTTCGACTTTTAGGTGAAAGCCTTCTACCAACACCTTTGACAGTTCCGCTGTAACCTGGTCATAGGCATAATTGGCACCACCACGGATAAGAAGCGCAGAATCTCTAGACATCCAATAGTAATCTAGCTGTCCATCCTTCTTATTCCTTAAGACAAAAACGATGTCTCTAAGGCCGGTATACCAACCTTCCCTAAAAACAGCCTTGGTAGCTTCAGTATCGCCTACATAGCAATTCATGATATTGGGGCCTTGTGTAATAAGGTAACCAGGCTCATCAGTTTCACAAGGCTGAAAATAAGCTTTGCTCTCTGGATCAATGGACTTCATCACTTTAACCCGGGTAAAAGGGGGATGCTCTCGGCCGATGTAATAACCGACTGTTTTTTCACCTTTATAGTAGTGCGACCAGCCGACTTGAAATGCTTTGGTGAGCTCATCCCTCGACATCGCCCTCGGTGTGGCCATCACTTGGAGACAGGTTTCCGTTGAGCCGAAACGAACATTAGGTAGACGGTTACTAAACTTAAGTATGCGCTTCACTGTGGTTGGGCCGACAGGTGCGGAACCTATTAGGATATCTGTTTGACTGAGTGCCTCTTTAATCTTGTCCTCTTCAACTGGTAATTCTGATTGAGCAGACAGAGCTTCTAAGAAATCAATATGCCGGGAAACCATAGGAGCGATGAGTAAGTCACGCTTGCTGTGTGCTACCTCTACGAGTACCTTCCAGTAGACCGTTGAATAACGTTGCAATAAGTGTATCTTAGTCCCACCACGCCTCATGCCCCAGTCCGATAACGACGTCGAGTTGCCATGGTGCAAAGGATTGACCAACAGTAAGTCCAATCGCGTCGTTCTTGACATACCAAAGTATTGCTCGAAAGTGAGCGCATTGGCTAAATAGCTTCGGTGGGACAAGCTAACTCCCTTGGATTTGCCAGTGGTACCGGAGGTGAAAATAACCATTTTTTCATCATCGTAACCTAGTGTGGGGCAAGCCCAGCTGGTGGTAGGTTGATATGCTTCAGTTTTTTCGACTTCAAGAAAAGACTTGCTCAATAATCTGGGTTTTATTCCCTCTATCCTACTGGCAAAATCCTTATCATAGATCAGCAACTTTGAATCTGTTACCATCACCTTATAAAGGATACGTTCGTTATCATCCGCCTGCCAGTTAATAGTAACCGGAACACATCCCACTAGAACCGCGGCAAGTCTAAATACCAAATCGTACAAACTGTTATGAGAAAAACAATGAACTACTCGGTCACCTTTTGATAGTCCCTGCTCAGTAAGACACGCAGCCCCTGAACAGGCTAAATCCCAAAACTTTCCTCTGGTTAAGATGCGCCTCTGTATATTCCCACCATCAAAGGTGTAATAATCTAAGAAGGGTTGCGCTCGATTCTCAAAGGCTGCTCGGTACTCATCTATGGGGGAGGGAAAAGGACTCAAGGAACTAACGGACGCGCCTGTACTTAACTCATATAGATTCTTCTCATGCTCAATCATATAAGCCATTTGCCAACTTATCAAGGGATAGCAGGAAATGTAGATAGGCTCACTCAATCTTAGGCAACGGCCAACCGTATTTTGCCCGGTGCCTTATCCTAGCCAGAGACCCTACCCTCTTGAACCAGCCGGGGTTGATAGCGTAATGTTTCTCCATTGGATAGTCCGGAGGACTTCCCGGCAATTTTTGGACGTAACCGGCCTCCACAGCAGCCTCAAAATATTTTTCGCCTTTCTCAGTTCTGAGGAAGATTTCAGTGTGTCCCACCTTCTCTCTTATGGCCACCTCCTGAAGATCAGTCCTTCCCCAAACGTCACCGCAGGCTATGTCAGCAAGTTCGGAAAGATGCTCTTGACAAACAAGACACCTTTCCAGACGAAAACCAATGAAAATTGTAGGCGCCATGCCCCAAAGAGCCATAAGTTCGCACCTGCCAACCTCCCCTGTTTTTGACCAGGCTGTCATGTAGCCAGGATAGGGCTCAGCACGGAAAGCAAACTTCGTAACATCTTCTAGTGGAATGCCAAAACGGTCTCTTATCATATATTCAGTACCTTCAATGTAAGTTTGCGATAGACAATAAAGCCCAATCATGATCGCTACATTGTCCACCATTTTAAAGTTATATAGCTGCATCTTTCTAAGACCAATGATGAAACAAGGCAGGCCTACTATGCCAATCTTCCTAAAGCCTCTATCAACAGCTTCCCTAAGAACACTAAGGGTTTGGCTTATGCTATATTTGGACCTCGAGCAGTCTATTAATTCCTGCCTTGTAGTAGCTATTTTGGGAGCTACTTTCCAAGGTTCAGTTTCATCCCAGCCAGCCACAATAGCACAGTCCAACGCGCCGGACTCGAGTCCATAGGCAAGAAGCGCCGTCACCACTCCACCAGCAACACCTGCCTTGCGAATGTCAGTATCTAAGGCATGCCCAGCATATAGGCTGCGATATATACCGAATTGAGCCTCCTCAACAGTTTTGGTCCTGCCGAACACCATCTCCTCCAGCTTGGTCAGGGGAATATAGCTGCCGGGACAAACCTGGGAGCATAGAGTGCACTGGTCACAGCTCCAGCAGCGCTCGCCCTCAGCCCTAGCCATCTCCTCGGTTAAACCAAGCTCCACCTCATCAAACCCGCGCAACTTTTGCTCAAGGGAAAGACAAGGCATTTCCGCTCGTTTCCTCTCACCCATTGCCGTCTCAGGAGGGAGTCCCTCTACCTCCATCCTTATGTCATCTACAGGCAGAATACCATCACCTCCAAGATACTTATCGATGGCAATAGCTGCTTTCTTAGCGGCAGCCATGGCTTCGACAACAGAAGCCGGACCGGTAATTGCATCCCCAGCAGCAAAAACTCCCGGCCGACTGGTTTCTAACGTATCACGATTAACTTGAATGGTGCCGCCTCTACCAGTTCTTAGGTTGAATTGACTGGGAATATTCGGAACCTGCCCTATAGCAACTATTATAGAATCAAACTCCGTAGAGAATTCGCTTCCCTTAATAGCCACCGGTTGCCGCCGTCCACTGGCATCAAGCTCACCCAGCTCCGTTCGATTACAAGTTAGCTTTAATCGGCCTCCATCATGGCTAATTTTGCTAGGAGCTGTCAGAAAGACTATCTCCACTCCTTCCTCCAATGCTCTTTCAACCTCCACTGGGTAGGCTAGCATCTCAGCCCTGGAACGACGGTAAATAATAGTAACTTGATTGGCACCAAGACGAAGGGCGGTACGGGCGCTATCTACAGCTACATTTCCGCCACCGATCACCGCCACCTTATCCCCTAGGCTAACTTCATCGCCAAGACCCACTGTTCTTAGGAAGGCCACACCATCAATTACACCGGGGCTTTCTTCCCCCTCCACTCCTATGTTCACATTGCGGTGAGCTCCCAAAGCAAGGAAAGCAGCATCATAACCCTGCTGGAAAAGCCAGTCTAAGGAGTCAACTTTGCTACTAGTTCTTATCTCTACTCCTAACTTCTTTACAAGCTCTATTTCCTGATCTAATACCTTCCTCGGAAGGCGATACTCAGGAATACCTACCCGCATCATGCCACCCACTTGGGGCAAAGCTTCAAACATAGTAGCACTGTGCCCCAGCCTTGCCAGGTAATAGGCTGCGGTAAGCCCAGCTGGACCGGAACCGACGATGGCAATTCTCTTCCCCGTCGCCTTTCCAGCCGGCTTTTCATCATAAAAGGCATTATCGTAAACAAATCTCTTAAGCATCTTGATAGCAATCGGCTCTTTCTGTACTCCCTCGTGGCACGAATCCTCACAAGGGGCAGTACAAACTCTACCTAGTATCCCAGGGAACGGAATGGCCTGCTTTATTAATGCCAATGCCTCATTGAATTTCCCTTGGCCGATAAGCCGATTATGCTTAGGCACATCTATCCTCAACGGACACACAGCGCTGCACCGGCTAGCAAGAGGTGCCGCTCCAGCACGGCATATGCCGACAAGCTCTGGGTCTGGCTCAGCCCTTCTCATAGTCATAGCCTTAGAAGGGCAAACGCTGACACACAGCCCACAGCCAGAACACAAACCACTACTGATATTCTCACTGTAATGCTTGCCAAATCCTTTGATTTCCCCCCTCACCCAAGGCCTTGTCCAGTAAAGTGACCCCATACTATCACCTCCAAAATACAACATTCTTAACAAGTTGTCCCTTCACACCCAGTGAAAGGTATTCCACTTCTAGACGTTTTGCCAAGGCTTTTTATCATTACAGGTTGTCTTAATCACTTCGGAAGAGCTCACCCACCATATTCCAGCTTAGTGCTTTCAAACCTTTTGAGTCACGAGGCACTTCGACTTTCTCCATGTATTTGTAATCAGTGATTGCCTTACAAGGCTAAAGATAGTTGGTCAACGAATGGTCTATGTCCTACGAGTCGTAATGCGTGACAAACCATCTTAGTAAAAAGGGCACCAACAACCGCCATTAAGCAGTAATTTGGGTGCCCTTCTTTCATTCCCCCCCGAAGCTAATTTGCTATTTTTTCAGGATTATTCAGTACGTTATAAATTCAATATAGTCCTTCCCTACAGCTTTGTCAATACGCCGAAGTGCAAAGCTAGACCCTTGTCCCCGCGGAATGCAGTTGTCACCTTGGAGGAGGAGTTATTGTTATCTCAAACACCTGGCAGGTGAAGCAATTATTACCTTAGTTCATGTCGTGTGTTAATCAAAACGCACAGTAAAATACTGTTTAGGCTTGTGGCTACTCTTGGCTGAGTGACAAGATATAGCTTTTGCGGCTCTTAGCGGAAACACTCTGGACTATTATTAAACCCCATGATGCACACAAAGCGAAGAGCGCTCCTAATCTTCCATGAGTTAGGATTGCACCCAAGGTCTTCCTAGGTTTCTTTTG
>DUEX01000112.1 GCA_011170325.1 Dehalococcoidia bacterium | reverse complement strand
CAGGTTCAGAAGCTAAGGAGGCGGCAGCTAGAGGTTTTGAGCTAGCCGACGAGACTCTAAAGAAAGCCGAGCTAGCAGAAACCGCTGGGGATGAAGCTATCGAGGCAGCATCTCAGTTCTGGGAAGCGCCTGAAGCTGCGGCAAAAGCTGAACAGACAGCTATAGCCGCTAAGGAGGCGGTTGAACAAGCTATTGAAGCCGCCGATGGTGCTGGTAAGCAAGCTGACGAAAGTGCAAAGGCAGCCGAGACAGCTACTGCTGAGTTAGAAAAACAGTTGACGGAGGAGGCAGCTACGGAGGCTGAGAATGCGGGGTGGGAGGCCAAAACGGCGGCTGACGATGCTTCACGAGCAGCCGAGGGGCTAAGCAGCAAAGCCGAGCTAGCAGAAACCGCTGGAGATGAAGCTATAGCCGCTGCTGGTAAAGTATCAGGAGTAACTGCTGAGCGAGTTAAGGAGGCAGGTTCAGAAGCTAAGGAGGCGGCAGCTAGAGGTTTTGAGCTAGCCGACGAGACTCTAAAGAAAGCCGAGCTAGCTGACATAGCTGGGGATGAAGCTATCGAGGCAGCGTCTCAGGCCAGGCGTAAGCTGGCAGTACCACCGCCGCCGGGCAGCTTCACTCTTTTCACAGCCATTTTGCCGGCCGTCCTTTTCATTCTGATGATAACAGGCATTATTATCCTTGTGAGAAAAAGAAGGAGACGCCGGGCCCATTCTCAGTAGCTACCCTAGCTCCAAGCTTTTATACAGACCAGCCTGAATTCGCTGCTGTCTTCACCTGCATTATCTTGCGCTTGCATGGGACCAGGGCAAGCGGAATTTGGATTGATTATGGAACCACTGATACCCTCCTTAGATGTTTGAACTGTGGGTACACGGCGGCATGTAGGGGAACAAGGATGTTGAGGCGGTTCAAGTAGAAATAGTTTAACAACGGGGTTTGACCAAGGGGTATATTACGGTCGCCTGACACTAAAAGGTTTGCTTTCGCGCCGGGTATCTCCGACACATTTCACTAGAATAGAGGGAGGGAAAAGTCTCCCCTCAGGCGGTATTTCGCGAGAGTTTACTTACGGTGTGCGGCTACACTATGGCGAAGCTACTCCACGATTAATGGGATTCTAAGGTCTTATGAAGCTTGGCAAAGGCATTGAGAAGAATAGCGATACTAGCGAGCTTGAATGGTACTTAGGTTCGAGCCAAAGGTAGCGAGGCCATTACCTTGAAAATCGTTACCTGTATTATCTCTCAGCTGGACAGCGATTTGAAAATTCTTGGGGCTGAAGCATTTATGCCACTTTGACCGGTTAGGTCAGCTACGTCAAGTCGCATAGCAATATTGCCTAAGGGGGTTGACAGTTCATTTACGCAGTAGTAAGCTTGAACCTACAAAGATATCATTCATATGTGATTTATCGCCTTGAATTGAAAGTACATTGTATTGCTCGTTTAAAAGTTGGGGGATGAAAAAGGGGCACTAGAACCGCCAAAAAAGATGGCGATGCCTAGTGCCCTTTTTGATTTAAGTCAAGATTCACAGACTTAGGAAATAAAGTGAGGTGGCAGAAATGAAAAGGATTGTTGTCGCCACTATGATTGTCACTTTAGCAATTGTCCTAGTTGTACCAACTGCCTGTGTCAGGCGTGCAGAATTTGAGGTAACTGCCCTGAATATCTCACCAACGGAGGTGGCCAAAGGAGAACCGACTACGGTTACAGCAGATGTTGAGAACATCGGAGTCAGTGGAGGAACTTATATTGCAACCTTGACAATCGATGGCGTGGAGGCAGAAACAAAGGAGGTTACTCTAACAGCAGGTGCCAAAGAGAGGGTAGTGTTCTGGGTGACCAAGGATACTCCTGGAACTTACTATGTTGAGTTAGGTGGGCTATCAGGAACGCTGAGGGTGAGGGAGTTGAAGCCTGCTGAGTTCAAAGTGGTCGACTTGTCTGTGCCAGAGGGAGTGCTCCCTGGACAAGCAGCTACAATCACAGTACGCGTCACTAATACTGGCGAAGTCGAAGGCAACTTTACCGCCGGCCTAGTAGTCAATGGGATCGAGGTGGCAACCGAGACTGTCGCAGTGGCACCGGGGGTAACGGAGACAATGTCTTTTACCTTGACTAAGGAGGCTCCTGGAACCTATACGCTGCAGATTGGGGGGGTGACAGGAACGCTAAAGGTGCTCAAGCCAGCAGAGTTCAAAGTTGTGAGCCTCGACATCGCTCCTAACCCAGTCAAGATGGGAGCAGAGGCGAGGATAACGATAAGCATTGAGAATGTGGGAGAAGCTGAGGGCACTTATACCGCTTCACTACTAGTGGATGGATTAGTTGAGCAGACAAGTGATGTCACATTGGCAGGAGGAGCCACGACGTCAGTCTCCTTTCTATTATCCAAAGACTCGCCTGGTAGCTATAGCATTGAAATAGGTGACCGAGATGAAATCCTTAAAGTGGTAGAGCCCGTGCGATTGGACACAGGAACTTACTTGGTGAAAGAGCTGAAGGGTGGTAAGGGGAGATTAGAAATTAAAAATGAGCTGGACTCAGATACAGTTGTGGTTCTATCTTCGCCTGAAGAGCCAGAAATTGCTCTGTTGGCTGTGTACGTTCAGTCACATGATTCTTATGAAGCTAAAGGGATAAAACGCGGCACTTATTTCGTGTACGTTGCTTTAGGAGAGGACTGGGACGAGGGTTCGCGGAAATTCTTAAGTGAAGCTACGTATTATCGAAAAGCGGGTGAATTTGAATGGAAGGAGACGGCGCGTACATACGAAACATGGCACTTTGTCTTCGGCCTAGAGTATACACCAGGTCAACCTATAAGCGAGGATGAATTTCCCAGTTTGGGGTAAGAGCCGCTGCTCCAGATGGCAGTGGCTGGTGCCCTTTAAGGCACTCTCTACAAAGCCAGTAACACTTTCTGGTGTTTTTACACGGGTAAACTATGTCCATATTCCTCCTTTCTAACCACAAAAATGGGGGGTATTTCCCAGAAGCAAAAAAGAAGCCCACTCACCTAATAGAGTAAGTGGGCTAGTTAAGGCATTAAACTATCGGTTGTAGTGAGCTTCTAATGACTCATGGCAGGAAGTCCTGCTGTTTCTTAGATTTAAGTGAGCGGCGGGAACGCTCACCAAGGGGAAAAGTATGCACAAAAGTTTTACCTTTCGTACCTCTCGGCCAAAGGAGAGGGGGAAGGAAAAGAAAGAGGGGCTAACGCCCCTCTTTTAACAAAATTCCCCCTTCCCTGTGATTATTTGGTAGAGGGATTAAAAGGGACGCAAGTCCCTTTAAAAAATTATCTTCCCCTTCCCCTTATCAAGGGGAAGGGGATAAAGGGGATGGGGTTATTAAACAGTATCAGTCATCAATACCAGGCGTGGGGAAGCGCTGGCAGAGCTGGCTGACCTCTTCGCTTACCTGGCGCTGAACTTTATCATCACCAATATTAGTAATTACCTTTACAATCAGCGAAGCAATGTGTTTCATTTCCTCACTACCAAAGCCACGGGTGGTTACCGCCGGCGTGCCCAGCCTGATGCCGCTGGTTATTCGGGGCGGGCAGGGGTCAAAGGGAATGGCATTGCGATTGACCACAATGCCTGTCTTCTCTAAAGCCTCCTCAGCCTCCTTACCGGTAACCCCGGTACCACTGAGGTCTACCAAGAGCAGGTGGTTATCGGTGCCACCTGATACCAGGCGCAGCTCCAGTCTTTGCAGCTCAATGGCTAGAACCAGGGCATTATTCAATACCGCCCGTTGATATTCCACGAAGCTAGGTTGCATCGCTTCATAGAGAGCCACCGCTTTGGCAGCGATGACGTGCATCAGGGGACCGCCCTGCATCTCGGGGAAGACGGCAGCAT
>DUEX01000111.1 GCA_011170325.1 Dehalococcoidia bacterium | reverse complement strand
GTGGACGATGTGGAGCGTTTCCTCAAGTGGATGGCTGAGACTGTCACCTGACCAATCAGCGACAGTACAGAAGTTTGATGAACAAGTGGTCTGATTGACAACTACTCACCCATCTCTGTAAACTAGCTTTATCCATGACTTATATTGAAGCAGTAGAACACCAGCTAGCCGAGGCTCTCAAGGGACAAAATGCCGACTATATCGAGGCACGCCTCGAGGAGAGCCGATCGAGTCATATTGCCTACCGGGGAAGACAGCTAGAGTCCATCGGCAAAACGACATCGGTCGGTGGTAACGTGCGAGCCCTGGTGAGAGGCGGGTGGGGATTTGTCAGTTTCAATGACCTTGGCGAGCTACCGGGTAAGGTAGAAATGGCGGTTAAGCAAGCCCAGCTTGTCGGTCACGAAGAGAGCAAACTGGCACTCACTGAACCAGCAGTTGAGGCTGTGGAGATACCGGAAACTGCTAAAAATCCAGCGGTCATACCCCTAGCCGAAAAGAAGCAGTTACTGGACGAATACAGTGATGCTATCTGGAAGACGCCAAGAATACAAACCTCTACTATCAACTACACTGATAATCACAAAAGAACCATTTTCCTGGATTCAACAGGTAACCATATTACACAGGAGCGTGCCGATGTTGCCCTGCGCCTAGTGGCGGTTGCCACACAGCACGGCGAGGTGCAGCAGGTAGGAGTAAGCATTGGTGGCCGTGATGACTTCAGCGCAATGCTGGGGCTTCAGTCCAAGGCAGAAGAGATAGCAAAGCGAGCTGTAGAGCTACTGTCGGCTCCTCAGATAAAAGGTGGCGAATACACGGTGGTACTGGACCCGGTGCTGGCTGGAGTGTTTGTCCACGAAGCCTTCGGGCACCTGTCAGAATCTGACTTCGTTTATGAGAATGACCGCTTACGCGAGATAATGACCCTGGGCAAAAAATTTGGCAGTCCACACCTTAATGTTGTTGATACCGCCACCCTGCCGGGACTGCGGGGTAGCTATAAGTACGATGACGAAGGGATGCTTGCCAAAAAAACCTACCTTATCAAGGAAGGCAATCTGGTAGGCAGGCTCCACAGCCGGGAAACCGCCGCAAAGATGAATGAAGAGCCTACCGGCAATGCCAGAGCTATTGACTATCGACATCCGCCTATTGTGCGCATGACCAACACCTATATCGAACCGGGTTCAGCCTCTTTTGAGGATATAATAGGCGATATTAAAGAAGGGGTATATGCCAAGAACTGGTACGGTGGTGTGACCAGTATGGAGATGTTCACCTTCTCGGCAGGTGAAGCCTATATGATTCGTAACGGAAAAATCGCCGAGACAATACGGCCGGTGGTGCTTACCGGCAATGTATTCAATACACTGAAGAACATAGACGCTATTGGTAATGACCTAGATATGAACCAGGGTGGTGGCTGTGGAAAAGGGGGGCAGTCACCACTACCGTGCAGCAATGGCAGTCCTCATATCAGGATCCAGCGCTGTTTACTTGGAGGCAAATAGTGGAGAGTATTCTTGCCCAGGCCAAAAAGGTAGCCGAAGAGGCCGAGGTGTACGTGGTTTCTTCAGAGGAAACGCCGGTCCACTTTGAAACCAACCGTCTGAAGCACATTCAAAGCAAGCAGAGCAGTAGCGTTGCCCTTCGTATAATCAAACAGGGTAAGATTGGCTATGCCACCAGTTCCAGGCTGGATGACAGACAGGGCCTGGTTGACAACGCCATAGCAACAGCAGAATTTGGTACAGAGGCCAAGTTTGAACTGCCGTCCCTGACCTCCTACCCTCAGATCGACGTTTATGACCCTGATGTAGAAGCGGTAGCCATTGAGAAAATGACCAAACTCGGCCAGGAAGTTATTGACACAATTACTAATCACACGCCGGGTATTCTATGTGATGGAGGGGTTACCAAGGCGGTAATCACTGCCAGTATCATAAACACTCGTGGTGGACAGGTAAGCTATAAGCAAAGCATTTTTGGCTTCGGTGTTGAAGGCCAATTGATTCGCGATACAGATATGCTCTTTGTCGGTGAAGGCCAGAGCTCCTGCCACCCACTGCTAGAACCCGAGAGCGTGACTGAGTTGGTGCTACGACAGCTTGAGCTGGCTAAAGAAAACGCCGTGGTGTCCAGCCGACAGATGCCGGTGATTTTCACTCCTAACGGAGTAGCCAGCGGACTGATAGCTCCACTGATGGCAGGCTTCAATGGCAAGGCTGTTCTGGAGGGGGCTTCACCAATAGGAGGTAAGCTGGGCGAGCAGGTCTTTGACAAGAAGCTATGCATATGGGATGACCCCACCATAGGCTACCGTCCGGGAAGCCGTCCCTGCGATGATGAAGGTGTACCCAGCCAGCGCACCCCTCTTATCACGGATGGCGCAGTAGCTAATTTTCTCTATGACCTGCAAACTGCTGCCTTAGCCGGTACTAAAAGCACTGGTAGCGGTCGCAGGAGCCGTGGTGGGCTGCCCACACCTTCACCCAGTGCCTTTGTAATCGCCCAAGGCGACACCAGCTTTGATGAGCTGGTTCAGGAGATTAAGGAAGGGCTGGTTGTTGAGCAGCTCATGGGAGCAACACAGGGTAATGTCCTAGGTGGCGATTTCAGCGGCAACGTCCTGCTGGGTTTCAAAGTGGAGAACGGCAAGATTGTGGGAAGGGTTAAAAACACCATGGTCTCAGGGAATATCTACCATCTTCTCGCACAGATAGCGGGTATTGGCAGTGATGCCAGGTGGGTGGGAGGCATGTTGAATACACCATCAATTTATTGCCCCAGTGCATCCGTAGCCAGCAAGTAACCTGTTTGTGAGGGGAATAGGCCAAGGGGATAGGACTACCCCGGATAAAAGACCCTATTGAAAGGCATGATAAAGTGAGAAATCTATTTAAGCTGTCTAAACGACCAAAACTTAAATCACCGAACATGCTGGCTGCCTGGCCCGGCATCAGCAATGTATCAATCATAGTGGCCAACTATCTGCGGAGAAAGCTGGAATTCAAGGAATTTGGCGAGATTGAAGCCTCCCATTTCTTTGACCCCATCGGAGTAATAGCCAGGG
>DUEX01000110.1 GCA_011170325.1 Dehalococcoidia bacterium | reverse complement strand
CTTGTGTATCCCATGGCCAACACAATGAACCACGCCACTAAAACAGAAGCAATTAATACCCCACCAGCCCATATACTTTCCAGAAGCGGTGAACCTGACGCGAATTGTGGCATCATCACATACCTCCCTCAACCTACAATACAGTAGCAGCCTAGATTTTTTCACATTCTACCTATTTTAGCATGGCTTGGCTAACTCCGTAATTCATCGTGCAAAGCGCTCTTCGTTTGTAGGTGGTGGAAGTAGTATTCTAACTAGTGACATCTGGAGCGTTGACCCGACAAGTCTCCAGCCTGAATGCCCCACTGCACTCTTTGGCTTTTTGTTCAGCTTCAGTGGTATAAGAGGTGATTTCTAGTGAAGCAGCCCTAATCTTCCTACATCGCGAGGACTGAAATCGCAAGCACAATGACCCAACAAGTCACGGATAAAGTACCAATGCGGCGCATTGCAGCGTAAGTCTTATCAAACTCAGCGGTTCCCACTTGCTGGAAATAACGTGGGAAAAAACGAAGATGGATGAATAGAGCATCCACAAGGAGTATTACAACCAAGAGGTGCTTCACTCCCAATGTGAGAGTGTAACTGGGTGGATAATCAAACGTCAACCACACTCCACTGAGAATGAGGAGGATAAATCCGCACCAAGTTATGGGCGCAATGCGACGAGCAATGCGCCCGTGGTGAAGTCGCTGCTGATCTGTCCTTAAACGCAGCATAAGCACCGCCGAAGCAATTGCGCCTCCAAAACCAAGGATGGTGCCAATGTAATGTACGAGACTTGCGACTTCCATTTCGAGTATACATAATAGATACTAAAATAATCTGGTGTCAAGCTCCGCATTAACAGCAGACTGTGACAGATAATACTCTTATTGTAGCAACTGATAATCTAGGCAAACCGCTTTTATTATTGGTCTTTTTCCTTGGCTAGATTAACAACATGACGGTTTGTGTGGTGAACTGAACAATACTGACGATTGTGCAATCTCTTTTAATTCACCCCTTGAGGAATCTTAACTTGCATACGGACATCTTATGGATTCATGCCTTCTCTGAAGATAATTGAGCATCCTTTTTGGTACATTGATACATTACCGCTCAGGTGGAGGTAATATCAACACGGGAGCACTCATAAGATACAGATATATTGAAAGCTGCTATAATGAAAGAGATAGAAGATGAGGCTATTGGAGGTTTGCCTATATGGGAGAGCTTTTTGAATGCCCGCGTTGTGGTACACGTAATAAGGTCGGTCATCGGTACTGCACCAGTTGCCATCAACCTTTCTACTATACCTGCGTACGCTGCAACTGCTTTGTAGACCCGTCCTCCAAGTTCTGCCCCAATTGCAGTACATCCCTGAATTGGGCGGCTAAGCCCAGGGCGAATTTACTCCCCTCGCCGGCGCTCGCTCCTCCGTCCACACCTAGGCATAAATATGGGGAAGTGATGCTGGTAGTAATGGCAGTACTCGTGCTGGCATTGGCTGTCGTGGGGTATCTGTTATATCGGTTTTCTTTTGGAGATCCACTGGTTCCTGTGGGGTATGAGTCATATCAGGAACCTGCGGCGGCATCGGAGCCATATGTCACGGCTCCACCTGGCTCTCAATATTCCGGTAATCCCCCGTATGTAAAGAGGCCGGGCAAATATATTTACCTGATTAATAATGCTGATGCTGGCAATGTCAGCTTTGAAGCGCTGAAAGCCTTTATTATTTCAGACCAAACTGATAGAGACCTGTATATACCTGGCATGCGGATGTGTGGCTCTTTTGCCGAGACTTTGCATAATAATGCTGAGCGGGCCGGAATCAGAGCGGCTATGGTAATCTTACAGTTCGAAGACGGGTCGGTGCCTCATGCTCTCAATGCCTTTGAAACTACCGATATGGGGCTGGTTTATATAGACTGTACCGGTGCCAGGAGGAGCCCGGCGGATTTCGAGGAGTGGTTGTACAAGCTGTTTTATGTCGTGGGACAGGACCGCATGGCATACGTGATGAAGGGAAAGGAATACGGAACTATACTTATCGAGGATGCTGAATCGAACCAATACAGCTACTATGCAGGCTATAGCAAAAGCCGGATAGAAGATGAACACTTCTTCTTTGAGCGACCAGGAATAGTAAAATCCATAACGATTTACTGGTAATGAGATCCGTGAGACAACAAGGATATTAATGATTTGCTCGGGTTTGAATGGCTATCAGCATTGCACAAGCACTCATTAAGTGACATCTGAAGAAGCTGGGTCACTTAAGTGCCCAGCTAGTAAGGGGGATGTCGTGGTGACTCTAAACATTTCCCCGTGATAAAATGCTTACAACTTGACGAACCTAGAGGAGGTTACAATTTGCTGACGATTCGCTCTGAAACACCTGAAGATAGAGCCGATATTCACTATGTTAATAGCAAGGCATTTGGGCAAGATTCGGAAGCAGAACTTGTTGAAAAGCTTCGTAATCGAGGCATGCTAATAGTTTCCCTAGTTGCGGTATCCGATGGTCAGGTTGCTGGACATATAGCATTCAGCCCAGTCACAGTGAAATCTGAGAATTCAAGATTTCAGGCGATAGCTCTAGGACCTATGGCGGTGCTTCCAGAGTATCAGCGAAAAGGAATTGGCTCGCAACTGGTTCACGCCGGTCTTGAAGAGTGCCGACACCTCAGCCATGAAGTAGTCGTTTTGGTCGGCCATCAAGACTATTATCCGCGCTTCGGATTTGTGCCGGCTAGGTCTAAAGGTATTGAATGTGAGTTAGAAGTCCCTGATGAAGCGTGGATGCTCCTTGAACTCCGAGAAGGTGCCTTGGCAAGTAGAAGAGGTACAGCGAGCTTTCAACCCGAATTCAGGCAAGATATATAGACAAACTCCTTACTCTTTCATAGGAGCGATTTGTTACTCTAATCCTTAGCTAGCAGCCTGTTCAGTCCATTGCATATTCCACTATGAACTTGGCTGCCAATTGTGCACTTCTGCAAATAGAAATGCCACGATACCCTCTGATTCCTGTCTAATCAACAGAGAACTACTGGATATTAACTGAAATTCGAGCTAGCTTTTCTTCTTGGGGTCTTCTTAGCGTCTTCTTGGTGTGCAAAATCCAGGCTGGTTTTTCTTCTTGGCCGTCTCTCTAGGGTCTTCTTGATTCCTTTCTGTGCTTTCTATTGCCATGTTTATTTCCAATAGGTTTTCCTTATGCAAAGAGGCTCATAAAGGTCCAGAAAGGCAAGGAGAGCTTATCAGATAGCAATAATAAGGAGATAGGTAAATAAACCTGCAGCCTGAGCATCGCCAACAACACGATGTTGTTTAATCTTGACTCTGGTATCACTTGCGCGCTCTATTGCAGGTTACACAATTTAGTGATTGCCGTGAATAACGTCTTTAACCATCTTGCTTATATTAAACCAGGACTATTTTGCTACGCGAACTGGCACGAAAGTGTGATTGCATGGGCATTACTCTTGGGTTAAACTTAACCCAGAATAGTTGGAATGGTACAAAGGAGTGACAGAACAGTGGCGGAAGGAACATAATCAGATACGGCACATAGGTCCTTGGGCTATAGACCACCCGCTACCGAAGCTGTGTTGTCATATATAACGCCGGTGAGACTAACTTAAAATGTGATATGAATATTTTGGTCAGATCAGAAATTAGAGAAAAAATAGGAACATTTGTCGCCAGCTATTTCGTGAAGGAAGTCGGCTCAGTGTTGGATGACGATGCCTCTTTTATGGAGGAAGGGATTATTGATTCTCTAGGAGTGCTGGAGCTTGTAGCCTTCCTTGAAGAAACATTTGATTTCAGGGTAGAGGACGAAGAAATAATCCCCACAAACCTTGATTCCGTTAACAAATTGGTCGCTTACGTGCGGTCGAAGTTAACAAATAGTAACTCATAACCTTCAGCCTATGATCCGGAAGATTCATTATGCTGCTTAACGAGTTCTTGGAACAAAGCGCGGAATTGTATCCTAATAAGGTAGCATTAATTTGTCATGACAAAAGGCTTACCTTTATTGAGATTGAGAATGCTGCCAATTCTTTTGGCAACGCATTGATCCAAGAAGGATTTCAGAGGCAGGACAGGGCGATTGTATATCTTGACAACTCCATTGAATCAGTGGTCTCCATCTTCGGGATACTGAAGGCTGGAGGTATCTTCGTGATGATAAGTCCCCAGGTCAAGGCAAGAAAATTGGAGTACATACTGGCGGATTGCCAAGCACGAGTCCTGATAACCGATGCAAGGCATCTCGTACAGGTATCTGAAGTTGTGTCGAATTCGCCAAGTCTAGGGCAGATTATCGTCACCGATTACGAAAGGGCTGGCACGATAAATGAGCTGATTACCAGTCCCAGACTATTGTCCTACAGGACAATGATGGAGCGATGCTCTCCTGCCCGTACTACACCATGTTGCATTGATATCGATCTAGCTAGTCTGATATACACCTCGGGTTCCAGCGGCACTCCTAAAGGAGTGATGTTAACCCACCATAACATGGTGTCAGCCGCCAATTCCATAATTCAATATCTAGAGAATAATAATGACGATATCATAATCGACACATTGCCGCTGTCATTTGACTATGGCTTATATCAGGTTCTCATGGCCTTTAAGTTTGGCGGAACGGTGGTTCTGGAGAAAGGGTTCGTCTATCCCGAGCAAATAATTGATATAGTTGTCAAGGAAAAAGTCACAGGTTGGCCCATGGTACCAACAACCGCTGCGATTCTTCTAAGGCTTAACAACCTCGACAGGCATGATTTTTCCAGCCTGAGGTACATTACCAGCACCGGTCAGGTGCTGCCGCCGAAGCATATTGCTCGATTGATGGAGGTGTTCCCGAGAGTCAAAATATACTCTATGTACGGTTTAACTGAATGTAAGAGAGTCTCCTATCTTCCTCCTGAGGAGCTGGAGAAGAGGCCCAGCTCTGTCGGGAAGGCAATGCCTAACACGGAGGCCTACATTGTTGATGGAAAGTGTGAAGAGATAACAGAGGCAGGAAAACCTGGGGAGCTTGTAGTGAGAGGGGCAAATGTAATGAAGGGTTACTGGAACCTTCCTGAGGAAACGGCAAAGGCCCTACGTCCAGGACCTTATCCCGGTGAGAAGGTTCTATATACTGGTGACCTTTTCAAGAAGGATGAGGAAGGTTATCTTTACTTCTTGGCTCGTAAGGACGACATTATAAAGACTGCTGGACACATGGTAAGTCCAAAAGAGGTAGAAAACATTTTGTGCGAAAGGGAAGACGTTATCGAGGCAGCGGTCGTCGGGGTGGAGGATGAAATCCTGGGGCAGGCAATAAAGGCCTTTGTACATTTGGCTGAAACTTCGGAGGCTACCGAGAGGGACATTATTAGATTCTGTTATGAACATTTAGAGGACTTCGCGGTGCCCAAATACGTGAATTTTTGCCAATCACTACCAAGGACTGATACTGGAAAAGTCCAAAAGCTAGAGCTGCGGTAGACAGGCTCCCAAGAAGAGAATATGAGATTCCACAAAGACATCCTACGAATAGATTGCCAAGCTGAAGCGGATCGAATTTGTGCCTTTATCCAACAGCAGGTTGCCGCAATGAAGCGCGGTGGTGCAGTAATAGGGCTCAGTGGCGGTGTCGATTCCGCGCTTTGTGCTGAGCTATGTTTGAGAGCGCTCGGAAAGGGGAGAGTATTAGGTTTGGTTCTGCCAGAAAGGGAGTCCAATCCGATTACGACTGAGTATGTGACAATGCATACCCAAAAGATTGGGTTGAACACCGTAACTATTGATATCACCTCTGCCCTTGAGTGGTTTGGAACCTATGAAAAGCGGGATCAGGTTATAAGGGCGATTTTCCCAGAATATAACAACCAGTGCAAGTCGAAGATCGTCTTGCCCCCTGATTTGTTATCCAGAGATGCCTTTAACTTTTTCACGCTGAGAATTGAGGATAGTGATGGCAATGTCAAATCCACCAGACTCAATAGCCGAAGTCTGCGTTGCATAGTCGCTGCCACGAACACTAAGCAGAGAACCAGAATGATGCACCTCTATTACTATGCAGAGATGAACAATTATCTTGTTTGTGGCACAACGAATCGGACTGAACTGGTCCAGGGATTCTTCGTGAAGTACGGTGATGGTGGCGTGGATGTCGACCCCATTGCTCACCTGTACAAAATGCAGGTTTACCAGCTCGCTGGTCACTTAGGAGTAATAGACGAGATCATGGAAAGAGCGCCGAGCCCAGATACCTTCAGTTTCGAGGTGACTGACGAGGAAATGTATTTTCGTATTCCCTATAGCACACTCGACCTACTACTGTATGCTTGGGAAAATGGTATCTCTGTCGCAGAGGTTTGTGAAGCTATGGGGCTGACAGAGGAACAGGTCAAGAGAGCTTTCAGAGACTTTGCTTCCAAGTACAGTGCGACAAGATACCTGCGGGCACTGCCTCTGAAACTGGAGCTGTGAATTTTGGGGGTATACTGATTATGAGTGGTGGGGGAAGGATCCAACGTGAGTTGTCAACCGGCAGACAACTGCTAGGCCCAAGGTCGACATGTACAAGCAATAGCTTAACATCGATATACACGGCAAATACGGAGTAAACGATTTGTTGCCAAATCTATACCTCATTAAACTCAGTGTTTACCTTCCGGCACTAGCGTGGTTGTATGATCAGGAAATCGGTTCATCAAGAACATGAACCAGTCTCATAGTTAGAAG
>DUEX01000011.1 GCA_011170325.1 Dehalococcoidia bacterium | reverse complement strand
CAACGCTGGAAGCAAGAACCGGTATAAGCACCCAGTATTCTCCCCATCTTTGATTTGTAGACTAGGTCTTCAATGCTCCGGTGAATATGGCAGAAACGATTAATCCTCTTTCCTGTCAGATGAGAGGCCGCTGTCATAATCCTCTGATACTGTGGAAACTTAGACTCCTCTGCAAGTTCATAGGTAGCAGCCATACAATTCATTGTAGGTCTTATAATGGGGTGGTCTAAGCGATTTGTTATCCGTTCTCCGAACATGTAGAGCTCAGGCTGCAACTTTCCCATGCTATCAATGTATTCTTGCGCCGTTTTCATACGTCCTACCCCCACAGTACATTTTTAGTCACGATTTCCGACAATCGTTCACCAGCATGGCAAGAAAACTTGAAGTTATCCCGGGTATCTACTAACAAATTACAATTATAGCACAAAAACAACCTCTGCAAGTAAGAATGAGCCATTTTGTTACAGATATATTTGTGGGTGGGGAGGATAATTACAGCATTAAAGTAAATGGGTATTGTCAGTAAACAACTAAGGCTTCATTCAAGGAACTCTTCAAGAGTGATTTGGCAGACTAATAGGCAATTACTTTATTGGACTGTAGAAGGGTCCCAACATATCCGCAAGTTTTCATTGAAGGAATCGAGAGCTCTCATATCTTCAGATGAAATTGTAAAGTCGAAAACGTCGGCGTTCTCGTAAATTCTCTCCTTTTTGGATGATTTTGGTATAGCTACTGTGCCTCGTTGTAATGCCCACCGAATGAGAATTTGAGCCGGACTTTTGGAATATTTTGTGCCAATAGATACCAGCTTTGGATCACCAAGCTTTAGTCCCCTTGTAAGCGGGCTGTATGCTTCTAATTGAATTTCATGAGAGCGACAGAACTTCAGAAGATCCTCTTGATAGAGATACGGGCTAAATTCAACTTGATCAACTACAGGAACTGTCGATGAAGTGTTCGAAAACTCTTCTAGATGCCAAGTCATATAGTTGCTGACACCGATAGTCCGACATTTTCCTTCTTGTAACAGTGTTTCCATAGCTTTCCATGTTTCATCTCGCAGATCCCTGACGGGCCAGTGAATCAAATATAGGTCGATGTAAGATAGACCTAGCCTTTTCAAACTCTCTTCACAAGCAGCAATAGCGGCATTATAGCCATGATCTGAATTCCATAATTTAGTAGTAATGAAAACTTCCTCCCTCGGAATGCCACTTTTATGAAGAGCTTTTCCAACATTCTCCTCATTCCCATAGAACTGAGCAGTATCAATGAGTCTGTAACCAGCTTTCAGGGCCCAAAGAACAGCTTCCTCAGTTTCTCTACCACTACGCATCTGCCATGTACCCAATCCCAAGATGGGCATTATGACTCCATTGTTAAGCTTTACCTTTGTGTTGATATCAATCTTGCTCTCTATCATAAGCATGTCCCCCGGATTCATCTATTCTAGCAGGTTCTCAAATAGCTTGTCCGAATAAGGACCACCTAGTTGCATGCTTACTCTCCCAAGCTGTATGGAGCATCTTGTCTGATTGCTATTTGACCCAACTAAACATCGTCTTGTTATTAACCAGCCAAAGCTAGAAGAATACTTGGCCCGTGTCATGCATTAGCCAAAACGCACGAAGAAGTGCTGTTTATTCTTGTGGCTAGGCTTCGTTAAGTAACAACATATACGTCTTGTGACCTCTGGCTGCATATTCTGATGTCATGAGAACGCTGACCTCTCGGAGCATAATGGGGCTCACGAGGTACAGCAATGCTTTACACAGGGCTGGATTTACATAGCCCCCGAAGCCACACCCAAAAGCAAATCATAGCCGAAGCCAAGACTATGACGCAAAGAATAGGGAGTTGGAAACAGACAAATGCTGGTGACTAAATATAGTGTCACTTTTTCGATTTCCAGTTTAAGGTTTTGAATACCGCAGTAAACACATTAACCATTCTTTCCACCGGGAATATCATCCCATCGCCCATTTTATCGAGCCCAGATTCAATGGAATCTGCCACTTTGTCAATGATAGACTGCAGGCTCCCTGACGATGGAGTAATATCTCCATCTAGGACTTTCTTCTGCTTCAAGTGTCTTTCGACTGGTACTAGCCCTAACGCAATTCTAGCTTCCAAATTGTTCATCTTTGACTTGAAAACCTCCGACTCTCCTACCTCACTTTCAAGATCCTTCCCAAGGATGGTCAACTTAGCAGTTGACTCGCCGACTGCCACCTTGTAAACCCCAGGCAGATCCCTGACTACGATGAAACTCATGGGCAGGGTGGCTCTTCGGGGCAGGCTCATCACTTCAGCATCCGCTACTTCACCATTTATCCGCAGAATGACATTGTAATAGCTGCGGACATCTCTATCATTGATCGCTTTGAAAGAAATGGTTACGGGTTCTCCCGGCCGGGCTTCAGCAGGGTCGATTTTCAGCTCAGTGATGTCGAAGGGGGCTATAGTTGTCCGCTGCCAAGGTGACCTATTCCTCGGTTGTCTCTTCTGCGAGATATCTTCTACTCGGAGCCCTGTCTTCGGTAGAACTGCCTGTTTGACCTCCTCGTTGACCATCTCTTCCACCTCAGCAACGCCCCCAGTGGTTGCAGCTGGAGCTGATACCAGGGTAACCTCTTCCTCGATCGTCTCTCTGGGTGCCAGTGTCTCAGCAAGCGTTAATGTTTCTACCAAGGTAGCACTCTTCTCGATTGCCTCTTTGGGCATCGGCTCCAGCACGGATGTTTGCCACCTTCTCAGACCACTAACCGCCTTCTCTCTTACAGCCAGAATAAGCGCAGCAAGTATTAGGCAGGTGACAACTACACCTACGGCGAGACCAATCAGCACCGAGGGGAGCTCGATGGCAATGGCCGGCTTAATCTGTAAGCATTTAGCCCAAATGTGACTACATATGGTAGGATCCCAATAGGACAAGACGCTTGACAAAAGAGAGCCCCCTTCCATCATATAATATCACATTGAATTATATATGGTAAGGTTCCGATAGGATAAGACACTTGACAAAAGAGATTTTCCTTCTACACAAGACCAAGATACGGTATTAACAGAGGTTAAAAATGATATCAACGGTTACAGTAAGCCAAAAGGTTAATGCATCCGAGCCTGCTGTTCTGCCTCCACACCTGTCTCAGTAAGAGTCTGTGTCTAGGCGACTTAGAAATCTCGGCGACAGGCTACCTATATTATCTAAGCTCAGAAAGTCCTATTTGACTTCTAGGATTTTTTTTCTGAAATTCAGTACTTGCCCCTTTTCCAGATCCTTGCTGTTATGAACTAGAGTACCAGAAAATTCGCTTTCCACATAGAAATTTGCATTTTCTAATTCGGCTCTGGCTTCAGATTCCATGTGCTTCGGATACACCGAAAGAAGGCCGCCTGGTTTCAAGATTCTGTAGACTTCGTCAAGTAACTCCCTCCTATCAGCCACTCGTGAGAAATAATAGGAGTGAAAAACATCGAAAAGAAGAATTACGTCGGTAGATTCATCAGGCAGCTCAATTCCTGGCTCCACAGATGTATCCATTCTTACAATATTCCGCAAACCTTCTGACTCAGCCCTTTGCATCAGCTCGTCCAAAACCTTCCTGTCTTTGTCCACAGCATACACCCTGCCCCTATTGCCGACCATCTCAGCAGCTGGAAGTGTATACGTGCCGGAACCACAGCCGAAATCCAGTACAATGTGACCTCTCTGGATACCCACTTTTTCTAACGTTTCAAAAACATATGCTTCCAATTCCACTTACCAACTGACCAGCGGAGGCTTCAGCTCACTTTGAAAAAGTCAGCCAGAGATGTGTGGCAGCTACCTTGTATTTGGTAACGCCTCTGCTGCCAAATCGTACTGCTACTCTGCTTGCGATGTCAATATTAGCTACAGCAGGGCACAATCACAAGAACCTGCAACAAATGGAGCCAAATAGTCGAACCAGATATCTAAAAACTTGTCAGAGGTAAACAAAACTTGTTAATATATCCTGCTTGCTAGTATAATTATTTCGAGGAGCGGGGCTGTAGCTCAATTGGGAGAGCGCCTCCCTTGCACGGAGGAGGTCAGGGGTTCGAATCCCCTCAGCTCCACCAGATGTTACAATAGGTAGACCCTCTAATATACACGGTTACTATCACACGGTTAATAAACTTGAAGCGTCAGATTCCGCAGCGCTGGTTCAGCGAGGATTCTAGAGGGTGACGGATGCGGTATGGGAGTTAAAATCAAATTCGAGCAAGCAAGAAGATTCCAAAGCCTCTTGGAGCCATGTACAAGGTGTGGCTATTGCACTTTCTGGTGCCCCGTATATCAGGAGGAACCGATTGAGACTTGCGTTGCAAGAGGCAAAGGCGTAATGATTAAGGCATTGCTGGATGGCAGGGCGGATTATACTGATAAGTTTGCCGATGTGCTGAATAAGTGTACGCTGTGCATGACCTGTGCTGAACACTGTCCGTTCAAAGCCCAGATCCCACAGGTTATCGTAGGTGCCAGAGCGGATAAGTTTAAAGCTAAGGGCTTGGGCTTTCCATATAACGTTGTATTCAAATGGTTGTTACCCCACAGGACCCTCTTTGGTAACACGGTCCGGTTGGCCTCATGGTTTCAGAGGATTTTCATGCCCAAGACTGAGGGAACAATAAGACACCTGTCCTTCTTTCTTTCAGCTTTAGGTAAAGGTAGGCAAATACCGTCGATTGCCCCCAGATTCCTAAGACAATTAGTTCCCGTCATGAACAGCCCCCGGGGAGGCATTGAGGCAAGGATGAGGGTGGGCTTTTTTTCAGGCTGCATGATGGATTTCGTCTTCCCCGACTTGGGGAAAAAAATCATTGATTTCCTGACCAAGAATGCAGTAGAGGTTGTGGTACCCAGAGAGCAAGTCTGCTGCGGCGCACCAGTATTTCTGGGGGCTGGTGACCTCGAGACTGGTAGGAAGCTGGCTGATGCCAATGTACGGGCATTCGCTGATTTGGATTGCATTATTTGTGGTTGCGCAACTGGTGTCTCGGCCCTGAAGGACTATGCAAAGTTTCTAGCTGATACCCCTGAGCGGGCTGAGATGTATGCGACATTTGGCGGCAAAGTGAAAGACATATCCCAGTTTCTGGTCGATGTGCTAAAACTACCAGTATCTGCCTATCAGGCTTCAGCCGAGGCTAAAGGCCTAAAGGTTACCTGGCATGACCCATGCCATCTTAAGCGCTACCTGGGGGTCAAAGAGCAGCCAAGGCAAATCATAAGGTCAATAGCAGAGGTGAAGTATATCGAAATGACAAGACCGGATTGGTGCTGTGGCATGGCAGGGACGTTTACTATCTCTAACTATGAGCTATCTAAGAAGATTGTTGCCAAAAAGTTAGAGACTATTAAGGCTGCTGGTGCTGATGCTGTTGTTACCGGCTGTACTGGCTGCATGATTCAATTTATTGATGGCTTTACCCGGCATAAAATGCCGCAAAGGGTAATGCATATTATGGAGCTTCTGGAGTAGACCGGCGCTTAGCTAAGGGAGGAAATATGAGGGCACAACAAAAATTTCTTACTTTCTGCCCCTTGTGTCTTGGTCACTGTAGTGTTGAGGTAACTGTTGAAAACGGAAGGATCGTGGAATGGGAACGGGATATTGAAGGTGGTTTCCCCAACGAGCCTTGCCCCTTCACAAAGGGACGCGCCATCATGGAGATTACGTCCCACCCTGAACGCCTCAAGTACCCCCTCAAACGGGAAGGGGCAAAGGGTGAGGGCAAATGGAAACGCATCCCGTGGGATGAAGCCTTGGACACCATCGCCGCTAGATTAAAGGAACTAAAAAGCGACTTCGGCCCAGAATGTGTCGCCCTGGGGCTCGGAGAAGTTTATGGTATGTATTTCGCCTTTGCTGAGAGGTTTGCCAGTGCATTTGGGACCCCAAATGTCGCAACACCAGGACACCTATGTGGTGGACCTAGTGATATGGCGCATTCTTTTACCTACGGTTCACCCTGTGTTGCTGACAACGAACACCTATCCCGCTTAATACTTATCTGGGGCTGCAACCCTATTAATACTTCGTTGGGTATGCGACGGGAGACTATGAGAGCAGCCTTGCTAGAAGGAGCCAAGCTGGTGGTGATAGACCCGAAGAAGATAGACATAGCCAACCGGGCTGATCTTTGGATTAGGCCTAGACCGGGAAGTGATGGTGCTCTGGCTATGGGGCTCCTGAAGGTCATGATTGATGAGAGGCTGTATGACGAAAATTTTGTGGCTCAGTGGACCATCGGTTTTGAGCATCTTCGGGATCATACAAGGAGCTATAGCCTGGAGGATGTGGAGAGAGTGACTTGGGTGCCGCGACAGCAGATTGAGGAACTGGCAAGACTATATGCCTGTGTCAAGCCTGCTGTTACCGTCGCTGGAAATACCTTGGAGAACCTTGCAAATGCCTTTCAGGTATGCCGCGCGGTTTCGATCCTGCGCGCCATAAGCGGCAATGTGAATGTCCCGGGGGGAGACGTGTTTTTCACGCCTGAAGGCTTCACCAGACCAGGCCGCTTCATGTTGCTCAGCAAGTTTCCCAGAAAGGCAGAACAGACACTTGGCAGAGAGTACAGACTGGCGATGATGGCTGCCTTTATACCTTACCAAGCGCTGGTAAACGCTATCCTGGAGGAAAAGCCATACCCTATTAGAGCAGCACTATTTTTTGTAACTAATCCCCTTCTCACCTATCCCGATGCTAATAAGACGTATAGGGCGTTGATGAAGCTCGATTTCATGGTAGTGTCTGAGCTTTTCATGACACCTACTGCAGCCATTGCAGACATAGTCCTGCCTGCTGCTATCAGCCCTGAACATAATAAGGTATGCTATTGGCTTGCTTCCTACGGAGCTCTCCGGGCTTATCCCAAGCTCATAGACCCGCCTGGGGAAGCCTGGCCTGATACTAAGATTATAAACGAGCTTGCCAAAAGGATTGGGTTAGAGGAGTATTTCTGGGACAACGATGAGAATGCACTAGATGCAATGCTGGAGCCTAGTGGTATTACCTTTGAGGAGTTCAAGCACATGAGGATGCTCAAGGGAAAGAAGGAATACAAGAGTCCCCAGGAGGGCGCATTCAGAACATCTTCCGGCAAAGTGGAGATCTATTCTAAGGCGCTTGGAGAATTAGGCTACAGCCCTATGCCGACCTTTCAGGAGGTATCTCCGACTGCTTCTTGTACTGAGGAATATCCTCTTTTATTGACGAATGGTAAGGATGAAGCCTCTATTATGTCGAGTTGGAGACACATAGCTTACATGCGGAATATAAAGCCACAGCCAGTGGTAGAGCTTAACCCTGATACTGCACAGAAGGCAGGCCTCAAGGAGGGGGACTGGGTTTATATTGAAACGAAGAACGGCCGGATAAGCCAAAAACTCTTGCTCAATCCGGACCTTGATCCCAGGGTGGTATTTGCCAGCTTTGGGTGGTGGTTTCCGGAGGAGCCATCCAACCTCTATGGCTGGAGCAAATCCAACATAAATATACTCACTGAAGATGAACCAGCTGACTCAGCAATCGGCGCAGTGCTACTGAGAGGTATCCCTTGTCGGGTGGGACCGACTTCTGACCAGGGAGGAAAATAGCGTCACCCCAGTTTAGCCTCACGCACCCATCTGCAACTCCATAAATGCTTGGTAGTGTCAGCTCAACAAAGTGACGGAATGTGCACTCGCCATGTCTACTATCACTGCCTAACTACAAGCGGCCTGTGGACACTTGAAGACAGTTAACTTAAGTGGAACGGATGTGGGTATATTGTGACCATGCCATCTTAGAGCGTGGTTATACTTATTGACAGCTTCAGCGTGAACTTGGTGGATAAAGTCATAAAAGACGGTAAACTGGTTGTGGACAACGAGCGACTAGAGCAGGATAATAGAAGCCATTGCTAGACACAATGACTGTACAGAGATGGAGGCTATCAGAAGGGCAGAAGTGCACAAATTATAGCTGAGAAAGGAGCCATACCGTGGAAGATATTAAAGTATTGATTCAGGCAGCTTTGGGTAAAGAAAAAGCTGACCTAGTTATTAAAGGCGGGAACTTAGTGAATGTTTATAGCGGGGAACTACTTGAGGGTTATTCTATTTCCATTAAAGGGGACAAGATTGCCTTTGTAGGTGAAGATGCTGACCATACCATTGGTGAGGCCACAAGGGTTATTGATGCCTCAGGAAAGATATTAGTTCCGGGATTCATTGACGGACATTTTCATGCGTATGTCTCCTTTGATGAGCTCTTAAAGTATTCATTACCTGCGGGGACAACCACAATATTTGTTGATCTTTTTGACCTGACTACGGTTGCAGGATATGAGGGAGCGGTAGCGTTGCTAGATAGTGTCAAAGGGCAGCCGAGCAAGGTTTTTGGGATGGCTTCCTTTACTTACACTCCACCTTCATTTTTAAGACAAGAAGGTATTCCTATCTCGGGCGACGAGGTTGACAGGCTACTTCAAAGGGAAGATGTAGTAGCTTTGGGGGAAAGCTTGTGGACCTGTGTAATTGATGAGCATGAGGAGGTTATCGGTAGTATTGTTAGAGCAACAAATAGGAAAAAGAAGCTGGAGGGTCACGCTTCCGGGGCTAAAGGTAATAAGCTTGTAGCTTTCGTTGCCTCGGGTATGTCCTCGTGTCATGAATCCATCCGCGTTCAAGAGGTGCTAGACAGGCTAAGATTGGGAATGCATGTTATGATTCGTGAAGGCGCTATAAGGCAAGACTTGGAAGCTCTCTCAGAGATAAAGGACAAAAAGGTTGATTTCCGGCGGTTGGTCCTAGTCAGTGATGGTATCGATGCTGAATATCTATTGAATTATGGTCATATGGCTCATCTGGTACAAAAGGCGATAGACTTAGGCTTTCGCCCGATGGAAGCTATTCAAATGGCAACGCTTAATGTAGCTGAACACTTTGGCTTGGATAATCTTGTCGGAGGTATTGCTCCGGGGAGATATGCTGATATTCTAATTTTGCCTAGCCTAGCGAAAATCGATTGTGAATATGTGATTAGTAACGGTCAGGTCGTCGTCGAAGACAAAAAACCTTTAGTCCAGACTAGAGAACATGCCTATCCGGAATCTATAATGAATTCGATCCGTGTCCCCCGCAACCTTCTGCCACGGGACTTTGCTGTTCCCGCCGGTGGTAGAAAAGGCAAGGTCACCGTCCGAGCGATGAAATTGATAACTGAAGTGATAACTGAGGAATGTCACGTTAGATTGCCGATTGACCACGCTTCGATTTTGGCAGATGTGGAGCAGGACATTCTGAAGGCGTCAATCATTGAAAGATTGAGTGGTAGTGGTAAGATTGTGTCCGGTTTTATTCAGGGAATTGGTCTTAAATCAGGCGCATGTGCTTGCAGCTATAGCTGGGAATTGGGTAGTCCCGTGGTTGTCGTTGGTGCTAGCGATGTGGATATGGCTAGGGCAGTCAACCGAGTGGTCGAGCTACAAGGCGGGTTAGTGGTCTTTAAAGATAAAGAGGTGATGGCTGAAGTACCTCTTCCCGTGGGTGGCCTTATGACCAAAGGGCGGCTAGAGACTGCTGTTGAAGGATTCGTTAAGGTAAAGCAGGCGCTGATCCATCTGGGCTCAACCTTAACCAATCCATTTTTAACCTTACAAACTATGCCAGGCACCTTTCTGCCATTCTTTAGAATTACCCTCCAGGGGTTTGCTGACCTGAAAAATCAAAAGCTTGTAGACCTTATCGTGGAATGAGCGATTCTTGATTAGCTAACCACCTGAAGAAGCAACCCCAATATCACTACGCCGACACCGGCCATGCCATGACCTTGGCTCACGTTTCTCCAGTAGCCTACTGTATCCCGCACTGCAAAGGGAGTAAAAATCTCTCAACTTGTGCAATTCTGAGTCTTGCCCCAGTCCCAATTGTGATATACTAAGCCCAAAGTCAAATATTTTAAAGACTGGGTATAGGGAAAGGCGAGATGGACAACTTAGAGAGATTGGCTCAGGCCATCAAACAAAAGAACCTAGATGATACCGAAATCGCCCGTATAGTAGGACAGCCAGCTGAGAGAAGCCATGGGGGAGAGTATATAGCGGCACATATTTTTGGCATTACTCTTGAGCAATCAGCCTCGCAAAAGGGTATAGATGGTCGCTTTGTCAGTGGAAGCCTTACTACAAATAGTGTGAACATTAAATGGTACGGCAAAATGGAAGGGCTACTGGATGTATCTCCAGATAGTTCCCCCGATTTCTATCTTGTGATGACTGGGCCCAAAGCGGCTGCCGTGTCCTCTCGAGGGACAGTAAGACCTTGGGTTATATCTTATGTTTACCTATTTGATGCCGTCCGGTTGATCGGAGAGCTGAAGCGACGAGGTGTCAAAATAGGGATAGCAACAAGCGTACACAGCTATCTCTGGGAGGTGGCAGAAATTTATCCTGTGCAGCGTAGCAAACAACTCTTACTGTCTGACGATCAAAAGAACCTGCTCGCCCTATTTAGTTGAGTCTAACAACCACAAGCAGGGTGAGGTTCGTGTTGAACTTTTGCTTAACTTCTTGCCTCATTGCACAAGATAGCGTTATGTGCAACACTAAGGGTCTGCCTGCGCTGTTGACATTATCCAGTGCAATTACTAGAATCTGTGCTGCGACAGGATACCGCTTGTTCCAAATGTCCACCAAGCCAATGTGCACTAACAAGCCATGCAATAGAAGTCGCTAGATTTCACAAGAGACCTTTTTGTTAAGATTATAAGCGCAACATGAAATACTTTCTGGGTCTGGATATCGGCTCAGTTAATGCCAAGCTGTCGCTGATCGAAGAAGACGGCAGAGCTGTCCATATCGATGCCAAAAAAATAGAATCCAATCCTAAGACGGCAGTTAACTTACTCATTTCCCGATTGACGGATAAGTTTTCCCTGACACAGATTGGCAGTGTTAGTGTGTCAGGCTCAGGCAAGGAGGTTATCCCCAAGGAGTTCAACTGCGCGGAATGCAGTAGCTCGCTAGCCATAGCCTCGGGACTTCTTCACCGCTATCCTGATGCCAAAACTATTATTCAAATTGGGGGTCAGAGCTCCTTCGTCATTGGTCTTGAAGATGGGCTGAAGAAGCCGTGGAAGGTGGCATCAAACCCGCTCTGTGCCGCTGGCACAGGCAGATTTCTTGAGCAACAGGCATACCGGCTTGGCATCAGCATGGACGACTTTGCTCACCTGGCGCTCGAGTGCCAGGGAAGCCCACCCCGGATAGCCGCCAGGTGCAGTGTTTTCGCCAAGAGCGACCTCATTCACCTGCAACAGAAAGGCGTCCAAATGCCTGCCATGCTTTATGCGCTCTGCGAAAGCATCGCTCGCATGGTCGCCTCCCTCCAAAAAGGCACTTTTGGGGAGCCAGTCTACTTTGTTGGTGGTGTTGCCGCCAACGGCGCTATTGTCAGGGCACTCAGTGACGTGCTCTCGGCAAGGAACGGACACGAGGTGCAGATAAATGTTCCTGAAAATTCTCTCTACATTGAGGCTTTGGGGGCCGCCTTGCTCTCAAGAGGTAAGCACTCCCAGGTATGTCTCCTGCCAGAAGCTGACACCAGCCAGCGCTACTTTGAAACGGCCGGGCTTGGGAAGGTCGCTGTTCCTGAGAACCCGACGAGTCTGGTAATAGAAGAGCCGTGTCTGGGCTATCTTGGCGTTGATGTGGGCTCCACCAGTACGAAGGCAGTCATCCTTGATGAGTCGGGCGCAAAGATTGTAGCCAAGAACTACCTTATGACTGCGGGTAGACCTATTGACGCGGTCAAACAGGTCTTCCTGAACCTACTCCATGAGGGTGCTGCTAATGTTACGGTAGCTGGCGTGGGAGTTACCGGTTCTGGCAGATACCTGGTCGGTGGCTTCATCGGGGCGGACCTGATTAAGAACGAAATCACGGCGCAGACCAGAGCCGCCGCCGAGATAGACCCCGAAGCGGATATTATTGAGATAGGCGGCCAGGACTCTAAGCTGGTCATCAAAAGAAACAGCATCGTGGTCGACTATCAGATGAACAAGGCATGTGCCGCTGGCACAGGAAGCTTCATTGACGAACTGGCAGAAATGCTTGGCGTTTCGGTGACCAATGGCGACTTCGCTCGGCTGGCATTTGCTGCACCCCATACCATTGACCTCGGGACAAGGTGCGCTGCCTTCATGGGCCAGTCGGTAGCTTCAGCCCAGCAGGAAGGCGTGCCGTTAGAGGTAATCACTGCCAGCCTTGCCAACTCAATTGCTAAGAATTATCTCTCCAAAGTGGTGGGCAACAGAAGGCTGGGCAGCAAGGTTATCCTCACCGGAGCTGTATTTTATAACGAGGCTATTGTCTCTGCCTTTCACGAGCAACTGAAGGGAAAAACGCTGACTGTAGCTGAGCATCGAGAAGTCAGCGGTGCTATAGGTGCGGCGCTTCTGGTAAAAGAAATGATGTCCGGGCAGAAATCAAAGTTTAAGGGCTTCCAGACGGTCATTGACAACGAGTGTAACCTATCTACCTTTGTCTGCAAAGGGTGCGACAACAACTGTACCATTACCCAGATGAAACTGTCCGGCGAGAAACCGACTTTCTATGGCAGTCGGTGCGACCGCTATGACAGTACCCTCACTCAGGTAAGGAGAGAGACCTTCTTTGATGAACGGGAGAAACTGCTCTTTGAGGGATATGGAGAGGGCTCAGGAACCGGACCCACAGTTGGGATTCCTAGGGCGCTACTGGTATATGACTTTGCGCCACTGCTTATCGGTTTCCTGAATGCGCTCGATGCCAGAGTTGTCCTCTCCAGCAAGACTACCAAGGAAATCATGGAACAGTCGGTGGAGCTGAGCTACACTGATAGCTGTTTTCCTCTCAAGCTAGTACACGGGCACGCTGCCAGTCTGAAGGATGTTGATTACATACTATATCCTTGTACCATAAGGCTGGGCGTTAAGGATGGAGATGAGAACCAGAAATACTCCTGCCCACTGGTTCAGGCGTCGCCGTTTATAATACACGAGGTGCTTGGCTTGGGCAAGCGGTTACTTTCGCCCATAATTGACTTCAGTCTCGGCGATGCCGAAGCCATAAGCAACCTTACCAAAGTCGCCGTCAAGATGGGATTCAGCCGCAGGCAAGGCAAGGAAGCGGCTCTTGCCGGCATTGCTGCCCAGCAAAGATTTGAGGAGGAGCGGTCAGCACTCGGTGCGAAGCTACTGGAGCAACTCCGCAAAAGTGTTCAGTTGGGCGTGGTTCTTCTTTCAAGGTCTTACATGTCTCAGGATTCGGGTGCAAATCTCGGCATTGCTGAAAAACTGGCACAGCTGGGAGTGGTGCCGATACCGGTTGACTTCCTGCCCCTTGCTACGGTAAATCCCAAGGAATACTCAGACCGGCCCTACTGGTCGTATGAGGGTAAGTTCATCGCCGCTGCCTCAATAATCGCGCGAGACTCTCAACTGTATGGGCTGGCGCTAACTAACTTTGGCTGTGGTCCCAACTCTTTTATCTTGAGACTTCTGGAAGACATCATGGGTGGCAAGCCCATGGGACAATTGGAAATAGATGAACATGCCGCTGAGGCTGGCATCGTAACTCGCCTTGAAGCCTTCGTTGATACCATCAAAAGCTACGCCCGCTCCGCTAAACCGCATGAGGTCCCGAGCAAGGAAATACGTCGGGCAACCACTCTATTGACCAACTCTAAGAAGGCTCTAGTTGTGCTTTACATGTCACCCTTTGTGGAAGTCGTTGCCGCTGTCATTGAAGGCTGTGGAGGCAAGGTTATCAGGCTGCCCGAGCCAGATGAACGCAGTCTTTTCTATGCCAACCAGGTGACATCGGGGACAGAATGTCTGCCCTACCGGGTCACCCTGGGCGACTTCCTGAGGTTCTGTTACGAAAACCCGGACCTGGCAAAAGATGCAGAGATTTTGATGGGCAGTTCGTACGGACCATGCCGTTTGGGTAAATATGCCCTGGAACAAAGTCGGATACTCAAGGAAGCCGGCTTTGATATTCCGATGCGTACCACGGTATCAAACAATGCTTATCGTGACATAAGTCTTAGCTCTGATTTCCAGCGCCTTGCCATGAGAGGTATTTTTGCTGTGGACTACCTGGAAAAGCTCCTGTGGCGCACCCGCCCCTACGAAAATGAGAAAGGACTGGCCGACACCATATTCAACGAGTATCTCAAACGACTTTGCGACCGTGTCCGTAAGAAAGAGGATTTCTTTGATGTGATGAAGAAGGCAGTCGGTGCTTTCAGGTCTGCTATCGACTACAGCCTACCCAGAAGACCTCTGGTCGGCATCAACGGCGAAATATATCTGCGTTCCAATAAGTTTAGCAACAGCAACCTGGTGAAGGTGTGTGAAGACGCCGGCCTTGAGGTTATCGTTTCTCCGGTAGGCGAGTGGATAAAATATGCTTCGTACCGCCATCTTGAGGATACCATCAGGTTCCGAAAAATAAAAAAAATAATAGCCAGCTATCTAAAGAACCGCGTTGTGGCAGGCGATGATCACCTGGTAGGCAGCTATGTTGAGGATATGCTGGACGGGAGAGATCCCTCAATCGCAGAGTTACTATCGAAGACAAGCCTGTATCTTTCTCCTAGGTGTGGTAGTGAAGCCGTGCTCAGCATCGGCGCTGGACTTGAATGGATAGAAAATCCTCGGTTCGCTGGTGTAATATCGGTCATGCCCCATGGTTGTATGCCTGGTGGCATTGTAGCGGCAATGGCTGAGAAGCTCAGCCAAATCTATCACAAGCCTTGGATTAGCCTTACTTATGATGGTATTCTGGAGACCAATAATTTGACAAAGATCAGCGAGTTTGCCGAGCTTGTGAAATTTTGCAACAACGAAGTTGAGGAAGGTGCCGCTCAGCAAATGTCTCATGCTGCGCATTGACAATCAGCGCTTGACTATGCGGGCAGTCAGATCATTAAAAATTGACATGGAAAATTGCCGCTAGCACGGGAAAGATGGCAGTTTCCTTCCGAGGAAGGAGGAGACCACCTACGGTTGATGAGAAACGATACCGTAGTATCATTACAATCAAGTCAACAATTGCTTGGATTGTGACCTAATTAAACATTTGGACGGTTTGTTTACCGTTGGTAGTGGAGAGACCTTGACAATATCAGTTACAATGGTTTCAGGTCACTTATAAGGAGGTGTGGTTATGAAACGTCTTTCGCCAGCTATCATGCACATCATTATTTGGGTACCACTTATCATCCTCTATGTTATAGGCTTGCTGGCGCCACCAGTTACAAACAGCGATTTTGGTACAACGCTTGGCTGGCTCTCAGCTGGATTGTTTAGTACGGGAATCCTCTCGGCTGGGCTGTTCTCTGCTGGAGTCTACTCGGCAGGGCTTTTCTCTATCGGCATTTTTTCAGCCGGCGTATACTCGGTTGGCGTGTTTGCATTTGGCACCTATGCTATCGGAATTTGGGCAACCGGCCAACATGCTCGCGGAATATTCACGACCCAGCTAAAATAGTCATTGCAAAGCTAGTAGTCGAGAGAAAGTAAGTCTAGTTCCTGACCGGGCTGCAGAGGAGCACGTACTGCACCCTGCAAGACCTGTCTACGCAACAGAAGTCCATAATGTCCACTGAAGTCATAATTGTTTACTACTTGTCGTCTATCGCTTTCCCATGGCATACTTAGGCAGTGGATAGCCTAGATTTTGTCTCCGTTCTGACCATAGCTCTTGCTCTGTCTGTAGACTGTTTTACCGTAGCCCTTAGTGGCAGCATTTCAATGAGAATCTTTTCCTTCTTCCAAGTATTCCGTACCTCGTTGGCCTTTGGCCTATTTCAGGCTGTAATGCTAGCCCTAGGATGGTTAGCGGGGCAAACAATTGTAAATATGATAGCAACGTATGACCATTGGGTGGCTTTCATTTTGCTGGCACTTGTGGGCGGGAGAATGATTTGGGAATCGTTTCGGTCAAGTGGGGGAAATACTCCATCTACTGATATTACAAATGGCATTCTCCTCTTGACTTTGTCCGTAGCAACAAGCATAGACGCTTTGGCAGTTGGATTGACCTTTGCATTTCTAGAAGTCAATATCGTGCTGGCTAGCTCAACTATCGGGGGCATTGCTTTTGCAGCTACAGCCGTTGGTTTTCTATCGGGGAGGAAAATAGGCGGGCTAGTTGGCAGGCGAGCCGAAGCTATTGGTGGGATAATCCTTATAGGCATCGGACTCAGGATTCTCCTTACTCATATTCTCTAAGTTTCGTCCTGTTCACTGAATAACAAATGCCTGAAAAGTACAATCAATTAAAATTTCAGCTAATGAGGCTGAAGGTTAAACTAAAAGTTCTACCTTTTGTAACCTCAGCTCCACCATTTTTAGATTTCTTGTGGGGATGTTGCCTCTTAACGACTACTTGCCTTCTCTTGCGTCAGCACAATTGCTTGAGAGATACTCTGCTGTCCCATACCTTAAGAAGCCGCTCTGTGAATGGTAACCTGAAGGGTAGGATAAGATATAGTCTCAAATGGAAAAAAGCAATGCTCTAGTCGAAAATTTTACTTGCTGTACTGCCCAGTTCTAAGCTGCTGCAAGAAGGGCAGAACGCTACCTATATCCTATATCTGGAGATAACGGGACTCTGCTTCTCGTATAACTACCTATTCCCCGTGCAATCTCTTTGCCTTCATCATTAAACAGTGATGCCTCGCTAACAAATGCGTTCCTTGAAGCGTTTATTACCTTGCCGATGGCTTTCATTTTGCCAAATGCAACAGGTCGAAAGAAATGGATGCTAAATGAGGCCGTTGATACGAAGACATCTTTAACAAGAGAACACACCGCATAGCAGGCAACATCATCAAGAATCTTAAAGTATACCGCACCATGAACGGCACCACCAGCATGATAAAACTTCTCCTGAATAGGAATAATCAGTTCAGCAGCTCCTTTAGAGATGGTAAGCTTCGGAGAGCAGAATCGGTTAAATTGCGAGCTATTATACATTCGTTCTAATTTTCTGAAATGTTCTTCATTGCTCAATGGAATATCTCCTCACCTGTAGGTGCGAGATGCCTATATACTATCAACCGAAATATCTTTTAGCTTTTCAAATTATAGCTTACTCAATCAATGGTGGTAAACTTCAAGTCTACCGCTGATGACAGAAGTCTGCGGGGTGAAATACTAGATGCCTCCCCAGAAAGATTCTTCTGTTTCGTTAGCCTGTAAGTTGATGACTCAAGGAATGGTGAAAACAGTTCGGATTTGCCACGGAGGGAGGAAGGCTTTTTAAGTGCGTCTGACCACGAGCATGCAACATGGGCGAATTGTGCAATCATCATGGTCTGACGAATTGGAAAAGTGCAAAACTGAGGCTTTTGACACTCGCTTATGGCAATAGTAAACTTAGCTATTGCCAACCCATTAACATGTCAAGGACATAGGAATGTCATGGCAATCACCGATGGGGATGGATGAGTATCTAAGGCCTACGGCACTCTGTGACTGCGATAATTGTGTGCTAAAGGAAAAGGCGTTTGAGATTACCGAGGGCGCCGAGGTTCCAAAAGAGGCAGCAATAAGAATATTCTACTTTGTAAGAGATAAGATAGCTTGGGGTGCTGACTTTCTAGATGCTAAAGCTTCAGACACCCTAAAAAGAGGCATGGGGCTTTGTATGAATAAAGCAAACCTTCAAATTGCTTTACTTCGGGCCGCTGGAATACCTGCTAGATACCACCGTGCTGACCTCAAGAAGGAATCCCTTAAGGGCCTTATCCTCAACATAGTTTATAAAGGTCTTCCTAGCACAATATCAGCACATTCTTGGTGCGAATGCTATCTATTTGAGAGATGGGTTTCTTGTGAAGCGACTTTGGATGAAACATTATACCAATGTGCAATTAGTAGTGGTCTCTACTCAAAGCAACAAATCCCCACAATTGAGTGGAATGGCGAGAGTCACTTGATCTTGATGACACCTTGGCTTAGCAAAGATTTTGGAACGTCTAGCTCTATCGACGATACCCTGAAAGAAGCTCAGCTAGAGCTATTGCCCCCAAAGCCTATAACTCGTATGTTGTGTCTGTTATCCAACAGGTTCGTTACAGATAAGCTTCGGGAAGGGAAAATACATTGAGGTGTGCTTGACATCGCCGGAACCAGTTAAGACATATGGCCAAGGTCCAACTGGGGCTTGAGCTTCGGGTGACTTCGCTTAACTAGAGAATGCAAGACGATTCGCTCAGTGTCTTTCGTTTAGACGATGACTGGTGTTAGCTTGTGACGTTAGGACAGAATAGAACACAAAGCTTGCAGACGCTAATCATCTGAAGAACTGTTTAAGCCCAATGTAAAGAAGGAGGCCTGCAATGAAGGTACTTGGTTTAGTGGCAAGCCAGAGGAAACTAGGAAACACGGAGATCTTAGTCAAGGAAGCTTTAGCGGGAGCTGAGGATGAAGGAGCTAAGGTTGAAATGATAAGGCTTACTGATTACAAGATATTGCCCTGTGATGGACTGGCGCCCTGCGTTTTTGGAAATACGCGCTGTAATCTGGAGGACGATTTTAACTTCATAGTGGATAAGATATTTGAGACCGACGGGCTTGTTCTTGGAACACCTTGCTACATTCTTGAGAGCACAGCTATCATTAAACAGCTTATAGATCGAGTCTTTTCCATTAATTTCCGCTCTCAAGCGCGAGGTAAACCTGCAATTATTATCGTGCCCTATGCCACCCGGGGTTGGACACCATTTGCGTTCCTTCAGCCAAACATCTTGCTTCTTTTCTTGGGGATGGCAGTAATTGACCGTGCTCTTATACATGCTCAGGCAGTGAACGAAGTGGTACTTTATGACAGGTCTCTGGCTAGAGCACGGGGCATGGGCAAGGAACTGGCGACAGCCATAAAGACAGGCGATGCCTCTTACCGCGGAGAGTCTGGAGTCTGCCCGCTGTGCCATGACAGGGTGCTGAGGTTACTCAGGGATAATGAGACTGTAGAGTGCGGTGTTTGTGGCATAAGGGGGAAGGCAACGCTCAAGAATGGGAAGATTAATGTTCATTTCGCTGAACAGGATATCCAAAGGCAGCGCTTCAGCATGGAAAACATATACCGGCACTTCACTTATCACATAAAGCCTTCCCGAGACTACTTCACAAAGACGAGAGCTGTAACTAAGGAGAAACGAGAGCGATATAGAGAATATCTCAAGACAGGTGACAAATAAACCAGGAGGCGATGGTGATGCTCAAGATTGTAGGCAAGCTCAGATGGTACCCCGGCGACGCTTCTGTTGAGATAAGACAGCAAGATCTGGACAAGATTGCCCAGGACTATGGTGTAAGCATCTCTATAGATGAGGTTAAGGGTAGACATTTTGTTACTGACAGGGAGATGGTTTACGAGGAGACCATGAATGGCTCCCTTGAGGAGATAACCCAAACGGTGGTCACGTTAGTAGCGGATACCGAGCATGGCTTTCGGAGTTGCGTAAGGCAGCTTATAGACAAGTATAAAGCACCCCGGACTCCTTACTCCACCTGGGGCAGTGATGAGCGGGCTAAAAAAATCATAGCAGAGCTGACTGACGAATGGGATGGTTGGGTCTGAAGGGCTTAGCTACATGGCTAATCTTGTCACAAAGCGCTATCAAACAGAATTTAACTATTATGCTGCAACGCTGCAATGTTGTCTCTTCGAAAAACTTGAGATAATCGGGAGAGACCAAAACTCATATTATCGCTGGTATTCTTTATACTGATACGATACTCATAGGTTAATGTGAATCGGGGGGGAAAGGCGGACGAGAGCTTGGATTCTAAGAAGAACGTGGCAAGGTACCTAGCTGGTATGCCATTGCGCAACCACGAAAAATGACACAGGCACTTGGCAGTATGTAGCCTTCGGCTTTGACTTTTATATCCTCAGAATGAACGAAAGTCCAGATTGTGCAGTGAGTTGAGTTGGTAACCTATAGTATAAAGTATTCTATAGCAAACAACCCGATTCCTACCGCGGTAGCGGATAGCCAAGCCCTTTTATCCCACCTAAGAATCTTCGCTCCATCTAACGGACCGAACGGAATGAGGTTAAAGATAGCTAACCAGGTGTTAATCCGTGCTCCTAAGGAAAAAAGCAAAGTTGGGTAAGCCATGTTCAATAGGATAAATACCACCGCCAGGCACATGTTCATTGCTGGCCCTGCTAATGAGATCAGTCCGGTATTTTCTCTAGTCAGAGTAGCCCTTCCCCATACATCTGCTCTCGGGTGTATTACAACTGCACCGGGAGCAGCAAAGACAAAGCCAACGAGTGAGCATACAAGGGCTATAATCAAGCCTGCACGCCACATAGCGTACTCAGCAAAGCAGCCAAACCTTCTGGCAACGAAGCGATGCCCCATCTCATGAAGAACAAAGCCTAATGAAACACCGACTATGGCCATGAGGAATACAATGATCAATCTCCCTGGCTCAAAGAAAGCACGAAAGCCACCTGACAGAGCAATGCCAAATGCTAGTGCCAGAATGAGTGCTGAGATGACTAAATCTTTTAGCTCTTTCGATCTCATTTATGTCTGACATCGCATTTTATCTGGTATTTCCATAGCTGACAAGAGGTCCCTAGCAAAACTTAACCTACCAAGCTGCTTTTCGAAGCTGAATGGTCTTTCATAAACTGAGCCGCTTTGAGTAACAAGAGCCTGGTTTGTTTTATCAACATTGATATAGCTTAGGCTATACTAATAACCTCTATAATTGACTCTCGATTAGACTCTAGGATTCCAGAATTATCTTTTGACCATAACCGTTGTTTGGCCAGTTGATTTGTCCAATTTCACAGGTATGATTAACTCATAATGCCATCCGAGGTCATCATGCACTGACCTAATAATATATCCTCGTCTCTTCAACTCTTTGATAATGCGCAACAGAGTTGGGCGTGATACACCAAGATCTTTCGCAAGCTGACGTGAGTCCATCGCTCTTCCCGTCATCAGTTTTACTGCTTTAYCAAAGCGTTCTTCTATTTGGTTGACACGATAATAGTCCATGATGAATTGCTCCTCCTTTCAAGCTATTGTTAATAYGTTTCTCGTGTAGATACTCATTGYTCATTTGCTGATACTYGTGTCTTATTGTGCGATACTTAGAAATCACATTATGGTACTGAACGATCATTTTCACCTAGATTGCCACCCGATTTCGATCCAGCCTCATGCTAAACCGAAAGATGCRAGATTTRGGTGTAATGGCTACGTGGTGAGAGCGAAAGTAAAGCTAAAAGTTCTACCTTTTGTAACCTCAGCTCCACCAATTGTAGTAATACTTTCAATCAAGCAGCTACTGGAAGGCCGGATAAGCCGCTTCTTCTCAAACAACAGTTCGGGAACTGTTCCGAAAGACTCACCAGAAACTAACTACTGAGACTAAAGGGCTATTGACATTGCTTGGCAACTGGCATTAATATCTTTTATCGATAAAGTAAGCTCAGGTAACAGCGAAACATGACAATGAGCAAGCATCTATTCGGAACCAGCGGCATCCGAGGTGTCGTCAACGAGGACTTGACTTCAGACTTTTGCTACGAAATAGCCCAAGCATTGGGTAGTACTTTGCCCCCAGCTTCTAAGGTTTGCTTGGCCACTGACACCAGGGTGAGCAGGGAGATTCTTAAGGCTGCCATCATCTCGGGCTTACTCTCCTCGGGCATAGGTGTAGTAGACCTGGGCATTCTGCCAACTCCAGCTCTGGCACTTCTAACTCGGGAACTAGGCTTTGACACTGGAATTATGATTACTGCTTCGCACAACCCGCCCGAGTTCAACGGAATTAAGCTTTTCAACGCCAACTCGCTGGGATACAGCAGGACTCAAGAAGCAGAGGCAGAGAGAATCTACTTTGAAAAGAGCTTCAGGACTGGAAGCCGGGGCGTTTTAGAACAGGGCGATGGCATGAAGCAACGGTATGTCTCATTCATAAAAGACAAGCTCCCTGTCCTAGAGCTCAATTATCGCCTGAAGCTAGTTATCGACCCCGGCAATGGTGCTGCCTCTGGCTTTGTCACTGACATCTTTAGTAAAATGGGCTTCAATGTTATACCCTTGAATGATGAGCCGGACGGTCTTTTCCCTGGCAGAAGTCCAGAACCCAAAGAAGATACGCTCACAGGGACAGTTGACTTTTTGAAGCAGCAGAATGCAGACTTGGCTATCTGTTTTGACGGCGATGCTGACCGAGTTGTTTTTTGCGACTGGGAAGGCTTCCTTGGCTTCAATGAGATGCTCGCCTTTATCTCCAGACAGATTATCAACAAGACAGGAAAGAAAACTATTGCCACTACAGTGGAAACAGGGACACTCCTTGACCTAGCAGTAAAAGACCTTGGAGTGGAAGTAGTCAGGGGAAAGGTTGGCGATGTCAATGTCGCTTATTTGACACGCGAGCTTGATGCTGCCCTTGGGGTAGAGGCAGTAGGCGTCTATATAATCCCAGAGGTGGGATATTATCCAGACAGTATATTTGCCACTCTTACCTTGCTGAGTTCAATAAAAGATGCCACCGAAATCAGACAGTTTTTCCAGGCAATGCCCAGGCTTTTCTTCAATAAATACAAGGTCACCTGTCCTAATGAAGCCAAAGAATCGGCTATGGCGCAAGTGAAACAAAAGGCTCAACTTTTTGCAGCCAGCCATGTCAACGACCTTGACGGCCTGAGGTTTGAGTTCGCTGACTCCTGGATGCTTATCAGAGCCAGTGGCACTGAGCCGGCTATTCGAGTCATCGCCGAGTCTACATCTGACTCAAAGACTGAGAGTCTCCTTAGACAAGGTATTGAAGCGGTTCAAGATCTGGTGAAGGAGGCTAGCCAGTGAAAGTAGTCTTTCTCTGCGGCGGCATTGGTAAGAGGATGTTCCCCATCACGGAGGATAAGTTCCTGCTCGATTTCCTGGGCAAAACACTCCTCGAGCACCAGATGGAAACGGCCAAAGAAGTCGGCTTGAAACAGTTCCTAGTCATTGGCAATCCAAGGAATATAGAACAGATAGAGCAAATAACCAGGAGGACCTCCGGTGTTAAGGTTGAGCTGGCTTTGCAGAGACAATCATTGGGCATCGCTGATGCTTTGAAGAGCGCCGAACCTTTTCTAGACAGGGATATCGTGGTGGTGAATCCTAACGATGTTTTTACAGTCTCAGCATACACCAGGCTTCTCCAAGAGAGCAGAAGAAACTCTGCTGCCTCATATGTGCTAGGCTATAAAGTCAAGGACTATTTCCCCGGAGGCTATTTAGCTATAGGCTCAACGAATGAGCTGAAACACATCGTGGAAAAGCCAAAGCCGGGTGAGGAGCCAAGCCACCTAGTAAATGTCCTGATTCATCTCCACACCAAGCCTAAAAAAATCTTAGAATATATCGAAAATGTTCAAACCACCAGGGATGATGTTTACGAGTGCGCCCTGGATAACTTGGTTAAAGACGGGTACAAAATCAGGGTAGTCCCCTATGCCGATTTCTGGGCACCTGTAAAATACCCATGGCATATCTTTGAAGTGGTCAAGTATTTCCTGGATACAAGCCAGCCACAGATTTCTGCTTCGGCTTTCATCTCGGAAAAAGCCACTATTGAAGGCAAGGTTATTATAGGCGATAATGTCAGGGTGTTAGAAAATGCAGTAATAAGAGGCCCGGTTTACATTGGCCCAAATTCCATAATTGGCAACAATGCTCTGGTGCGAGACTACAGCCATATCGGCGCTGACTGTGTCGTCGGCTACTGCACAGAGGTTAAAGGTTCCTATATCAGCGATGGCGGCTGGTTTCATTCCAGCTATATTGGCGACTCCATAATAGGCAAGGGTTGTTCTTTTGGTGCCGGCACCATTCTAGCTAACTTCCGCTTTGATGAGCAGAATATCTCAGTAAGGGTTGCAGATGAAGCTATTAATACTGGGCGGGATAAGCTTGGTGCTATAGTTGGCGATAATTGTAAAACAGGAGTTAATGTCAGCATTATGCCTGGCACGAGAATTGGTCCCAACTCTATTGTTGGTTCTCATGTTTGCCTGATGAAAGACCTCGAACCAGGCAAGATGATCCTGGCTGAGCCCCGTTATCGGAGTCTGCCCAATGAGGTCGAGCTTGATATGGCAAAGAAAAAGGAGCTTAGGGAAAAGCTTGAAAGGTCAAGAGGAGAGACTTAGTGAGCATTGAAAGCCCTTACACCCGGCTGGGACTAGGATGTCAAGCCTGAAATGATGCCGTCAGCGAATTTGAATGATCTACCTCAGCACGTAGCCATTATCATGGATGGTAATGGCCGATGGGCTGAACAACGCCAGCTTCCGAGACTAGCTGGACATAGACAGGGAGCTATCAATGCTCATCATATCATTGAAGTCCTTACCGAATATAAGATCCCATACCTCACTCTATACGCTTTCTCAACTGAGAACTGGAATCGACCTAGGGCTGAGATAGATGGTCTATTTCAAATTTTGGAGGAAAAGCTTGATGCAGGGATCAAGTTTGCTCAAGAAAAAGGAATAAAATTTCATCATTTAGGTAAACCTGACAGGCTACCGCCGAAAATCCGGGAAAGGGTAAGGCAGGCTCTAGAGCTGACTCAAAATAATACCAAGATGACTCTTAGTTTGGCTTTTAATTACGGAGGTAGGGATGAAATTGTGGAGGTAGCGCGGCATCTCATCCTCAGCGGTATTCCGGCACAGAACATAGATGAAACTGTTGTCAGTCAATATCTTTATACCGCTGGCATTCCCGACCCTGACTTAATTATTCGCACTGGTGGTGAAATGCGATTGAGCAATTTCCTGCTTTGGCAGGCTGCCTATGCTGAAATCTATTTCACACCGACATTATGGCCTGACTTTGACAAGAGAGAGATTGACAAAGCTCTTATTGCCTATAGCAAGCGGCAACGTCGCTTTGGCAGCGTGGCGACAGAGTAAGCAGTATGAGAGGCACAGAATTACGCAGACTCTTGCAGCTACTGAGTCCGCATATAATTGTTGTCGCCTGGTCGTCACCATTCAGTTTCCCTAACCTCAACGGTGACTCCGCTGGAATCGAGGTGAGCCGTCAGGACTCTCCCCCGATCTCGCCCAGATGATAACTATCTGAAGGCAGAACTTTGTATGACATAATAGTGCTTGGGGCTGGGCCTGCAGGCAGTTACCTAGCTCATAAAGCAGCTAGACTAGGCTACAATGTAGTTGTCCTAGAGAGGCAGGCAAGAGTAGGTGGCAAGACTTGCTGCACCGGAATTATCAGCAAGGAGTGCCATGACATGCTCGCTCCCGACCGTAGCCTAACGCTAAGGCAGGCGAGTTCTGCCAACCTCTTCGCTCCCTCGGGGAAATCCGTAAGGGTACACCGAGACAACATTCAGGCTCACATTATCGACCGCCCAGCCCTTGATTACACCTTAGCCACTAAGGCCCAGGAGGAAGGAGCACAATATCTATTATCTGTTAATGCCAAGGATATATCCATCGGGAAAGGCAGCGTTCAAGTTAAGGCTTCTGCCCATGACAGGCCACAGGCCTTTGAAGCTAGGGTGGTTGCCATTACCACTGGCTTTGGTTCAAAGCTGCCTCAGCGATTAGGTCTGGGAGATATAAATCATTTTGCTTTGGGGGCCCAAGTCGAGGTAGCTAGCAGCGGAATTGATGAGGTGGAGGTCTTTCTTGACCAAGAGCTAGCCCCAGGATTCTTCGCCTGGCTTGTTCCTACTTCGGGAAATAAGGCAAAGGTAGGGCTGCTTTCCCAGCATAGCCCTCATGTATACTTGGAAATTCTGCTTAGTAAGCTTCAGCGTCAGGGCAAGATAATTCCTGCCGAGGCTGATATAAGCCATAGCGGTATTCCGCTCAAACCTTTGCCAAAGACATATGGAGACCGAGTTATAGTCATTGGAGATGCTGCAGGACAGGTTAAGCCAACTACCGGCGGTGGCATATACTACGGTTTGCTCTGTGCTGAGATAGCTGCCAATACACTGCATCAGGCATTTATGGCAGACGACCTGTCGGCAAAGCAGCTCTCCCGTTACCAGAAAGAATGGCACAAAAGACTGGGAAAAGAGTTAAAAATTGACTACTGGGCGCGCAGGTTTTATGAAAAACTCGATAACCAGCAGATAGATCACATATTTCATATCATCAAGTCCAATGGCATCCATGAGTCCATTTTGGCATCACCAGACGTCTCCTTTGACTGGCATAGCAATGTCATTCTGGATGCCATAAAACATAAGTCCCTCCAAAGGGTAGTACAGAGGTTCAACATTATCACACCACTAACAAACTCAGCGGCTAAAAGACACAGGCGAAAGGATGAATAAATAAATAATACACTATCCAAGCTTGACTTGCATTTTCATTTTAGTTGTGCTAAACTAGAAATGGAATTTAAGAGTGAATCTAAAAAGTGGGGCGTGGTTCCCACTTTTTTATTAACAAAGGAAATAGAAAACGAGGGTAGCGGTATTCGATGAAAACTGAATTTATGGTCGCCATTACCCAGCTATCAGCTGAGAAGAATTTGCCTAAAGAAGTGGTCCTGGCTGCAGTAGAGTCAGCGCTTGCCTCAGCTTATAGGAGAGATACTTTTGCTCCTAGCCAGGATATCTCAGCTAAAATCAATCGCAACACTGGTGAAGTTAAAGTCTATGTCAAGAAGACAGTAGCTGAAACACCAACTGATCCACTTTGTGAGATATCGCTTACTGAAGCCCAAAAAATTAACAAAACTGCCCAGATTGGCGATATTGTGAGTGTAGAATCTACACCCCCAAATGCCGGACGTATTGCTGCTCAGACAGCAAGACAGGTTATTTTACAACGGTTGCATGAGGCAGAGCATCATGCAATTTACGAAGAGTTCTCTGGGAAAGAGGGCGATATTACCACTGGAGTGGTGCAGCGTATTACCCCTGAACAGATTCACATTGATTTAGGCAAAGCTGAGGCAATACTTCCAAGCATCGAACAGGTGCACAACGAGCGCTATCGTATTGGGCAAAGACTTAAATTATATCTCTTAGAAGTGACTAAGACCGGCAGAGGTCCTCAAATATTAGTGTCTCGATCACATCGCAACTTGCTACGCAGGCTTTTTGAGCTGGAGATCCCCGAAATATATGGCGGCACCGTAGAGCTAAAGTCGGTCGCCCGTGAGGCAGGCTATCGAAGCAAGGTGGCTGTGGCAGCATGCCAAGAGGGTATTGACCCTGTAGGCTGCTGTGTTGGGTTGCGTGGTATTAGGATACAAAACATAGTAAATGAGCTAAATGGTGAAAAAATAGATGTGATTGAATGGGCTGACGGCCCAGCAGTATTCATCGCCAATGCTCTCAGCCCAGCTCAGGCATCAAGCGTTGAACTCAACGAAACGGAGAACACCGCAGTGGTGGTTGTCCCTGATAAACAGTTATCCCTGGCTATCGGCAAAGAGGGACAAAATGCCAGACTAGCAGCAAAGCTAACTGGCTGGCGAATTGATATTAAGAGCACTTCAGCGATTGAAGCAGAGGAAGTAAGCTTGAGTAAAGAAGCTACTGTGGAAGCTGAGAAAACAACCACTGAAATAGAGGAACTCGTCTCTGAGCCTGCCACTTCAGCAGAGTCTCTGACTTCAGAGCCAGTCAGTGAGGCTGAAATAGCAGAGGTAGCCGCAGCTTCAACTGACTATGAGCTGGTTTTGGCTTCAGAGATCCCGTCACCAGCGCAGCCTGCAGAGGCACCCCGGATTCGTTTCGCTGAAGATATCTTATCTCCAGGGTTGGCTAAGACAAAGAAAAAAGAGAGCATCAAGAAAGATGCAGAGTTGCGAGAAGGTGGGATTAAACCTAAGAAAGCGCGTCAAAGACGAGTAACATACTCAGAGGAAGAGGAATTTGAAGATCAATCCTAAAGAGCAAACTCTTCGGCATAGGCACATACCTCAGCGTAGCTGCGTAGCCTGCCGAGAATCAAAAAATAAGAGAGAGTTAATCCGCTTGGTTTGTAACGCCGGTGTTGTAGAGATAGACCCTAAGGGCAAAAGAGCAAGCCGAGGGGCTTATTTATGTCCGATATATGAATGCTGGGAAACAGGATTAAAAGGGAACCGCCTAGAATATGCTTTAAGGGCTAAGCTCCCTCCGGAAAACCGTCAAGCACTGGTAGAATATGGCAAAAGCCTGCCTAAAAGGGAGAAACTCAAAAATGAGTGACAAGAAGCAAGAGCCGATTGTCAATCAAAGCGAGGATAGCCAGGAGGCCAAGCATGGTTCACAGGTATTGCTTCAGGTTAGCCTTCCTCCAGCTTTAAGCGTAAAGCAATTGGCGGACATCCTAAGAGTAGATGCGGTCAAGATTATTAAGCAGCTGATGAGGGATGGCATCATGGCTAACATCAACCAAGTCATTGATTTTGATATTGCAGCGGTGGTAGCTGCCGATTTTGGCTATGAAGTTAAGAGGCAGCCAGCCCCTCCCCAAGCCCACCCATCGCTAGTGACAAAAGGCGGTAAACTTTCTCCCCGTCCGCCAGTGATTACCATTATGGGGCATGTTGACCATGGCAAGACAAGCCTTCTCGACGCTATTCGCCAAAGCAATATAATTGCCTCTGAGGCAGGGGCTATCACTCAGCATATTGGAGCTTACCAGGTGGAGATGGATGAACGAAAAATTACCTTTTTAGATACACCAGGACATGAGGCTTTTACCGCCATGAGGGCTCGAGGGGCACGAGCTACTGACATCGCTGTCCTGGTGGTAGCTGCTGATGATGGAGTGATGCCACAAACTGTAGAAGCTATGAATCATGCCCGTGCTGCTGAGGTACCCATAGTGGTTGCCATTAATAAGCTTGATAAGCCTAACACTAATCCAGATAGAGTGAAACAACAACTAGCTGATTTGGGCTTGATTGTTGAGGAATGGGGAGGTGACACGGTCTGTGTCTCTATTTCAGCCAAGAAGAGACAGGGCATAGATGAACTTCTAGAAAACCTTCTTCTAGTCGCTGATATATTAGAGCTTAAAACTGAGCTAGATTGCCCAGCAGAAGGGGTAGTGATTGAATCCAAACTGGATAAAACTAAGGGGCCATTGGCCACACTTCTAGTTCAAAAGGGCACACTCAAGCCAGGTGATAACCTAATAATTGGTAATACTTGGGGCAAAGTCAAGGCCATGTTTAATGAGCTGGCAGAGCAGATTAAGAAGGCTGAGCCAGCAACTCCAGTAGAGGTTCTTGGGATAAATAGTGTCCCGCAAGCTGGAGATAGTTTTATGGTGGTTGGTGATGAGCATGCAGCACGAACGCTCTTAGAGAAGCATAAAGGTATGCAACAGGAATTTGCAACTTCAACCAAGACTTTAAGTCTGAGTAATCTTTCAACTCAAATCAGCGCTGGGCAGGTAAAGGAGCTTAATATAGTTCTTAAAACAGATGTCCAAGGTAGCATCGAACCAATAAAGGACTCACTAGAACAATTGGGAAATGAGAAGATTAAGGTTAGAGTCATCCATTTAGGCAGTGGGAGTATTACAGAAAGCGATGTGCTACTGGCTTTAGCCTCTAAAGGAATTATCATCGGCTTTAATACCCGACCAGAGCCGGGGGCACACCGACTAGCTGAGGTGGAGGGGATAAGTATTCGTTATTACGACGTAATTTATGAACTGGTAAATGATGTAGACAAGGCACTAAAAGGCATGTTAGAGCCAACTTACACCGAGGTTATCGAAGGACAGGCTGAATTACGAGCTACCTTTGACACAGGGAAAAAGGGGAAGATAGCCGGGGTTTACGTTAAAGAGGGTAAAGTGAGTCGGGATGCTTTAGCCCGAATTCTACGCCAAGGTGAAGTCATCTACGAATCTCGTGTCAGTAGTTTGAGACGCTTTAAAGAAGATGTGAAAGAGGTATCTACTGGTCTTGAGTGTGGCGTCAAAATAGAAAACTTTGTAGATTTCCAAGTTGGCGATGTTATTCAATTTTACCGACAGGAAAGAGTAACCTAGACTATTTCCATTTTAGCTTTTTCCCAAGCCAGCTTCCTACTTGCAGCCCCGAATTATGACCTTTGATCCAAAGGAATAGACTATGACACGGCGTACTGAACGGGTAAGCAATCTAATTCGGCAAGAAATCAGTGAGTTGCTTCGACAGCAAATTAATGATCCAAGACTTAATAGCTTTATTTCAGTAACTAAAGTTTCAACCTCTCGTGACCTGAGGCATGCTAAGGTGTTTGTCAGTACTCTGGGAAACGAGGCAAGTAAAAGCGAAATATCACAGGGTTTCACTGCTGCCTCAGGGTTTCTCCGCAGAGAATTGGCTAGACGTTTGAGATTAAGGCACGTCCCAGAGCTTAGCTTTCATTTTGATGATTCCATTGACCGCGGGGCTGAAGTCCTCAGGTTAATTAAGCAGGTTGCTTCTAATAGTAGCGAAGACGAAGATGAGCATTGACGGGATACTCAACGTTAACAAACCCGAAGGCAAGACTTCTTTCAACGTAGTAGCTTGGCTTAGACATGCTACAGGAGAGAAACATGTTGGGCACGCTGGTACCTTAGATCCAATAGCTACAGGTGTTCTACCGATTTGTTTTGGTCAGGGGACGCGAGTTGTCCAGTTCCTAACAGATAGTAGCAAGGTCTACCTCGCCCAGATTGAACTAGGTGTAGCTACAAAAACCTTTGATAGGCAGGGAGGAATAATCCAGCGTGCAGACCCGAGCGGTATCAGTGTGGCCCAAATAGAGGAAGCACTTGCCGCCTTTCAGGGCACTATTGAGCAAGTGCCTCCCATTTATAGCGCTTTGAAACACTATGGCAGGCGATGCTATGAGCTAGCTCGTGCTGGCATCCCAATAAAGCTGAAGCCAAGACAAGTCGAAATTAGCAGTCTACAACTCGCCAGCTGCAGGCTCCCTCTCGTCACGGTCAGGGTGGAGTGCGGCGGGGGGACCTACGTGCGCTCCCTGGCCCACGACCTGGGGCAGCGCCTGGGCTGCGGCGCCCACCTGAGCGGCCTGGTCCGCCTGAGGTGCGGGCCCTTCCGCATCGAGGACGCGCTGTCCGCGCCCCAGGTCGAGGACGCCGTCAAGCGGGGCGACTGGAAGGGGCTCCTCCACGCCGTGGACAGCCCGCTCCTG
>DUEX01000109.1 GCA_011170325.1 Dehalococcoidia bacterium | reverse complement strand
TACTAAACTCAGATGAAAGAGGGTCAAGAACAAATCAATCAAACTAAAATTATGACCATACGAGGGGAAAAGGTCGTATTAAGACCAATGACAGTTGGAGAGATTCCCATTTTCTACGAGTGGGCTACAGATTCAGATTCAACGCCGTTCTGGTACGATGATGGCGTAATCCCATTCTACGAGCAGTTTACTCAGGATTGGGGAAGACACTATTTTGATGGAAGTGACCCCCATAGAGGCAGATGTTTTACTATCCTCATAGGCAACAGGGCAATTGGTGATATTAACTACAATGAAATCAACAGAAATAAGGATTCAGTCGAGCTGGACATTATCATTGCCAACGATACCGATAAGAACAAGGGATATGGTACTGACGCCTTGAAAGCATTGACCAACTATCTTTTTCAAAATATGAATATTCGCCTCTGTTGGATTGAAGTTGTTTCCAGTAATATTAGAGCCACGAAAGCGTACGAAAAAGCAGGTTTCAAGCCGAGCTTTACATTCATAAGCCAGGGGAAAGAGTGCAAACATATGGAGTTGAGTAATTTATAGCCAAATCTGGTTATTCTAATACCTAGCGTCAGTTATCACTCACGACAAAGCAGAATCTCGACCTAAACCGAATAGAACCATCTGTAGTCGTGGATAGGGGGAGTTAGTCTATGGATACAACAGTTAAGGAAAAATTTAGCTCGCTGTGGAAAAAATACTTTAACAACGCCGAACTTCCCATCACCTTCTACTATACCAGTGAAGAAGGTCATGCCAGGCTGGTTGAGCCTGAATCAGTGTTTAGGTGCGTAATCGGGGCACTGTCAGATGTCAGGGAGGGGAATTCCTTGTGTTTTGACGCTGACTCAATTGGCTGCTCTGGTGGGAAAAGATATCTTGGCTATGCCGATGGAATTATGCCCGGTTTTGAATACTTCCTCTCCTATGGAATTCCCGGCAGTTTGCCCGGTGAACGCTACTGTAAATCCCCTGAGCTTGTCAGGGAGCTGATGAAAAATACGCCTTCACTCAAAGCCCCTGGTCGTTTCATAGTATTCAAAAGATGGGACAATCTGGAAGAGTCGGACGAACCTGAAGTTGTGATTTTCTTTGCCCAGCCGGATGTTCTCGCCGGACTTTTTACTCTCGCTCGTTTTGATGAAGCTGATAGAAATGCAGTCATTACTCCTTTTGGCTCTGGCTGCTCTACTATTGTCCAGTACCCCTATCTTGAAAAAAATTCCGACCGTCCCAGGGGGGTTATTGGAATGTTTGATCCCTCGGCACGTCCTTTTGTCCCCGATAACAAAATTACCTTTTCAGTACCCATGAGTAAGTTTGTCACCATGATTGATAATATGGAAGAGAGTTTTCTCATTACCGAGACCTGGCAAAGAATACAGAAAAGGATTAAGTCTGCCTGACCAGACCAGCCTTAATGCTGGCATAGGACAGTGGGGCAATATTCTCCAGGACATTAACAGATGCCGCATACCGGCCAGCTATCGACGATATGTTCACTATCTTCCCGTCCCCCTTCTCGATGAAATGGGGAGCCACCGCCTCACACATTAGAACTGTTGCCCTGAGGTTCTGCTCGTATGTCGTGTCCCATGTCGCTATTATTTGCCCTAGTGGGCCACTACCAGGCTCCTTCGGTGTCTTTGAACCACTGCCGACGTTATTCACTAGAATATCTATTCTGCCAAAGGTGTTGATAGTTTCTTCAAGTACCTGTATAATCTTTTCCGGTTTGGTGATATCACCAGGAATAGCCAGGCACCTTCTACTCATTGCCTTAATTTCGTCAGCGACCGCTGCTGTCGTCTCTTCCCGGTAAGAGTTGACGACTACATCCGCCCCCTCCTCGGCAAGGGCGAGGGTAATCCCACGTCCAAGGCCTCTGCCTGCCGCTGTTACAATAGCTACCTTTCCTTCTAGTTTCATTTTTTCCTCCTTCAATCTTTATTGTTATCCAGGCTTTCCCAGCCCAATTCACTGGTTCTGGGCCTATTGCATATATGTTTGTACTTATATATAGTCCTCTACTGGGAGCTTGTCAATGCTGATAATAAGTATCGGGCAAAATCAGACTTCGAACACCTGCTGGAGACGTTTAAGATTCTTGATTGAGATAGTAAACTAAATTCCTGAAGAAGGTTAATAAGGTGGATCTTCGTAGCACCGGCAGCTAAAAAGTTATCTGGATGACAATCCATCGAAATACTAACTTAGAACATCGCGGTATTTATAGTCAACTGGCTGCAAACCATGTCTTTTATTGTTAGAGTTGCCGTCAGAGAGCTAGAGAACTAAATGCTGAGACTGAAAGCTAGTTCAAAGGTTCTACCTATCGTACAGTACCACCCACTATGGAGACTGGAGCGATTCTCCAGGCCCGATGTTTGTTGTGAAAAGCATAGGTAGCTGAATCTAAATAGACCACCTTATTGTATAATCGGGCGGGTCCTCAAGATTAAAATTGTTTGTGTCCATAAGGTCACAAGTACCCGTCAGCACGTCTATCCAATCCCTCACCAAAGGCTCTATCCTAACTCAGCAAACCGACTGCAAAAGCCCCCGCACTATTGAGTATTATGAGAACAATCTCCGGCTTTTTCTGTGGTAGTTGAAGTGATATGGTGAAATAAGGTATTTGGGAATTGTCACTGGATGATAGGTGAACCGACACCCTGATTT
>DUEX01000108.1 GCA_011170325.1 Dehalococcoidia bacterium | reverse complement strand
TCATAGCACTACTCTCGACTATCCCCAGGACTTTCTGTCTAGGACTATTGTACTATCAACACTAGACACGTTGTCAATAGGTTTTAGCCATTTATTCTCAAAAATTTTGGGGTTTCCTAAAGAAAACTAGCTCTACTCCTGCCACACTAGAGCTACAGTAAGAGAATTCAAGCAGACTCACCTTTTCTTAAACAGACTGAGGAACCTGTCCTGATACTCATAAAACAGGCCCCATCGCCTTAACTCAGCTACCAACTCGGGTGCCCATGACGGGTCTTGTCTCGTTTTTTCAAAAAGCCCCTCAACATAACTCCTAGCATCTCCAGGCACACCTGCCTCATCTACATTCAAAAGCCCCTTTCTCTCCAGCTCAGCTATATTACTGTATACTGAGCTTCTGGTTAACTCATAAGTAAACTTAAGCAGCGACACATCCCACAGCTCCTCAACACCTTTAATAATGGCACTTAATGGGTCATGCTGGCTATCTATCCGCCGGTTGATTTTGTCCACTACTTCCTTCATAGGCTCAGAGACAATATTCATCTCCTTAGGTTCATTTTTATAGGTATAAAAGATGCCGGGCTCATGGGGATACTTCTCTGCCATCATCTCTACAAACCTTCTGGCTTGCTCGCTAAATCCTTCCAGATTAATGAGGTAAGTCGGGGTAACAATCTTTGGTTTAGCAGCAATCACCCTCCCCTCCCTGACTACATTCACCCTTTCCATCAGCTCAGTAACTAGATAGTAATATATATTGGTGGTACCAAAAGTAGCCAGGCTCTGTTCAGGTGGTCTCACCACCTCGGTATGCTCTATAGCATATTGAATTCTTTCGTCTGCTTTCATAAGAGTCCACTCTGCAGCTAAAGAAATAGCTTAACTGCCTGAAAGTTACGCTCGACATTCGGCCTGCCTTTCACGATGCTGCCAAATTCGGTACTGTGCCCCGGGACCAAATACTCCACATCAAGTTGTGACAACCTATCAATGCTCCTCTTAAGCATCGAAAGGCTGCCACTTGGAAAATCCGTCCTGCCAATGCTACCATAGAAAACTACATCCCCTGTTATCAGAATCTTATTATCCGCCCAGTAAAGGCAAATCGAGCCCGGAGAATGACCAGGAGTCAGGAAAATCTGGAGCTCAACTTTATTCTGAGCACCCAAATTCAAATTGCCCTCTTTAAGGTAGAAAAGAGGCGTGAACCTGGGTGCTTTTATCCCCAACATAGAGCACAGCTTCTCGCCTAATGTGCTACGAAATTCGTCTTCTTCCTCAGACAAGGTAACCCAGGCTTGACTTTTTTGAATTACCATCTCATTTGCCTGGCAATGATCAGGATGGCTATGAGTATTGATTATCAAGCCTATATCATCAACTTTGAAGCCATCTCTTTCCATAGCCTTAACCAAGTAGTCAAAGCAGGCTTCCCTTAGCTCATTAGTTACGTGCCCCGGGTCAATGATGACATGAGGTCGCTCACCTCGTAGCACATTGGCAAAGAGGCAACTATTACAATTATTGCCCCTTCCCTGCCAGATATAGCAGTAAAAGTCCTCAATAAGTTGTACAGACTCATAGTAGCTAGACAACTGATAAACCATGACTTTGAATCTACTAAAATTATAAGGTAAAATGCCAATAAAAGCCAATCATCAGGTTCAAGGAGACTTGGCATACATGGGAGAAATCAAGAGCACTTGGGAAATCGCCCAGGAAAAAGCCTCTAAATTAGGTGAGCTATCACTAGAAGAGCAGAAGAAGCAAAGAGAGGACAGATGCCGCCCGATTGGGAAATCACTGGCTGAGAAGTACCTCAGTGAGCATGACACCCAACATCTGGAAGCCGAACTCAGCAAATATAACAGCGAAGATAAAGAGTTGATAAGCCAAACAGCTCTTCATCAACTAATCGAAGGAATCGACTTAAGGCGTGGTTCCATATTAGACAGAATGAGCCAAGGCATCCTCAGCTTAGCCAAAACTGAAACAGCAGCAGAAATTGTAGGCAAAATAAAGGAGCTCTTTCAAGAATACCAAGAAGCTGAAAAGGGAGAAAGGCAAGACATAGAAAAAGCTGGCAGGGAGATACTCCATCAGCTAAGAATTTCGGGCACAGCTATTAGTCAGATTAACATTCGAGCCAAAGGGGAGTGGCAGGAGAAATTGGATAAGGTGGTTCATCCAACTAAGGAAAGGTTGAACAGGCTCAAACAGGAACTACTAAAATGAGAATTTAGCCATTCATGAATACACAGTAATATATGTCTATATAATGACCAACAAAAGGAACGCTGTACTCTATACAGGCGTTACCAACAACTTAATGAGAAGGGTTTATGAGCATAAGGGAAAAGTGGTCGGCGGATTTACGAAGAAATACAACATTGCTAAACTTGTGTATTATAAGGTATTTGAGGACATAAAGAATGCCTTTGCGAGGAGCGCAAGCGACGAAGCAATCTCATCGTGCACTGATTTATGCAATTCACCATAATTCAAAATGAGCCTGTTAAGTTGGCATCCACAGGTTAAGGAAAAGAGACGCTTAACCCTAAGACAAGGTCATCGATGATAGCCCATGCCCCATATTTTGAGCCGATTGCCAATCATCTCTGTTTTGACGCCAAATCTACCTAAAACATGGCCTACCAGCCATGAGTTAGCCTCAATATGGTCGGTCATTCGGGGTATGATATATTCGCTTATACCCTCAGCCAAAGCTGCGTAGATTATTAACTGGTCGGCTAGAAATCTATCAACAGTGGCTCCGGAATTAATATCTTGAATAAGACTATTTGCCACATAGCTACCAATGCCCTCAGCCCGTCTTCCCTTTCTCCCCGACCTATCTGAGCCTAAAAAACAGGTACTAGTTTCAGCCCAGATAGCTAAAGTGGCACCTTTGTGGCTGGCTGTAGTATCGTAAATCAGCTCTATCTTGGCATTGTGACACCGTTGCTTCAAGGTTCGGCCGCATTCCTTTGCCATTCGGTCACTGACCCTGATTTGCTTTAGGTGCGAGCAAAGAGCCACCCCTTTTACCTCTCTGATTTCACCCTGACTAGTAAGCGTGATGGCTTCAATCTTGCCTGACACTGGTTGGACGCTTACCTTGATGATGCCACCACCTTGCTCAGCATAACCAGGACGCTCAATTTCCAAGCCAGCATATATGCCCATCTTTCGTAAGGTGGGAAAGAGAACATGTTGCATATGATAAGCTGAAGGAGCAAAATCCTGAAAGAGTCCGCCTGATATATGGAAGGTAGCCGGCTCTCCAGCAAAACAGGCTAAAGGCAACACAGTCATAGCCAGCATGGTAGTTGAGCCGCCGGTGCCTATATCCCAATCATGATAGCCACCGCTTATCTCCTTCCCTGGCTTGTATTTTATCTCCATTGAGCCTACCTTCGCCCCCTCCACCACACCCCGAGACATATCTCGGCAAGATAAAACTGATTGCCAATGCTGATGCCGCAATCCAGGCTTATCCCTGCCCGCCCGAATATTCCACATATGTAGCCCCTCACCCAGCAAAGTAGCCAAGCTGACTCCATGGCGAAGCAGTGTACCACTGCCTGACTTAACCGAACCATCCACTTCTATCATCTGATGACTATGAAGCTACCTCCGCCAAGCCTATAGAGTCTGGCAAAAATGACAAAGCCAGACGCACCAAAAATAAGAAAGGGAATCAAAGAATAGGCTATCTTAGAATAAGCCAACTATCGGCAATCTACGCCAAGCTCATAGCCTGATGCAAAGCCAAATCAACATTCTTATGTGTATCTTCAGTCAGACTTTCGACTATCATATTTGATACTTGGAGCAATTTACTCCCTTCGCCCTCGCCCAAATGCCCTACTAATTCTTCTACCCTTCCCCCCAATTGCACTTGGTACTTTAAAGAGATCCTCTTTGACTTCGGCAGTGACAGCAAAGGATGAGCAAAAAGTGTCGGCTTAAGTAAAGTTGTCTGGTAGACAAATTTAGCTTGGCGATTTGCTTTGGCCAACTTCCAAGCCGATTCGTCTTCCTCAGAAGGTTGTATCCACTCTAAGGCAAAAGCGAACTGGCAATTAATATAGTCGTACTCAACCAACAATCTGGTAGCTTCAAAATCCTTAACAGCCACAGACAAATAATAAAGAGCCTGCCCTAGCACAGCCGAATCAATCCCTTTAATCATGGCTGTACGACGGCAATCTTCGGGAATTCTGAAAATGTAATATTCTAGGAAACCGTGAAGGACACTATGAGCCGCTTCGTGTCTAATCGCCCCTAGCCTGGCTAATCTGTTAAACCTAGCCAGCCTTTCCAAGCAAATAGTTATTCGGGGATAACCACGCCAGGCATCGTGAGAGCAAACAAACTCCTCATCACCACTGGTAGTTATGCCTAGCCTGAACTTTTCCTCCCTAAGGAAATCTCGCATCGTGGTTTCCCTATCCACTATATGAACTTCAACCTTGTCTGGAACCCTTGGGCTAAACCGCCGATAGCAATCACGGAGCGCGCTTGTTACTTCCCTCTTGGCACCCCCAGGAATACGCCCCCTGGTAATGACATTCAGCTCTGTGTCTGCCATGTCTGATTACAACAAAGATAGCAATGTTAGCCAGCAAAGTCAATCATCATTGCAATTGACCACAAAGCCAAGTAAGATAAGACAGGAGGCAGAAATGGAACAAATCAGGGCACCATGGCGAATAGAATATATAGAACATACACTTAAAGCTGAAAAAGGCGGCTGCTTTCTGTGTCAGAAACCGAACGAAGACAATGACGAGTCAAATCTCATCCTCTATCGGGGTGAGAGCAACTTCATAATTTTGAACTCATTTCCTTATAATCCAGGACATTTGATGGCAGCGCCTTACCGCCATGTAGGGCGACTGGAAGACCTGACTGATGCGGAGTCAAAGGAGCACTTTGCCCTAATCAAGCGAAGCATCAAAGTACTGACTGAGGTAATAAAGCCAGCTGGCTTCAATATCGGCATGAATCTAGGCAAGGTAGCTGGAGCTGGAGTAGATGACCACATCCATACCCACATAGTGCCTCGATGGCAAGGTGATACTAACTTTATGCCGGTAGTATCCAATACCAAAGTCTTATCAGAAGCACTAACAGCAACTTATAACAAGCTAAAGGATAGTATGCGCAGTGTCCTCTAGTTGCTATCAGTTTTCGGCGCGGGGATAAGAGCCAAGTATTTTAATGAAATTAGTTTTCTGCTCAAGCTCAGCTATAGCTTCTTGGCAAGCTTCATCACTTATTTGCCCTTCGAAATCAGCATAAAATATATATTCCCAAGGTTTGTCTTTGCTCGGTCTTGATTCTAGCTTCATCAGATTTATGTCTCTAGTGGCGAAAGCTCCCAAGCTAGCATATAAAGCTCCGGGAATATTCTTAGTAGCAAAGACCAAAGAGGTCTTGCTTCTCGGCGCTGGCTCAGCTTTCTGCTTGGAAATTACAAAAAATTTGGTGTAATTATTGACGTTGGTCTCAATCTCTTCTACCAAGATTTCTAAGCCGTAGATTTGAGCAGCTCGCCGGCTAGCCACAGCCGCATACCCCCTTAAGCTTTCTTCCTTTATCCTTTTGGCACTACCAGCAGTATCATAACTAGGAACGAGCTCTGCCTTCAGCTTCCTTAAAAACTCCTCGCACTGGGCTAAAGCCTGAGGATGAGAATAAACCGTCTTTATTCCATCCAAACTCTGCCCGGGCAAAGCCATCAAACAGTGGCTTATTTTGAGATTGATCTCACCAAAAATATTTAGAGGATAGCTTAACAACAAGTCATAGGTCTCATTAATGCTGCCAGCTTGAGAATTCTCCACTGGAACCACACCAGAATCGACTTCGTCTCTCAACACAGCCTCAAAAACATTGCCGAGATAACGACAGGGAAAAAGTTCAGCGTCACCAAAAAAAGTGATAACCGCATCCTCACTAAAAGCTCCCCTTTCCCCCTGAAAGGCAACTTTAACCATTCCTCTCCATATACACCAAAGTCAACTACCAGTCAATTCCTTCCGGAGTGCCTCCTCACTGTCAGTGGTAGTCAGAGCGATAATTCGGTCATCAGCTTCTAAAATGGTATTCGCAGTCGGCACCCGAGGCTTCTCCCCGTTCCGTATCACCAAAGCTAAAATGGAATCCAAGGGTAGGCTTAGCTCCTTGACCGACTTGCCTACTGCTGTGGACCCCTCTCGTATTCTGATCTCAACGATCTCCGTCCTTTCCTCCCCCATGGTCAAGAGGTGAATCAACGGATGCGTGGGTATCTCTTCTTCTATATGCTCTAAGATAAGGTTAGTGACGCTGATGGTACAATCAACGCTCAACTTCTTGAAGATTTTTTCATTCTTGGGGTTGTTAATCCGAGCAATGGTTCGAGGCACACTGAATTTATGCTTAGCTACCTGGCAAGCCACCAGGTTATCCTCATCTTCATCGGTAGTGGCAATAAATATATCAGCCCTAGACGTTCCAGCCTCAGCCAGAATAGCTGCCTCACAGCCATCACCCCTTACGCACACACTTCCCAACTCATCTTCAAAGCGTTCACACTTAGCAGCATTCTTTTCCAGTACCAACACCTCATGCCCCTCACTAAGCAATGCTTTACACAAGTAATAGCCTACACTACCACCACCAACGATGATTATGTACATGATAGTTTCTTCCCTGTCACGTAGCTAGTAGTTTTCCCTTCAATAGTTGAGCAAACACAGTAGTTGGGCTAATAGCTTCAAGCCCGAGAGCTTCGTAGATATCTCTCCGCAACGGGTCATATATCCGGCAGAGTACTTTTGGAATACCGAATATGTGCATGGCAATCTGAGCTGCCATAACATTGCGATTGTCACCTTGGGTCACTGCCACAAAGGCATCAGCTTCCTCTATACCTGCTTTCTTAAGCACTTCCTCATCAGTACCATCGCCAACCAATGCCGTACCCCCAAAAGGCGGTGGCAATCTCCTAAAACTATAAGCATCCACATCCAGAACAGTTATCTTATGTCCTTCGGCATCCAGCAAGCTGGCTAGTTGAGCCCCAACCCGCCCACAGCCCATAATAATTACATTCACAACTCTACCTCAAGAAACCGGTTCCCGGCACAACAGGACGCGACAGGGAGCTTCCTTTAAAACATGAGGTATGGCGCTACCTAAATCAAAAACGCCGAAACGCTTCTTGTAAGTCACGCCCATCAAAATTAAATCAACATCCCTTTCCATTGCCTCATCCACAATAGCCGCCCCTGCCTCACGTGCCTGAATCAAGTCAGTCTCCACCTCGTAATCTCGTTCAGCAGCAATATCCTCAGCACGAGTTAGCACCTCTTCTGCCCTCTCTATTTCAGACTCAATTACCGCATCCAAAGGCAGGCTACGCTTGACTTCAATGACATAAACAACATAAACCTTAGCCTTTGATTTTTCAGCTAGGTTACAGGCTAGCTTTACAGCTTCTTCATCAGCGCCATTGCCGCTGGCTGCAACTAAAACTCTATTCAGTTCCATCAACCTATGTTATCACCTACAACCGCTTAGCTACAAACATTATAATTTTGTCCCACTAGTTACGCAATCATCTCGGACTTCGACCAGAGCTAGCTGCTTTAGCCACTTGACTCAGAGGTAATTGCTTTCGCCAGCGGAAAAGGAAATAAACACCAAGCCCTACAGCCATCCAACCTAAGCCAACCCAGCGGCTATAAGGCTGAGTAAATATCACCACCAGCCATATCGCCACTGTGCCAGCTAATCCTAAAACGGCAGTAATCGGCATTTCCCATTGCTTAAGCTTAATGTTCCAGCCTAGCTTAAAGGGACGGGGTGAACTGGAATCCTTAATGCGTAACTTTAGAATGGAAGCATGGGCTAGCGAGAATGAAAGCAAAGAGCCAAAAGCATATAAAGCACCCAGCTTAATAAACTCATTAGGAGCAAAAAAACTGGGAACTAGAATAAGAAGAGCCACCGTAGCAAAAAGAATAATGGAAATATAAGGCGTCTTAAACTGATGATGGACACGGCTTAAAGCCAGTGGTATTAGCTGAAATCTTCCTAAAGAGAAAGCAAGGCGTGATATGCCCATCAGCCCAGCATTAGTAGCTATAAGTAGGATACTGGCAGCCAGTATAGCCACTAGAGCTGGCAGTAGGTTACGGAGCCAAGTAAATATCCAAGTAAGAACGATAACAGCTTCCTTTTCGGAAGAAAGTCCAGTTGCCATTTCCTCTGGTGTTATGGCTGAGGAGATACTATGAGCAATGCCAGCTATAGGGTCAGTTGACCAACTAGTGGCAAGCTCCTGAGGCGTCATAGCTGAAAGCCCTACAGTGGATACACCACCGAATAGAATTAGCACAGTGATTATCATTAGAATAAGCGCTTTAGGCACTCTTATTGCCGGTCTTTTGGTTTCCTCAGCCATTTGAGACATGGTCTCAACCCCAGTGTAAGCTATAGCTGCCAAGGCTACGCCTAAAATCAGGTTGTCCCAGCTTGGCCAATAAAAAGTAACATTATGGGCAAGGACATCAAAGTTAAATACAACCAGCAAACCTAGGGCTATTATCAATATCTGCACCAATAAATCTAACGCTGCGGCAGCCACATTGAGGAAAGACGTCTGCCTGACACCAACGACATTGATAATCATAAGAAAGAAGATAATCCCCATTGATACCGCTGTGCTCACAACTGCGGATTCCTTCAGTGGTGCCCAAAAATAACCCAAATAAGGGGGGATAACGAAGGCAGAAATGGCAATGGTTACAATATAGCTCAACATCAGCGCCCATCCAGCGATAAAGCCAACTGAATCATTAAATCCGTGACGAGCAAAGCTAGCTGAACCACCAGCCTCGGGCAACATAGCCGTGCCTTCAGCATAGGTAAGAGCAGTGAAAATAAAGAAAATGCCGGCTATAGCTAGCACCACTGGTGTTGCCCCCATCGCCACGAAAGTGACGATTCCTAGAGCGTAATAGATAGACGAACCAACATTGCCATAGCCGACACTATATAAACCGGGAATACCTAGGACACGCCTCAAAGGATGGGCCTTAACCCGAGGGCGGCGGACAAACTTATCGCCTGGTTTAGGCTGCCAATTATTGCGCACAGTTACTTGCTTCTCGTCTTCACTGCTGGCGAATTGTAGTCCTGCTCTCACCCGTTGTCAATAGAAATTCAGCTTTTGATAGCTCATTTCTGGTTAAATTTGAATTTAATTGAATCAAGGAAACCCGTTAAGTTATAATGACTACTTGTAACTCATGGTGAGCGTAGCCCAGAGGTCTAAGGCGCCAGGTTGTGGCCCTGGAGATCGAGGGTTCAAATCCCTCCGCTCACCCCAAAATTAGCGAGTCTGCAGAAAATCGAAGGCTCCCTGGGTATTGCTTGCGCCTATAGCTCAGCGGACAAGAGCACCGGTCTTCGGAACCGGGGGTCGTGGGTTCGAATCCCTCTAGGCGCGCACCTAAATCCTGTGGGTTTGCCGACATCTTGCCGACATATTCTGTTTTACCCAGCCAAGGCTTTAGGAGTTTGTCAAAGCGCTCGGCAGCAGACTTACCCATCCCAGGTAAAAGATGGGCATAGGTATCAAGAGTAATCCCGATGTTTGCATGTCCCATGCTTTGACTGTTGGCCGTATTCTTGGGTGGTTTCTGTGGTTTCTAGGTCCATGTTTATTTCCAAAGAGAATCCCATATGTTTTCCCCGTACAAAGAGGCCCATAAAGGCCAGAAAGACAAAGAGAGCTTGTCAGATATCAAGAATAAGGAGAGAGGCAAATAAACTTGCAGCCTGAGCATCGCCAACAATACGATGGATTGTGCAGAGTCGTCTGTGGAACGGCGCCACCAACCTTGTCAGTCGAATTGGACTACAGGGAGAGTGTGCAAGCCTAATCAGCTATAATGTGTTACATTGTCAGGCGAGTCTACAGGTGGCAAAATGCAGAAAATAACCCCCCGAGTGTATCAAATTAGTGGCAAATTGGGCGCTGGAGTCTGGGGGGCAAATGTATTCCTGTTGACGGGTAATAACCTGACTCTGGTTGATACTGGATTCAGGGGTAGGGTTACACAGATACTAAAAGAGACAAGGCGGCTGGGCTATTCCCCTTCTGACATAGGTAACATTATTATCACACATCACCATGCGGACCATATCGGCAGCCTAGCCATGCTGAAAAAAGTAACCCAAGCCGAAGTTATGGCGCATCCTGCAGATGCTCCATACATCGATGGGCGGTTACCGCAGCCAGGGCCAACCGCACCGCAGTGGTTGAGAAGACCTCTAGCTCCTCTGCTCAGGCTATGGATTACTCCCCCAGTAATCGTGGATATACTGGTTAATGATGGCGATGAGTTGCCAATGCTTGGGGGCATCAAGGTATTGCACACTCCTGGTCACACGCCAGGGAGCATCTGCCTATTTCTGCCACAAGAACGGTTGGTCATTGCTGGCGATGTATTGGCTAACAGGTTTCGGCTGAGCTTACCCTCGAAAGCGTACACTGTTGACATAGTGCAAGAAATCCGATCAATACAAGTAGTGGCCAATTTAGACTTTGATGTGGTCTGCTTCGGTCATGGCTCAGCGCTGATAGAAGATACTCGCCTTACCGTTGTTGACTTCGCCAGGAGACTCAGGGAAAAGTATCGAACGGTTCTAGCCAATCAAGAAACGACATAACACTTTGGCTTTCTGTTGAATTAGATGACGACTTTCCGGTGCCCATCTCACTAAGATAGGGTATAATCTTGCCAAGGTGATAGAAGGGAAAATAATCCTGTGACAGACTCTAAGATACCAGAACGCATAGGTAGAATCAATGAACTTGCCAATAACCTGTGGTGGAGTTGGCACGAAGAGGCGCGCCAATTATTTCGCGCCCTAGATTATCCACTCTGGAGGGCGAGCAGTCACAACCCAGTCAAGGAATTGCGTGAGGTGAGCCCGGATACATTGCAAACAGCTGCCAATGATCCAGCCTTTCTGAGTTTGTATGATTCAGTAATGTCGGCCTTCGACACCGATATGTCGGCTCGGAATGCCTGGTTTACCACCAATCATTCCAATTTGCTAAATGGCCCTGTCGCCTATTTCTCAATGGAGTTCGCTATACACAACTCACTTCCTGTTTATGCTGGTGGGTTAGGAATCCTGGCTGGCGATATCTGTAAGGAGGCAAGCGACCTGGGTTTGCCACTGGTCGCGGTCGGATTCATGTACCCTCAGGGATACTTTCACCAGCATATTTCTCTAGACGGCTGGCAGCAGGAATCTTGCCAGGAACTTAATTTCGAGGAAGTACCCATTAATAGGGTCTTTTCTCCCAAAGGTGAGACCGCCGTGACGAAGGTTGAGCTGGGCGATGTTGTTCTGGCCATTGGAGTTTGGCAGGTACGGGTGGGTCGCACGAACATTTATTTGTTGGACACCTATCTTGAGGAAAATCCCGTGAAATACCGGGAGCTTTCCGCACGTCTCTACATCGCTGACCAAGAGTTACGGATGCAGCAGGAAATCGTACTGGGAATTGGTGGGGTGCGTGTCCTGCGCACACTAGGCATCAGTCCCACTGTCTGGCATGCTAATGAGGGACACACCGCATTTATGATGCTGGAACGGATCCGAGAAGAGGTGACAAAGGGAACGAGTTTTGCTGAGGCTATGAGCAGGGTGCATGCAAGAACAGTGTTTACCACTCACACGCCAGTGCTGGCTGGCCATGATATTTTCCCTGCTCAACTGGTGGAGAAGTACTTCAGCGGTTACTGGGAATCTCTTGGAATTGATCGTGAAACGTTTTTCAGTTTCGGGCAGCAAGATGGCTCCGCAACCCGGGCTTTCAATATGACAGCACTTGCTTTGAGGATGGCTGACCAGCGCTGCGGAGTGAGCCGACTTCACGAAAAAGTTACCCGAAGGATGTGGCATGGACTGTGGCCGGATGTCTCAGAAGATCAAGTGCCGATATCACACGTGACTAACGGTATACATGTGTCTTCATGGATCGCTCCGGAACTGTATAATCTCTTTGAAGAGCATCTCGGAGAGGACTGGGTAAAGGAACACGATGACAACAGGTTATGGGAACGGTTGCTGAATATCCCGGACCATGAACTCTGGGCAGTTCGTCAACGACTGAAGCGTAAACTTGTGGGTGCTATTCGGGAGCGTATGCGGAGTCGGTGGGTGGAGGATGATGTGCCGTGGGGTCAGATGCTGGCTATGGGCGCGTTGCTCGACCCTGAAGCATTGACCATTGGCTTTGCCCGCCGGTTCACCGAGTACAAACGGCCAACGCTAATCTTCCGAGAAATCGAGCGTTTTAAGCGAATCATTAATAACCAATGGCACCCTGTTCAGATCATATTCGCTGGTAAGTCTCACCCTGCCGATTTTCCATCTAAGGACCTTCTTCACCAAGTGTATGCTCTGGCCACAGACCGTGAGTTTCAGGGGCGAATAGTTTTTGTCGAGGACTACGATATGCACATGGCTCGTTATCTAGTTCATGGGGTGGATCTGTGGCTAAATACCCCCCGCCGCTTACAAGAAGCCTGTGGCACGAGCGGTATGAAGGCCTCGCTAAATGGGGTGCTTCATATGAGCATCCCTGACGGCTGGTGGGACGAGGGCTACAATGGCACCAATGGTTGGGCACTTAATAGTGACTTCGGTGAATCCAAGCGGGGTGAGGAAGATGAGCTAGATGCCGAGGCACTCTACCGCCTGTTAGAAGAGGAGGTAGTACCCCTATACTATACTCGAGACCGAAGCGGCGTCCCATACGGCTGGATTCGTTTAGTCAAGGAGGGCATTCGTTCGATTGTGCCCATCTTTTGCATGCGGCGCATGCTCAAGGAATATACTGAGCGAATGTATAAGACAGCAGCCAAATAATTGAGGCTGTTAGTTGAAAGAGAGCGCTGTTTCGTTACCCTATGGAACAACATACTAAATTGACGGTTTGTTTAGCTATCAAGACCATTGTTAGCATAGTTGCTTCCCTGGAAACTTGTTAGGCTCTGGTTGCCAATGAGGTGAAGTGGCCAAGGCAGTGGTATAATCCAAATTACCACATAGAGAGAGTGTACCATGGCAGGGGAAACAACCATTGCCGCTATTTTTGACTTTGATGGCACATTATTCAGAGGCCATCTATGGCAGGGATTAATGAAGTGCCACATCAAGCACAAAGTCAAGTTACCTTCGGTTATAGCCTTTCTCTCAACTCATATCATGCTCAGCCTGTTTGGCGAAGTTGCCGCCAAACTCAGAATTGTGAGACCAGAGGCCCACAAGATTAGGTGGGGCGAGGATCTGGCTACCCTGCTCAAGGGTTTCAGCAAGGAAGAAGGGCTGAGGATTTTCGAGTGGATAAGCGACAACTACTTCATGAAATTGGCACGCCCTGATACCATGGCATTGCTAGGCCATCATAAGAGTAAGGGGCATGTGACCGTGCTTATCTCGGGCAGTTTTTCCGATTTCTTGGAAACAATCCGACAAAAGATTGGGGTAGATTACGCCGTAGGCACAGAACTTGAAGTGATAGATAATGTTTACTCAGGCAGGATTATCAGACCTTTGTGTTTTGGGGTAAACAAGGTTAGGCTGCTAAATAGTTTTTTCAGTCAGGCGGAGCTTGAAGTTGACCTAGGTCAGAGTTTTGCCTATGCTGATAGCATTGTTGACGCTCCTATGCTGGAGATGGTTGGTAGACCTGTTGCTGTCTATCCAGATAAGCATCTACTTATTATGGCTCGACGTAAGGGCTGGTATATTGTACCACAGCTATAACGCTGCGACAGATAACCCCCTTTGTTGCAATATCCTAGTAAATCGTTTTATCTTTCTCAGTCATGGGGCGAGTCGCCTCATGCTAGGGGTACTTGCGAAGCGCGAATACTAATAATGTACGAGCCCCGATCCAATTGCACGGAATAGCACCCTATGGGATGTGCTGAGTTATCGTTGAACAACCTTCTCTAGTATTGTCGAACTTGAACTTGGCCTGGGTGGTAAAATCTTGGGTTATCACCACCGCGGCATGCTTCTTCTTATGAGGGTCGATCCCTATAACCAGGTATCCCTCAGGTACTTGCTTTAGTTTCTTGGCTGCGGTATTCTGCATTTAGGTGGCTCCTCCTACTTTAGATTTAGTGCTTGCGAATTGCACTATTCTATTGTAGCCGGAGCCATCTGTGTCAGTTATTCCATATACTAATACTGACTATTGTTGAGCCAAGGCCAGCAGGAAGTAGTAAGGTCGGCTATTGTAACGTCTCTATTTACCGTGGAAGACTCTCTCAGCTATCTAGGCTAGAGAGTGCAAGGCTCAGATATAGCTCTGCCGCCTGAACTACCTGATGAAAGGATACCGATTCCTCTTGTGTGTGAGCTGCTTCAAGATGACCAGGCCCCAAGATGATGGTATCCACGCCAGCAGCCCAGAGTATGTTTGCGTCGGAATGACTCCTGAAGTCTTGAGGCTCCCAAGAAAGAGATAACGCTTGATATGCTTCTTTTAGCTTTTGAACAAATGACCTCTCTTCGGAAATCTGGTAGCCTGAATAGGTGTCTTCAAATCTGAGTTGCACATCCAGACCGGAGACATTTTCCCGGGCTATTTCTAGTGCGCACTCTAAGTCCGATTTTAGCAGGTCTATCCTGGAATTAGGCGGCAAATGGAGGTCTAGCCATGCCTCACAACTGTCCGGCACCACGAAGCCTCCGGGAAAACCAGAAAGCTCTCTGATGTTGTAAACCAACCCCTGGGTCTTGGAGGTAATATACTCCGTAACTTGCAGGAGCAGCTTTAACATGTTCTCAATGGCATTCTGACCAAGCTCGGGCATAGCCGAGTGTGCCCTTTTTCCCTTAGTGCGCAGCATCACTTCAAGGTAGCCATAGTGGCCAAGACATGGCATGAGATCAGTAGGCTCACCCACAATCGCCCACGGGAAACTGTATTCATCAACCAGAGTTTTAGCACCCTTGTTGTCCTCTTCCTCATCTATCACCAGAGCAAGCCCAACAGGCGGAAAGCTCTCTTCCCTCTCAGCCAATGCGACAAATGCTTCGATCATGGCCGCACAGCCTGCCTTCATATCAGCGGTCCCTAAGCCAAATATCCTATTTCCTTCCTCACGGGAGCCATAATCATCTAAGTCATAGGCAGTCACTGTATCCAGATGACCTGCAAAGCAAATTTCGATCTCATATAATTTTTCAGGGAAGACTATCAGGTTATACCGGTTCTCATCAACTTCCTGCCTGATTACGGTTAGCCTGTGCCTCTTCAAATATCTCTCTGTGAACTCGAGAACCTCTTCCTCCTTGCCCGATGGGCTGTATATGTCCACCAGGTTCTTGAGGAGATTCCTCAATCTGTCCGGCTGAATGCGTGGTGATTCGTTAAGAGTCCCTTGCACTACTGGCTTTCTCCTCTCCTCTTACATCCTCTGTTCCAAAAGAGCCAACAGGTAGTGATGTGCTGGGAGGCTTAGCGTTGCTTTTGACAGGCCGTGTCAGAGTCTTACCCAGCCAAACGTGCTTGGCTGAGAGAGCAAATCCCATTTCTTTGAAGAAACTGATTGCCTCTTGATTATCGGCTTCCGTATCAGCTATGACCATTCTCACTCCATCTTTGCGGAACTTCTCCTCGAGTCTTTTGTATAGACGGAGAGCTAGCCCGGTCCTCTGATAATCCTCAGCGACTCCTATCCAGCTCAAGTAGCCATACTTCTTCCAAGCGGTGCCTTCCTTTTCGATCGTGGTAGCCAAGATGAAACCAACAACTCTGCCCTCCGATTCCGCCACGAGACAGTAATCCGGATCTGAGGTGAAATAGTCAGTTACTTCGTAAGCGTCCCAGGTACGATATAGGATGGGGAATTCCTCGCTTGTGAAAAGGTCTTCACCCAGATGATAAACACCGCTGATGTCGTCTATCTCCATCTGTCTTATATTTATTTCACTTCTCTTCTTCCTGTTAGGATTTTCTGATAGCATATATCCTCCCCCTATCTGCTCTCGCTGTCAATTGGTTCCTTACAACTATAATTGACCCTGGTGTCAATGTTCTAGTTAGCGGTAGCAGTTAGAATTCCAGAACGCTTTGACACTTCGCGTATCTCCTGCTTTAGCCTGGGTTTTTTCCCTATTGATTACCAAATTATACCATCCCACCAGCATTGTGAAACACTTCTCAGAGCACTGGTACTTAGGTATGGTAGAAGTGCTCATGAGTTGTAACTCTACCATGCACAGGGTCAACAATAACTCAATTTGTTTAGTTTCGGTCCCCCAAGGAGCAAGTGGCCTGGGCTGCACAAAGTAGATATTTGTCCAGTTCTCTTACTTGAACGAATCAGAGGAAGCTTGCTAGGCCGATTCTATTGACACTCGCTTTAGGCGGCATTACAATCAGCGTGTAGGGGAAGTGGTAAATGAAGAAGCTGGTGCCCTTTCTGACTTCACACCACATAAGGAAGGTGTTGGAGAGGTGCAAGAGTCCGCTGGTTGGAAAAGACACGTTCGTTTTAGCTTAGGGGTGGTGTTGTTGCTCACCAGTGCGCTGGTGTGGCTATTATCACTGTGGGTTGTCAGTGAAATTGTACTGAAGGGAACGGGTACCCAAAACGAACGTAAACCTGAAGCGTGGGAGATAATCTCGGTCGGCCTAATCTATGTTGCCCTTCCTATAGGCATAGGCATCTACGGCATAAAGCATGGCAGGAATGCACAAGTTGCAGAAACAAAGCCAGGGCCTGAACTAGCTTACAAAGATCAACCCGGTGTGAAGCGAGCAGTTGTGTTTGCTATTGTTGCCCTTGTTGTGCCTGGAATGTTCGGCTTTACCGGGCTGGTTTCTGATCTGGCCCCAGGAGGAAACTACGCTGTCCGACTTCTGATGGCTGGCCTGCTTTTCCTGATATGGGGGCTTGTCACTGGCTACTTCAACCCGCGCCTGTGGCCGGCCGCTGGAGTAGTTGTCTGGGGCGGGTTTTTCCTGCCACCTGTGCTTGTTAGTTCTCTGGGTGTTGCCCTTGGCGGGGGATACTTGGGATCGGTGCTGAGGCAAAGCGGTGTGATACCCCGTCTATTTCGCCGCAAGTAATGCCATTGGATTATGAAGAGGGAGAATCAATGAAAAAACCTGAGGTTAAGAGGACCGAAGAAACAACTTTGGCAAAAAGATTGCCCAAAATATACAAAATAGCTGGAATAGTCTTTATTGTGATTGGTGTATTGACTTTGCTGTGGAGCATCCTTTTAACTATTTTAGCTGGCCAAAATAATACGCTGGTTTACCTTATGGGAGCCACTATGACGGGGGTCGGATTCTGGTATTATCTCGGGCAGTCCAAACCAATAGTAACTGGAATAGTATTTATTGTGATTGGTATATTGACTCTGTTATGGAGCATCACATCAACTACAGTAGGTGAACATCATGTGCTGTTTTACCTTACGGGAGCCTTTTTGACGGGGTATGGATTCTGGCATTATTTCCGGAAGTCTAAATCAATAAAGAGACAATAGTTTGTGAATACCAACTAGGTGACAAGTAGCCAACCGCCTGTTAAGAGCGACCTGTCATCACTACTTAAGGTTATTACATCCGTCTAGCATTCTGAAGGATGTGCTTATCGGTGGGAAGTGCTGCGAAACAGAATTGCATTTTGTTTACCCATTGCACGATTTAGCGGACTGTTGTCTAAGCGTAGCCTGTGTCTTCATTAGATTGCCTCCGTAATGAAGATGCTACTTCACGGCTTTGGTTTTCCGGATATTCGCACAGTCGAACAGAATGCTAGTTTAAAAAAGTCGTATAATAGCACCAACTCAGTGTAGCTTCATGGAGACCATTGCTAGGTTTGTCTACATACGGTCAAAGCTGATCATTATCTTAGTAGCTATTCTTAACGTAGCTGCCCTGTTGTCCTTTTTACGCTTTGAAATCGATACGGATTTTCTTGGCTTTTTTGAATCGGGGAATCCCAAGGCGGCAGAATTCGACAGACTGAAAGACAAATATGAAACCGGTGAGACTCTCTCAGTTCTTGTTGGACGAGGAGATTCTCTCCTGGACAAGGAGAATCTGCTTGAGGTCTTCCGGCTTCAGCAAGAAATAGAAAACCTGGATGGCGTCCACCGGGTGCGGAGCTTTATCCCGTCGGAAATTATCAAAAACGGACACGTTTTTGAAGTCGACGAAAAGTTGATCGACCAACATCATGATATCATAGAAGACTTCATTAATGCGCGGTATTTCCTGACGAGCCAATTCCTCTCCTCGGACAATAGTAAGGGCATTCTTTTTGTTCAACTGGACCTGCATGCTGATGAAAGGTCGGTTATTGATTCGTTGGAGAAGATGCGTAGAAATGAAAAACGTTTGACAGTTCATCTTGCTGGCAATGAAATAATTGAGGACACTCTCAGAGACTACTTGTTCATGATATTGCTTATCTTGCCCCCGTGCGCCATCGGCCTCATACTGTTGGTCTTCTATTTGATCCTAAGGAACCGAAGGTTTACAGTCGCGTCAGTTATCCCTGCCGGGCTTGCTGCTTTGTGGACCATAGGTACAGTTCTGTGGAGCGGACAGGAGATAAGTCTGGTAACGATTCTCAGTCCGATTTTCGTCATAGTGATGGGGGCAGCAGATGGCCTGCATTATACAAGTCATTTCATGGACAACATGAACACCTATTCTGACCGCCAGCAGCTTACGGTACAGACCTTTCGTATGGTCGGCATGCCCATATTTCTAACAACCATTACAACTATGGCAGGGTTTGCCTGCTTAACGTGGACGGAAATGGTACCGATGAGACAGTTGGGAATATTCGTATCTCTAGGTATTGGCTACGCGGGGGCCCTTTCCCTCTTTTTCTTGCCCGCTGTGCTATGCAGGATGAAGCAATATGGCAGACCATCACAATCCCGGGAAAGCCGTCTGGCAAGGCTTATCCTGGCGGCATCGAGACATAGAACATCAATCATTCTACTTTTCGTGGGCATCATCATAATTTCCGCTATCTATGTCCCAAGCTTGGACGTCGAGTCGAATCAACTGATGTTCTTCAAGAAAGACTCTCAAATCAGGAAGACATTCGACATGGTTGAAGAGCATTTCGGTGGTGCGTTGCCGCTTACTGCTGAAATAGTTGCCGACAGGGGCATACGTACACTGCGTGATTACAGATTTGCAGAAGAGGTTCTTGATGTCGAGAGGGAATTAGAGAGGTTGCCGGGAGTGCAGAGTGCCTATTCACTTTTTGATATGGTGCAGGGCCTAAATGAGATGATAACTGGCAGTCACGATTACCCTGAAGGCGGCCAAATTGTGCACAAGCTCTTGAGGCATGTCGAGAATGAAGACCTAGACACCTGGTTTTCAGATGACGGCCTCAGGATGATGATCCAAACCGAGGATCTTGATTCGCTCGACATAAGTAAGCTGGAGGATATCGTCGCTGCTCACCCTGAGATTCGTACAGTCAGTGGTATGCCGGTACTTTTCGACGAGATGAATAGGTTAGTTGTACAGAGCCAGATCCGGAGCTTAGGCCTTGCTCTGGCATTGGTATTCGTAATGTTACTGGTCACCATAAGGAAAATAAGGGCGGCACTTGTTGCCATGTTGCCGATAATTATCACTATCGGCGCTATCCTAAGCTTGCTATCAGTAACAGGTTTCAACCTCAATGTGCTGACTGCCAATCTTGCCGCTATCTCAGTCGGAGTGGGTGTGGATTACTCTATACATCTTATCTCTGGCATCTATTACTTTCGAAGGCAGGGACTCAGCAACAAAGACTCCGTGGACTCAGCCCTGCTGGTCCTTTCCAGACCTATTCTGGCCAACGCCTTCGGTCTGGCTATCGGCCTATCGGTTCTCTTCTTCTCACCTTTGCACATCCACATGCAGGCAGCCTCCGTGATGTGGGTAGCAATGGTTATTTCTTCCATGGCTGCCCTTCTATTGATACCCCTCTTTTTCTCAGGAACGAATGCACGACCAAATAAAAAGGCTCTTTGAATAGTCTGAGACATGGTTAAATTAGCTTGAGCTGCTTTGTTTTATTTCACAGGACATGTTGTGAAATGCTGTGCAATTGCCCAAGATACGTAACAAACGTCCAAATTGTTCAACCACGCTTCATAGAGTAGAATATGATTGAGCGCAGTTACAGGAAGTTCAATGAACATGGAAAAAGTACGGGAGTTCATTGTAATCCCGCAAAAGAAGCCAGAGACTGTTAGGGACTTACTGGGCTGGCACAGGAAATTGTTGTTCGACTGTCTAAAACAGGAACTCAAAAAAAGGCTAATAGAATCATCAATTACTGAACTAAATCGTCTTATCGGTAAGATGGTGCCTTCCTTTGAAGGGGAGGTTCTTGATAGCGCGGCAAAATTGAAACTGCAGTCGATTAATGAGCTTCTGCAAGAAGCTCGCGAGGAGTTGTTGGTCACAAAAAAGGTAATAAAAAGTTTCTATAAGAGCAATGAGACTATTATAGCAGCGATTGTCAAATCTCACATGGGTGAAGAAACGCTAACACGGCTACGTGATCAGCATGAAGACACCCACCCTAATCTTTTGCATGAGCCGGGATGGATGTTAGAGTACCAAGTCGCGAAAGAGCAATGGGACAAAGGCAAGGCAGCATTCTTGACTTTTGGCACGTTTATGGATCCAGCCAAAGCAGACGTGATAGTTATCTCCAATCCTCTGGATGAAAAGATTGAATTTAACTTGGACTGGCGGGAGATTGAAGAGTCTAGGGAGTGAACTTTTGCCTGTTTTGTTGAGTTAGCAATATGATTGAGGACAACATCCCACTGTGATTCAGACAAACGGGAACGCTTCTGAGAAAACCCTTGCTTTTATTCGGCGCAGCTTAAAGTTCCTTTCCTCATTTTTGTCGACATTTTGCCGACAGACTGTTTGGCACCTGGTAGCACGAGGTAGCATGTCCAGATACAAACTGGGGTTTGACGCCAGACCAGACAGAACGCTATGCTGTCTGGTGGCACTAGATGTCACACACGGCTTTAAGGCACCCCATCTAATGTTTACTCGGAATTAAGATGTAGCTAAGCCTTAGCCTTGCGCTACATTGGTAAGCAATTTTTGTTTACATTTCCCTGCAAGTGCTGCTCATGCTGGATTAGAAGATAAGGAAAAACAGGCTTTAGTCGTTTCTAAAAGCTGGAGTAAGATAGCTAAGGAATTCTACAACTTCACCAGCCTCCACCACAAAGACCTTCACACCTTGTGCCGGTTCTCACCAATTTCAGACTAGGAGGTCTGAGTTTCCAAAACCTGGATAACTTTGTTCCTGCTTCTAAAGCCGCTCAAAATTCTTACAGAATCTTGTGAAATCCTAAAATGCTCAGCCAATAGTCTGATAACCGCCTTATTGGCTTTTCCATCTGTTGGAGGTTCTTTAACCCTTACGAGAAAGTCATCGCCTTCTCTGATAAGTTCCTCGACCTTTGAATTAGGTGTCACTTTGACCCTAATCTTCACTTAATAACCTCTCCCCATAATCCCTGCTTATGTAGTCTAACTAGCCGCACCGGCAAGAGCTGATTAGTTAACGGTTTCTGGCTCTCAGTGAACACCCTGATATAGTTATCACTAAGCCCAGAATATAACCTGCTGCCTGGAGTCATCTCTTTCTCCCATAAGACTATCATGTTTTGCCCTAGAAATCGCTCACGAAACTTATAGGCGCTTTCTTGAGCCAACCCCAGCATTCGCAGACTGCGCTTTTTCTTCAGCCTATTATCAACCTGCTCCGGCATCTTAGCTGCCAATGTCCCCGGGCGCGAAGAGTAAGGAAAGACATGGATGTTGACAAAGCTCATTTCCCGGCAGAAGTGGTGGCTTTGCTCAAACTCCTCGTTGCTCTCTCC
>DUEX01000107.1 GCA_011170325.1 Dehalococcoidia bacterium | reverse complement strand
GACGGCGGGCATCTTACATAAGTTTATCCCAATTCTTCGCGTCTACCTCATAGGCTGCTCAAAGTAAAATTTGCTCAACAGAAATACCAACGAGCATGGAGTTAATCTCAGCTCGGCGAGGCTCAATCAAGGATTGGTTGAGCCAGCCAAAATATTAAAGAGGTGGCAAGGTGAGTGAAACGAAAACGATGGTGAACTTTTGTAGTAGGCTAAGCTACAATGAGCTTCCCGCTGAGGTTATCGACAAGGTCAAATACCTTTTTTTGGACTTCTTGGGTGTGGCAGCACGGGGCTCCCTGACAGAGTCGGCTGAAGCTGTGCGCAATTTGGTCAAGGATATGGGCCACGGCTCAAAAGGAAGCGTAATCATTGGAAGCAACATGAGAGCGCCCTTGGAATATGCAGCTCTAGCTAACGGTACGGCATCCCATTCTCTGGAACTAGACGATGTAAGTAACGAAGCATCGGCTCATCCTGGGTCGGTAATCTTCCCCACTGCGCTAGCCGCAAGTGAGTTAACTGGGTGTGACGGGAAGAGATTCGTGGAAGCCGTAGTACTAGGTTATGAGGTCATGATCCGTTTAGGCAAAGCTTTGAATCCAGCCAATCACTATGCCCGTGGCTTTCACCCTACCGCGACTTGCGGTGCGTTTGGAGCAGCTACAGCAGCATCGAAGATACTTAACCTTGATGCAGAACAGATGCTCAGTGCTTTGGGTATTGTGGGTAGCAAGGCAGCAGGCTCTATGGAATTTCTGACGAATGGTGCTTGGACCAAGCGTTTGCATCCAGGGTGGGCAGCCCACAGCGGCATAATAGCAGCTCTCTTAGCAAGAAGGGGCTTTACAGGACCAGCCACCATAGTGGAAGGCAAATTTGGATTCCTCTACGCTTATTCTGACAGCTCGGACCTCGGTAAGTTTCTGAGTGGGCTTGGGGACTCTTTTGAAATCATGAAAGTCAGCGTGAAGCCTCATGCGTGTTGTCGTTACAAGCAAGGTGCAATAGATGGCATTCTAAAGATCATGAGTGAGAACAAACTGAGAGCACAGGAAGTGGATAAGGTGATCCTGGGTATTCTAAAGGCTGGCTTTCCCATAATTGTAGAGCCGAGTGAATTAAAATATAATCCTCAGACAATTGTTGATGCTCAATTTAGCATGCCCTTTGGTGCTGCCATTGCTGTTCTATACGGCAAGGCCTCCCTAGACCAATATACATTGCGTAACCTGCAGTCCAAAGAGGTGAAGGAGATAATGGGTCGGGTTTCTTGCGTGTTGGACCCTGAGCTGGACAAGGCTTATCCCGAGCGGTGGCCAGCCAGTGTTGAGATAGCCACCAATGATGGTAGACACTTTTATGCCAGAATTGAACATCCGAAGGGTGACCCGGAGAATCCCCTTTCGTGGCAGGAACTGGTAAAGAAGTTCAACGAGCTGTCATCTCCGGTATTTTCTAGAGATAGGAGAGAGAGAATTATATCCGAGGTGAGATCACTGGAGACCGAGGAAAATATTTCCAATCTAGCCAGCTTGTTATCCACATGGTGAGTTTGTGGGACAGGCTATCAGGTTATCGACGCCAAGAATAGGGATAGTTTGACTATTCATACTCAAACGGGAAGTTAACCAATCCAATCAAAAGAGTGACGGTTGAAATTCCACCACACTGCCCAAGGACCAAACTTTGGGTAGATAGCCTAAACCCCGTTAAATAAAGTCCATTATGTGTGATGGGTAACAAAAAGGCTGGATATTCGTCTTATGCAAATATCCAGCCTTTTTGTACAATCCCCAAATAGTTGTCGGCCTTAACTCTTCCCTATCCTGAACATCTTAGTGCCACACACCGGGCATACACCCTGGGTTGCCGGCTTACCATTTCTCTTGGTTATAGCCCTAGCGTTCCTCATTTCCCTCTTGGCACAACATTTAACGCAGTATGCTTGCATCAGTTCACCTGAAAAATTTGCCATAATACAAATAAAGGTGATACCGGAAGCCCCTAAAGCTACTTGTCTACTCAATCTTACAAAGGCACATTTCTGTGACGAGTACTTCGAAGACTTCGATATCATTGCTTATTCTTGTTCAGAGGTTGTTATTCGTATTGAATAGAGAAGCAACTCCCAGATGAATGCATGCGTACGCACTAACAATAATGGTTGGCATCTCCGACTGTGAATACCATCGTTCACTTGTAGTTTTCCGACGGTGGTGACACTATACGCTCAGATTAACGCACGTTTCGGTCTTTGTTCAACGGTGGTAAAATCAAGCATAGCCATGATGCTGTGCCTCTTTAACCTCCTTGATGGATGGACTTGGATTCGAGCGAATGGTCTTCTGGTTATGAAACCGAACTTATGAACTTGCAGTCTTCGGTAGCCTCCTAACCAACTCACTGCTAGCTCCATATTCTTCAGCTAGTTAACGAAGGACTAAGATTATTCCATCGCTTTTGCGGAGCCGGTTGCATTATACGAATATCTAAGAAGAAGCATGCGAATAAAAACTGCGAGACTAAGACAACAATTGCTTGTTTTGTTGGGTCAAGGCACAAGAAGGAGGCTCCAGGCTTGTAGCTTCTCTAATGTGGGGAGCTCTTCTTTACGGTAAGAGACGCTCTGTAATCAAAAAATCTAGGCAGTTTGGTCATGCGGTCAATGGTTTTTCTCCCCCCCTATACCACCGCTTCCCCTCGTAAGTGGAATAAAAAATAGGGCCGGAGGATTTGAACCTCCGACCCTGGTTATACTGCTAGTAGTACCCTAGGAATCATTGCTATGTTTGGGCGTAGTTACGCTTTTGGATTCCGCTTAAATCACGCTACCGACTACAGTATTGATTGCTGGCTACCGTAGCTGGCTAACCTGCGCTCCTCTTCCAGTGCCTCTTGTGGAATGTTGTTGCGGACGCTTTCAATAGCCAACTTCACACGTTCCATCCGCTCAAGTTGACCGATTAGAGAGATAAGGCGGGTATCCATATACTGAGGCAAATTAGCTATTTTACGGGCTTCCTCTGCCTTGACTTTGGCTTGGGCGATAAAATCATCTGCCAAAGTGACCTGACACTCCACCTCATCCATAGCCCCACTCACCTTGACGGCACTCCACTTGATAGACATATTTCACCTCCTTTCCGAGCATTTTTGACTTTGGCTATGGAGAGGTAATCGGGACACTTTGGAGAACATCGGTGGCTGTGCCCTTTAAGACACCCTCTACAAAGCCAGTAACACTTTCTGGTGTTTTTACATGGGTAAACTACGTCCATATCTCTCCCCTCCAGCCACAAAAAAGGGGGTTACACTCCCACGCTTGGGAGCATAACCCCCTCAAAAAAGCAAAAAAGCGGGGTCGTCCCCCGCTTTCTTGCGTGGCTGTTCATTTTAGGCTATAGCGTTCTATGCGGTTTTAACTGGTTGTTTGGCTCGGCTATGCTTTGCCTTGACAGGCTCGGCTACCTCGGCTGGCTTGGCTTCTGCCTTCTGTGCCTTGGCTTGCTTTTTAGCATACTCTTGAGCCTTGTCGGTTATCATCGGCATTACTACTATTTGATAACCGTTAGTGCTAAAGAGTGTCGGGGCTAGGGGGCTTGACAGCTTAAAATCTACCATCCCCCCGCAAGCCTTAAGAGCTTCGGCTAGGTTACTACCGTTTAGTCTGACAAAGCTTTCGCCATCGGTATCGGCTGATATGTCGGCTTGTCCTCTATCATCGGGATTAGCCATAATCATCTTACCGTTGCCAATGGTCAAGTCTATTGAGTAGCCTTTGCTGTCAGCTAACGCCTTTAGTGAGTTTACTGCCTTGATTGCCTCTACCGTGTCAAAATGAGCAAGGCAATTAAAATCGGTAGGGATTAGCTTCTGCCAATCGGGATAGTTACCGTCAAGGCTAGTCCACTTATAGCGGATTAGCTCGGTGTCTATAATGAGGCTCTTACTGGTTAGCTTCTCCCCGCCTT
>DUEX01000106.1 GCA_011170325.1 Dehalococcoidia bacterium | reverse complement strand
TTTTCATAATTTGAATCCACGCTTCTGTTCCAAGTTCTTCTCCCTGCCTATAGGCTTTACTACAATGCCAGCAGTTAAACCGGCACTTATTTGTTAATGCAACATACGTGGAATAAGGAATCACTTTACTATCATATACAGCTACGGTCGATTTTATTAACTGGTCAAAAGCAATACTCGGAAAGGGAGGCATAAAGGTATTAATAACATATTTGTTGCCTATCCTTGTTAATTTTTCATTTTTAAAGGTGCGAAGCAGATACCACGAGGCATTCAGAGGCAGTCTCCCTAAGTCTTTATTCCTCATATTCATCACCAGAATTAAATCTTTCTTAAGACCAGTAATGTGTTTCATATTCTCTCAGCTATACCCGCCACGTATTTGTGTGAAATATTAATGCCTTCCTTGGTTTTATAATCTCTCTCTATAATCTCTATAAAAGCGTTGTCGCACTTGTTCTTTACTTTGGGATCCATCATTCTATCAAATCCGGCGCTGGCTCCAGTATGCAAAACCCAGTTCAAGACTTCGCGGCCATCTTTAAAACTGAACTTTGCCTCTCCTTCCCAAACTTCAAGTGACTTTAATCCCGCTTTCTTGTAGAGTCTTTCCAAATGACGCTCATCTCTTGGCAAATGAAGTGTAAGATCCATTACATACAGTATATGCTGGGGATAGCGCTGCATTACTTTGATTCCTGTTTCTCTTAGCGGTGACAAGGTATCTTTCCTATTTTCTATGATTCCGATTTTACCATTCTGTTTTAAGACCCTTTTTATTTTCTTCAGTAATTCTAGAGGAGAAGCATAGCCTATCGCCCAACCGCAGGTAACACAATCAAAAGAGTTCTCTTGACATTCATCTAAAATTCCCAACATACCCCCACATATAAATTCTACATTCTTTTCGTTAATTTTGTCTTTAGCCTTGTTAATCATCTGCTCTGAAGAATCCACTGCTATTATTTTCCCTTTCGGGCAGATATATTTTCTTAGTTCGGCCGTAATTGTTCCCGTTCCACAAGCTAAGTCTAGTACAGTCGCACTACTATTGATATTTAATCTTCTAACCAACTCCTGTGAATGCGGCCTTGTAATATTTGAAAAATATTCATCGTAAGTAGATGCTAATGAATTGTAATCCTCCTTTATGGTCTCCATTGGTATCAATCTTCTGGAGATAAGCAAGTAGAAAATCTTTGTATAAAAATACAGTTTGCTAATCATCTTTGGCTAACGAGCCCATCCATACTGCCTTATAAACATCTGTTTTCCATAACCTCCATACGTTGGCTAGAGGATAGGGCTTGTCTCAGACTTTATTACTTATTATAGACTAGTTGTAAAGCTTTACTGGTATTACCAAAATAGAGACAGGCTTTCTGCTCGGGCAAGGGCTCATTGCTGATCCAAATTAGTGTGGAGGATAACAAATAGCCAGAATGTTGGCCAGGAGCCACATTGAGTACTAGACGTTAAGAGTCGACAAGTGTTTTATCCTTTTGAGCATGTTAGGGTGCGTAGTGAAAAGCTCCATCAATTTGTGAGACGCGCCAAGCCGTACTTCTTTCTGGTGTAGCTCCATAAGTTCGTAATAGTCAATGGTACCGCTCACATCTCGGTCAATCTGGGATAGTTCTCTAATCTCATTCCATGCCCGTGAAGGGTCATTGACAAAGAAGGCTCTCACTCCTTCGACTCGTCTCAGTTCCTCACTGTCTCTCATACGAGCATTACCGTAGACAAGCTTATAAAGCGCCGTTGCCAGATTATGCGGCATATTCCCTAATCGCACGCTCCCCGGCGTCACCGTGGCTCGCCAGAACGGCCGTGAAATCTCCCGTGAGTACCTTTTGCCCTCGCGGGGGGAAAGGGGCAAGCCCGCGGAGGCCACGGCGAGCCCAACGGGAGAGGCTGATGTAGTGCTACGGGCTGCCTCTGAAGTTACATAAGCACCTATCTTGGCAGCAATACTAACTTAAGAAGTGGTACAATAATTGGGGGCAGGTTACGCCTTTATTCAGGTCAATAAAATAAGGAGCAACGGAGTGGCTAAAAGAATCATAGTGATTGGTGGTGGACCGGGTGGTTATGTAGCTGCTATTCAAGCTGCACAATTAGGTGCTCAGGTGACCCTAATTGAGAAGGACTCTCTTGGTGGCACGTGCCTCAATCGAGGGTGCATTCCAACCAAAGCCTTGCTGCAATCAGCTAATACTCTGGTAAGAATTAAGGAGGCTGGTATTTTTGGCATTTCAGCGGAGAAAGTCTCTATAGATTATTCATTGGTAGCTAAACGGAAAGAAGCTATGGTTAAGCAGTTGAGATCTGGTGTTGCCTTCCTGATAAAGAAAAACAAGGTTAATATTATTGAGAACACAGCCACCCTGATTAATCCCAAGACAGTCGGGATTTTAGAGACAGGTGACCGGATAAATGCTGATAATATTATTATTGCTACCGGCTCCAAACCTGCTATAGTTCCGATTAAGGGCATTGATAAACCTGGGGTCATGACCAGTGATGAAGCTTTAGCCATGAAGCGACTTCCTCAGAGCCTCGTTATCATTGGTGGTGGCGTGATTGGACTGGAATTTGCCCAGATTATGAACCGAATGGGCAGTGAGGTAGTCGTTCTGGAGATGATGCCTCAAATATTACCTACTGAGGATACCGAAACTGCTAACATGCTTGGGAGCATACTGGTCAAAGATGGTATTAATATACTCACTAATACTACGGTCACCTGCATTACAAGTGCTGAGCAAATGGGGAATGTGATTTCGTTTACCACTCAAGATGGTTGCAAAAACGAGTTGGTGGCAGAAAGAATTCTGCTCTCAGTGGGGAGAAGTCCCTATACCGATGGCCTGGGCGTAGATAAATTGGGGCTTGTCACCGACAATGGTAGGCTTATTGTCAATGAACGGATGGAGACCAATATCCCGGGCGTCTATGCAATTGGCGATGTAGTAGGGGGCTTTATGTTGGCCCATGTAGCTATGGATGAGGGTAAGTGTGCCGTGGGAAATATCATAGGTATCGGTGGTAAGATGGATTACCGGGCTGTTCCCCGATGTGTTTACACCTATCCTGAACTGGCCGGAGTAGGACTAAGTGAGGCAGAGGCCAAAAAGGAGTATGGGAATATTAAAGTTGGCAGGTTCCCTTTTAAAGCTAGTGGTAAAGCACTGATACTAAATGAGGCAATGGGTATGGTGAAGGTTATTGCGGATGCCAGCCATGGGCAGATTTTGGGTATGCACATCCTCGGGCCCCACGCCACTGAGTTAATTGCTGAGGCAGCTCTCGGAATAAAAATGGAAGCTGTTTTTGAAGATATTTTCACTACAACTCATGCTCATCCCACACTGTCGGAAGCAGTAATGGAAGCCACTCTTGATATTGAGGGAAAGGCCATCCATTTCTAATAACTCAAGAAAAGGATTTGGTAAGCGAATGGAGGGGGAATCTATCTCTGGTGCAAGTCTGTATCAAGCATTTAACTTGGGTGTAATTGCCTATAACCGAGCCTTACAGTGGCAAGATAATCTGGTATCAGCCCGCCTTTGACCTGCCCCCCGAAAATGAGTCCAGTATTAATGTTAGACTGGATAATGAGAAAGGGGGTATTTCATTGGCTAGAAGACTATTCAAACCAGAGCAAATCATCAATAAGCTCCGTGAGGCTGAGATCCTGATCAGCCAAGGTAGCACAATAGATCAAGCCAGCAGAAAAATCGGAATCACCGAACAGACCTATTACTGCTGACGCAGAGAGTACGGTGGTATGAGGGTGGAGCAAGCTAAACGGCTGAGGGAGCTGGAGAAGGAAAATACCAAGCTTAAGAGGCTGGTGGCTGATCTTTCTTTAGATAATGCCATCGTGTCACCTCCTTCCCTCTGACATCAGTTCCTGTTCAGCCACTGCCATATTAACTAGCAGCCCGTTATCACACTGGCGAGCCCCCGTCTATTTTCGGCCATTCAGGGAATTCACCCACATCTATATACTGCAGTGAACAAAGTCTTAGAAATTGCTCTGCGTCCAGATATGCATAGTTCGACAAGCCCCCAAACATCGGTCCGCGCCAGTTCTCTTTGTTCAGAACAAGTCTTACTCCTTTCCATACTCGCTGTCCGGAGCTATCTTGCAGCTGGATCTGCCCCTCAGCCCATACGTCAATTTTGCTTATATTTTCCTTGTGCCCCACTTCATCCATAGCACGAGCAGCAAATTGGGCGACTTCCTGTAAGAACTGCTCTTCTGTATTCAAATGTTTCTTATCTGGAGCGTAAAGCACAGTGGCGATACCATTGGCTTCGCTTATAGCATACCTTCCGGCCTTTCCTAGTGAAACACTCACCTCAGTTTTGACGGCTCCCCTAGCCTGATTCCGAAGGTATAGTATAGGGACAACAATGAAGGATAATCCAAAAATCCAAAAGAATATTGGTCCGGTAAGAGATTCAGGATTATTGATATATGCAAGTGACGCTCCTGCTGCGAAGCTAATGCCGATAATAATAAAGGCCCTTGGTATAAACTTCACAATAGTACCCATGCTGATTTTAGGAGGCTTCATAATCATTATGCCGACAACGAGAAAGACCAGTCCCAGCCCGAAGGCAAGAAATACTCCCCAGAAAGACCCCAGGTTATAGCCCAAAGCGTAGCTGACTTGTTCAGGATTGGAAGGGTTCACAGATAGCTTCCGTGCTGACCCTACTGTGTAATTTGCTGCCTCTCTGGCTTTGGCCTCTCTGGCACCGGTTCCACTCATAGTACCTCCTGGCGAAATCATACATTCGTACTTCTTCCCCTCAAATTCGTACTCATATGTAACTTCAATACAGTACCCGGTGCCATATCTCGCGGCTGATTTTACAACCTCAGCGACGACAATAGTGCCTTCGACCTCAACCCAAGTCTCAATCTTCTTTTGCGTGTCGTAAGCAAAGAACAAACCTCCTACTAGGCTAGCCAGTCCGATAAGAATAAAGATAATGGCTCCAAACTTCACTATGTTACCCTCCTGCGTGGACGATAGTAGCAACGGCTATACGGATGAACTTGTAGTTCACCAAATCCGGATTAAGTCAAAAAGGGCACCAGCCATCACCCCCCAACGGCGATCCCGGTGCCCTACTCTCATTCCTACCCCCTCTTAGTCAAAGTTGCGCTACTTTTGAGGTTGTATTATGTATTGTGTATTCAATATAGTCCTGCCCTGGGATTTTTGTCAATAGCAGTCATCGATACTGCAAGAGACCGGGCAGAAGCCGCAAAACCTACAATTTAAGTGGCTGCAGAACATGCCAGAACAGCTACGCAAATCTCATTGAGGCTTACCTGTGCTCATGGGAGACCTAAGGCTGGGTATGGCTGGCCTAGGGGTGACGGGGACAGCCAGCGCATTTAATCCCATCGATCCGCACCTATTTTCCAAGGAGGTGTCTTCGTATTTTTTGCTTTACCAGACATCATTTATTCAAAAAATTAGATAGGATTTCCAAACAATCCAAATAGGGTTTATGGGAAAATGACACGGAGCAGGCCGGATAGGGGCGCCGGGGGGTAATCCTGGCAGATAGGATTTTCCTATCTATGTGATGAATGGTTCAGTTACCCTGTAGCAGTTGACAAAGACAGCTGAGATACCCAACCTACCCATTACTAAGTATGGCCAAAGCTACTGAAGACGCACCCTACTTATCTGGAGAAATATCCTTGCTGGTGGGTACAGTAACGCTTTTCCTTTTGGTAAACGGTTTGAGCATTGCTGGTGTTATGAGCGTAGTTACAATACTAACGGCCACGGCAACTCCAAACAGTTCTCTAGTTATTGCCCCTGCGAGCAGCCCAACACCGGCTATTATAAATCCTACCTCCCCCCGGGGCACCATGCCAACTCCCACTATCATTGCATCTCTGTGTCCTAGTTTAGCAACTAGCTTCGCTGGAATATAACAACCCACAATTTTCCCCAATATGGCCACCGCTATTAGAGCAACCGCTAGAGTGGCTCCGGCCCACAATAGTGGGATTTGCACCTGCATACCCAGATAGCAGAAAAAGAATGGCGCCAGAAAAAGCATTATTGGCCTTGTCATTTCCAGGATTTCCTCCTTCTCCGCGGTGGCAGCAAATATCAGTCCAGCCAAGTAAGCTCCCACTACTGGATGCAGGTTGATCAGAGTAACCAAATAGGATACGAAAAAACCTATAAGCAGAGCAGCTATAGGTAGCGTGCCTGATTTCCTGAATGGAGCCAATAGATAGCTGGATATATACCTATTCCAGCGCACTCCCGTTATAAGGAGGGCAAACCAAGCACCAAAACTTATCAGCAGGATCTTGCTAGTATTGAGCATGTCTAACGAAGCGGTGTTTGCCATGGATAGCACTATAGAAAGAATAACTATGCCGATCATATCGTCGACGACAGCAGCGACCAGTATAATTATTCCTGGTTTTGTTGTAAGCCTCCCCATATCGATGAGCATTCGTACCGTGACACCGATGCTGGTAGCTGTGAGCGTGGCACCCATGAATAGCCATCCCGCCAACCCCAGGTCATGGTAGAGTGCCATTGTTACCAAGAGACCAAATATAAAGGGGAGAATAGCTCCTCCAAAAGCCACGGCGCTGCCTGATAGACTGTTTTTGAGGAAAGACTTGACATCAGTCTCAACCCCCGCAACGAAAAGCAGGGAAATAACGGCTATCTCCGAGATGATCTCCAATGGACTGAATTCGTAAAGCCCAAAAGCACCCCTAAGGATGGCGAGGTTCAAGATTATTGGGTCGTGGAGCAGCCCTCCTAGCGCAAATGGGGATATAACCATTCCGGCCGCCAGCTCACCTAAAACCGCCGGCTGCTTCAAGTAGCGCTGTGCTATCTCGCCACCAATTCTGGCAGCAAGAAGTATTATGGCAAAAGCCAATATGAATTTGTAGTAAATGTCAAGGCCCATGGTGATATGTCTGGGCTAGGCATCCAATCAATCGTTCGTAGTGTCGAATTCTGCTCTCAGACGCTCTGCCCAGTTAACGATTATCTGAAAAAAATTTATCTCTCCCACCACCCTGCCACCCTTGTCCACCACAGGTAGCTCGTACAGCCCCTTAGCAAGCATGATGTTTATGGCATATTCGATAGACTGTTCAGGCTCTACAGCAATGGGAGGCCCCATTATATCCTCGGCGTACTTAGAGGTCAGAGAGCTTAGGACTTCCCCCCATTCAAGTGATGGATATCGAGTAGTTCTGAACTGCGATATTTGCACTGCTGTTAAAAGCCTTTTTGGAGTGATGATTCCCTTGAGCTTGTTCGCCTCATCGACAATACATGCCAGCATTGTTTCTCTATCCTCGGCTATTTTCAGCACTACCTCCCACAACGGATCCTTATCTCTTACTTGAACAAACTTCGTCATCATTAGATCGGCAACGTTGACATTATTCATTCTAGTCTCCCTGAAGTAAGTTCTCTTAGAGAACGCATAGGTTCTATCTTTGCCAAGGAGCAAATTCACATAGCCAGAGTTGGTCCGGCATTGGGCGTACACACTGGCCCAGGTGCTCTAATTGTGGCACTCAGGGAAGGGTAAATCAACAATAGCTACCACAGCTCCTACCACACATTTGTCCAGTTTGTGTGACTAGCAGCAAAACACCTATTAGTATACTGGCCAAATCGCTAACTTTGATGTCCAAAAACAACTCCACGTTCTATTTCCCGAGCCTTTCGTGGAACAGCTGCATGCGTGCTTTAACATAAGGCAAAAAGTGGTCGCTTTTAATAAAAGCTTGTCCTATCTCTAGTTTTTCAAGTTCGTCCTCTATCTTGGACCTTCTTTTTGCATCCGCTGGCTCGAGATATGAGCTCAACCTCCGAGCAGCACTTGGCCCCTGCTGCAAGAAGACTTTAGTCCCTGGAAGCTCAATAGCGGTATTGGGGAAATCGGAGGGTTGCTGCGAAGAAAGCAGAATTCCAATCCCATATTTTCTGGCTTCTCTGATCAGACGTAGGAGAGCTTCATCGTACGAAAGGCGATGTGCTTCGTCTATAACTACAAACAACTTTGGATCTCGTGACTCGCCCTTTAGGAGCATATGATTATACACTTTCTGAAGGAAGAACCTGGCTACTAATAGCCTGTGTTCATCACTAAACAAGCGTGAGAGATCGACTACTGTCACCTTTCCAATTAAGTCCTCAAAACGATTGGATGCTTGATCGGAAAAGGTCTCTGTATCAAACAACACCTCGATTCTGCTCAGAAGCCCTGCGGCGGCTCCACCTTTTTCTCCAGCACGAGATTCTAGGATTTGTTTCAGCTGTGAAAACTTGGGAGGTTTACGATTCCAGGTAGAGCTATCTACAGTAAACCCTGCTGCCTGATAAGCTATCTCTATCATCTTTTTCAATGTCCGCTTCTGCTGCAAGCCAAGGTGAAAGATACCTCCTATTATTTCTGAAACCTCCCAAACGACCCTCTTATAATTGTCAGGCTTATCCTGAGCATCAAGAGGCACATCTAGAGGATTCATAGGTAAGCCGGTTAGGGCATCAACAACTTCGGCTGAGGTTTGACTTCTGAACTTATCCATATTGGAGGCAGCATACTCACCCTGAAAGTCGAGGATAACGCTTGGAATCCTTTGACGCCACGTCTCATAGAGAAAAGCCATTGCTGTTTGAGTCTTGCCCGAGCCGCTTGTGCCCACTATAAGTACATGTGGATTGGTAAGCTTGCGGGGCTGTTCTTTTTTGGGCTCCCAGAAGAGCGGCTTTGCCGAGATAATTTCTTCACCTAGGTAGACTGATATCGCAGTGCCTCCTCTCACCTGTTGTATTTGACGAGACGCTCCAGCCATAGTTTTCTCAAGTGCTCTATCAACGGCTTCTGCCGTTGATGGTTTAGTAATGGTCTCCGGAGAGATTGGTCTATCCAGTTCTACCTCTGATGACTCTGTTGCTGCTTGAATCAATGCAATGGTTGCCTCTGGAGACAAGCTAGGCCGTCCAGTAACAGCATTCCGGATAGCAGACACTAGTTCCTCAACTGAGACATCCTTAAGTAGATAGCCAATTGCCCCAGCCTTCAGCACAGCCTGCACCAGTTTTCGGTCTCCGAAGCTGGTCAGGGCAATGACCTTCGTATTTGGGCAGCGTTCCCGAATGGCACTGGTAGCAGACACGCCGTCCATGCCCGGCATTACTAAATCCATAAGTACTACATCTGGTTTAGTTTGGACGCACAGGCGTACAGCATCTTCACCGCTGGCAGCCACACCTACCAGTTCCAAGTCATCAAATGCTGAGAGGAAAGCCGACAGCCCACTCTGTACCACAGCGTGGTCATCAACAATTATAACTCTGATAGGAGTTAGCTTAGTCATAGTAGCTCCTTTTATTGTAAGTTTGGCCACACTATTTCCACTCGAGTGCCATGGCCAACTTGGCTTTCGATTTTTAGTAAGGCACCAATAGCCTTGGCCCGATCGCTCATGATGTTCAGCCCGAGATGTTCTGGAGAGATGCCTTCCAAATCGAATCCGCACCCGTTGTCACAGATAAGCAATTCCACTTGTTCAGATTGGCAGTGTAGGCTTACCGTCACCTCACTGGCTCGGGCATGCTTTACAATATTATTTAGTGCTTCCTGGATGATGCGGTATAGGGCAACCTGCACGTCAGGCAACAGAACGCATTCACCCTCCATTCTTAATGTGATGGGTACTCCAGTTCGACTGGTAATAGCCTCGCTCAACTGACATAGCAAGTCACTTAATCCGATCTCTGTCAAAGCTGCCGGGCGCAGCTCTAGTAATAGCATGCGCATTTCAGCCAGTGCGCCCTGGGTCAACTTGTGCAACTCCTCCAGCCTCTGCTTCCCTTCGGCAGGATTCCGCTCCCATAAGCGGGGTAGTACATTGGCAACCGTGTTAGCCGAGAAGAGTGTCTGGGCCACAGCATCGTGCAGATCACGCGCCAGGCGCTGGCGTTCTTCTATAGCTGCCAATTCTTTAGCTTGCTCGTAAAGACGAATATTCTCAATGGCAATTGCTACTTGGTCAGCTAAGATCTGGGTAGTAGATATATTAACTTCATCAAAGGCGTCAAGTTCAGTGCTCTCGACATCTAGGACTCCCACAGTCTTATCTCCTATGTTAATGGGCATGACAAGCTCAGACCGGGTATTGGCAAGTTCCTCAACAGGAAGGTACCTTGGTTCCTTGGCTACATTATTTGCCAACAGAGGTTTGCCAGTTCGAGCTACCCACCCAGTTATACCCTCGGTTACCTTTAATGATAATCCAATGGGCACTGCCTCCTTGTAGCCTCCAGCACCGGCTTTAAGAACTAGCTCTGCTGAATCGGCGTCGAGAAGGAAAATATTGACATTATAATACTTGAAGGTCTTCTGAATGGAGTTAACCACGTATAGAAGTAGCTCGTCAAGGCTCAGGATTGAACTAATCTTGCGTCCTACCTCATTTATAATGCGAAGCTGCTCTGCCCGCCGGCGAGTTTCCATAAGTAAAAGTTCAGTAGTTTCTTTTGATTTGGCGAGTTCGGTTGTCATCTGGTTCATAGCGCTGCCAAGCCTTGTCAACTCATCCTTGCCTTGTGTAGATGCCCCAGTGCTCAGATTCCCTTGTGAAATGGCTTCGGTCATCGAAATGAGATTATCGATTGGTCGAGTAATGCTGTGACTGATCTGTAGTCCACCTGCTATACCCACTACCCAAGCCACTCCGACCAAAGTGATTGCTATAGCAAATGCTTGCCCCTCTTGATTTTTGGCTTCTTGGGCATGCTGAGCAATCACCACCTCCTGTCGATCGACAAAGTCGGTGATTATTGCAAAAAGGTCCTCTCTTATCTTGCTGCCCTGATTCTGCCACAGAGAAATCGCTGATTGGGGTGAGGCCTGTTCATAGAGTATGACCTCTTCTTCAGAGGTCTTTAAGAACCTGGAATGCAAGGCGTTGATATCTGAAAGGAATCCTTTGTCTTCTTCAGATTGAACTAGACCTTCTAGCTTCGTTACCGCTTCTGAATAGTCGGACTTTGCTAGATAAAACATCTCTAGGAATCCTTGTTCACCGGAGAGGAGATAGCCACGTATACTTCTGCTCTCCTGATCGGTAGCACTCCGAAGCTCTAAGGCACTGACTAGAAGAATCCTGTCACGTTCGGCTATCAGATCCACCCTCTGGCCGACGTCTCTAAGATAGTGAATGGAGACACCAGCTACTATCAAGGTCAGTAAAGCAGCGAAAATGAACCCAAGTATGATTCTTTGGCCTATCCTGATATCACGCCAGCGTAGCACAGTATTCTCCGAAACTGGCTTCCATTCTGATATTTACCTTTATCGAGAATGTGTGTGCTCATCCATAACGCGAAAACTGAACACGAATGTTCCACTCCTTTTTGAAACTGCCTGCCACTCGGCAGATGACCGAGGTTCAGCTGCAGCCCCCACTATAGTCTTTGCTTTAGCCAGGCCAATCTCAGCTCCACCTTGCGAGCAGAAGTGGCTGGGCTGGTAGCCTTTTTAAGCTGGTTGGCCAGGGTCACATCGCCAATGGCATCCCTTACCCAGGTGATAAAATCATTCTTCTGTCCGGTGGCGTGATAGCGAAAGGTTTCCTCAGACATCTGCCGAAGAGCAGCAGCCAGCTCATCCATGTTTCTC
>DUEX01000105.1 GCA_011170325.1 Dehalococcoidia bacterium | reverse complement strand
CCAGCTTACCGGATTTTTGGTTCAGGGTGAACCTCTGCCGGAGAGACCCAGGCTGGGCAGTCGAATAGCATTCAATCAGATGTTCCTGGTCAGTAGCTTACCGGCTCTGGTCAGCGAGAGATACCGGATGGCAGTAAGGATGGGGGGTGCCAGGACAGGAAAAGAGGTTGGCGAACGCCTGATGGAGGCCGGGGTGACGGGAGATGAGGCAATCAGGCGGGTGACTGATTTTATGGAACACTGCAAGGTGGGGAAGATTGATTTGGGCGAGACTGTAAGGATAAGGGAGAACTGCGAGAGTTTCGGGCTGGAAACCAAGGAACTAACCTGCTTCTTCACAACTGGCTTTCTGAATGGGCTCTTCTCAGCAGTTAAGAACAAGCATATCAGGGAAATAAAATGTATCGCTGCTGGAGACCCTTATTGCGAGTGGGAAATCATATAGCCAGTTAAAGGGGGATGTTTGACATGGAGAAAAGAGGGTTATCACTAACTGAGATACATGAGGTACCTAGAGAAAGCTTAATACTGCTGGCAGGGCCTCCCGGAGCGGGGAAATCCACCTTCTGCCATCAAATGGTGCTTAACGGGATAGCCTCGGAAAGGCCAATCATATTCGTTACTACCGAGCAAAGTCCCGATGGGGTCACCGGTGTTTTAAGAGAAAAGGGTATGGGAGAAAACCCACCGGGAGCATTGAGCTTCGTTGATGCCTTCACAGAGACAGTGGGGCTGACGTGCTCATCGAGCCCAGATACAATATGTGCCAACTGTGCCGACCTGAACAGCTTGAGTATGGCCACCACCAAACTGCAGGAGAAAGTGGGACAAAAGGGCATACTACTCGCTTTCGACTCGCTCACGTCTCCTTACCTATTTTGTGGCGCTGAGATTACCAGGTTTATGAGGCTGCTTCTATCGAAATTTGCCGCCGAGGGGAACTCGGTAGTGGCTCTGGTAGATGAGGGCTGCGGTAAGTCTGAGGATCTGGTGGCTATGATGAGCATCGCCGACGGCGTAATAAAGCTCGAGACGGAGGGGAACAGGCAGCGCTTGAACGTGGTGAAGCACCCGAAGGTAATGCCATCAACAATTGAAGTCCGCATAGAACCGAAACCTCCAATGGAATGGACAATGCGGTACGATCCGACTGTAGTGAGGCAGTTTATTAAATCATGGTATAGAGGAGATGAAATGGGAATAAGGGGGGAGGTCGGGGACTTTCTAAACCCTTTCTGGCCTAACCTATCCCACTGGAGTGGCATGCTCTGGGACCCCAAGGGGTTCCCAACGATGATATACGAACTAAACAAGGCGGAGGCTGCCCTGGCAAGAGAGATAAGGCAGAGCCGAGAGATGCGTAGTATTTATCCCCTGCAAATGAGGCTTCTCATGATAACCATGCCTGCTTTTCAATCTCTGGGATTATTACCCAAGAGCCTCAGTAAGGTAAAAGACGTGAAGAAATTCCTGAAATTTCCCCCTGGTAGACTTACCGAGATGGAGCGTAGCGGCATCCTTGAATACCTTGAAGATATCTCTCAAGATGACGAACACCACTTCAGAATATACGAGAACTCCGACTGCCTGGGATTTGAAAATATCGGCGTCCCGATAGCTTCACATATCCCTTCGAACCTGGCAGGCTTTTGCAAGGGGATTGAGCAAGTGGAAAGGGACTGGAACGCTATTGAGACAAAGTGTGTAGGATTGGGTGACCCCTACTGTGAGTTTAAGCTGGTACCGGGGGAAATTGGCGGACTGAGGGAATCTCTGGAGAAAGATAGTTCGGTAGTGGAAAAGATACATAAGAGGATGATGGAGCGTCTCATGGGATTCCTGCTTGAGGGGAAACCCCTTGTGGAGAGGCCGAGGTTGGGCAGGGAGGTTCACCTTCATGTGGCCATGCACGCCATGGGTTTTCCCCATGTGGCTGGCGAGAGATACCGAATGGCTCAAAGGATGGGAGGTGCAAAGTCGGGAAAGGAAGTCGGGGACCGCCTGATACACGCCGGGATAAAAGAGGACGAGGCGATAAAACGAGTCATCGACTTCATGAATTACTGTAAGGTGGGAAAGGTCAGCATGGGTGAAACAATAAGAATAAGGGAAAACTGTGAGAGCTTGCGGACCAAGTTCTTTACGGCTATGGAGGAACCATCCTGCTATTTCACCACCGGCTTCCTGAATGGACTGTTTTCGGCAGTCAAAAAACAGCATGTGAGAGAAATAAAGTGTATCACAGCTGGCGCTCCTTACTGTGAATGGGAGATAGTCTAGCTGTTAATCAGAATCATACCGGTATTGCCAGTCCTATAAGGTAAGTAGCCACGGATGCAAGCGTGCCGATAAGCATCATCTCAATTCCGCTCCGAACCCAACTCATTCTGCTGAAGATGGCTTTACTGGCTCCAACTATGAAGAGACAACCTATGCTGGCGATTGCCGCCGTTATCACTGCTGGGCTTACCTCCATAAATGCGAAGGGCAGGATGGGAATAAGGGATACAACAGCGAATGATAGCCCGGTAAAGAGAGCTGCTTTGGTCGGAGGCCATGATTCTTCCGAAGTCAGCCCGACCTCCTCTCCGAGGGTATAGGATTCCCTTGACTCCACTTGTAGAGCTACTTTATCCGCAACAGCCTCTGCATCTCGCTTCTTAAATCCTCTTGCCTGGTAGAACCTGATTAGTTTCCCCTTCTCCTCTTCAGGAGTACCCTTTCTCTTAATACCTTTTCTATCACTTTCCTTCTCGGTTACCTCTTTTTCTGACTTTGCTGATAGATATGAGCCAGCTCCCATAGATATGGCCCCGGCAACTGCCCCGGCAATACCAGCAATAAGAATGGGATGACTCTCAGTAATTGCCCCGTAAACTCCAGCAACCAGT
>DUEX01000104.1 GCA_011170325.1 Dehalococcoidia bacterium | reverse complement strand
TGGAAGGCAAAGCCCCACCGCCACCAGCCACAATCTCGCCAAAGGGGCAGAGGTTCGGCTGGTTTGGCTCACAGCCCGTTACCTTCAGCTGGACCGAGGTCGCCGACCCCAGCGGCATCACCTATACTCTGGAGATAGCTGATAACCTGAACTTCTTCCCGCTGGCACCAGGCATGAGGAAGTCAGGCCTGACCCGGACCACCTGCACCGCCGACCTTGAGCCGGGCTCCTACTACTGGCGAGTTAAAGCCGTTGATGGTGCCAACAACGAAAGCCAGTGGACGCTTTCTCCCCACTCCTTCAAAGTTGGTCTCTTCACCATATGGAGCCTGGTGGTTGGCGGCTTCATTTTCCTCATCATCTTCATCCTGCTCATCCGGGCCTTCTTCCGCCGCCTCAGCGAGTGTTATCGTTAAGGTACATGTAGAGACAAGCTTGGCACTTATCCGAAGGGCTTATCCTCAATTTCACTCTTACCCTAGCCTCCCCCTATTAGGGAAAAGGGGATGAGAAGGTAAGAACAAGAATTCCCCTGCCCGCCGCGGGGGGCACTTCCAAGAAATGGGACTGATAGCGCGCAGGTTCTAGACCCTAGATAGGAAAACCCCTATCTGCAAAGCATTACCCCACGGCAGCCCCTATCCGGCCTAATCCGAGGCATCTTTCCGTAAACCCTATTTGAATCGTTTGGAAATCCTACCTGATTTTTTGGGAAATGCATAGGGATTTGACCAAATAATCAGCGGCCAGTACGACTCTCTCGACAGTCCTCCGGGTGGCACACTGGCGGCAGGGTTCGGGACCACTCAGGTGGGCCAAAGCGTACAAATAGACAGAACATTTAGCCTGACTTTTAGCCTCAGCATCTACTATTTTTTGTGACTGCACATTTCAGGCAATTGTGTAGCCCATGAACAATCTGGACTTTCAGGTAGCTATAAAAGAATCTCAGAATGTAGATAGGTCACTTAACTTCTATCTTTGGTCCTGACTCTAGGATCTCCTGTGGAGCATCACCGCTAAATTGTCTGAAGTTCTCGACGAATTTTTCTGCCAGCCTCCTTGCCTGACTATGATAAGTATAGTCATCCTTCCACGCATTAGCAGGCTTTAGAATCTCGCCGGGGACTCCCTCACACGTAACAGGCAAGAGAAAGCCAAATATATAGTCTTTCTCCATCGGAGCTTTCAATAAATCCCCCTCAATGGCCTCACGGATTAATGCCCTTGTGTGGGGAAGGGATATTCTTTTACCCCCTGTGGCAAATCCCCCACCAACCAGACCACTATTTACTAACCAACAATTTACTTCATGCTTTCTAATATTATCGAGAAGTAGCCTCGCATACCTTATCGGCGGCAGAGCCATGAAGGGAGCACCGAAACACGGGCTGAAAACCGTTTCTGGTTCAGCACTTAAGCCAACCTCAGTCTGAGCAACTCTAGCTGTATAGCCCTGTAGGAAGTAATAAGCAGCCTGTTCTGGAGTGAGCAAGGCAATAGGCGGTAGGATACCAAACAGGTCATAGCTTAACATAAAGATATTTTTAGGATGAGGTCCCAGGCCTTTGCGGACGGAGTTTTCAATGTGAGTGATGGGGTAGCTGGCGCGCGTATTCTCTGTGAGTGAAGCATCGTCTAAATCAAGCCTTCTTGTCCAACTGTTGATAGTTACATTCTCAAGTATTGTGCCAAACTTCCGGGTGCACTCATAAATTTGCGGTTCTTGTTCCCCCGAAATCTTTATTACTTTGGCATAGCACCCCCATTCAAAGTTGAAGATTCCATCAGGGCTCCAGCCATGCTCATCATCTCCAATGATACGTCTTTCCACATCAGTGGAAAGACTGGTCTTGCCCGTGCCAGATAAACCAAAAAATAAAGCTACATCTCCCTCTTTCCCCATGTTGGCAGCGCAATGCATTGAAAGTACTTCCCCCTGGGGTAGAAGATAATTAAGCACTGTGAACACTGCCTTCTTAATCTCCCCAGCATAACTTGTGCCACCTATTATAATTACCCTTTTCCCGAAATTCACAATGATAAACGCTTCAGAATTAGTGCCGTCAATGGTGGGGGTGGCATGAAATCGGGGCATTCCCAGGACAGCGAATTGAGGGGTGAAACTCATTAGCTTCTCTTGGTCATCGATTTGGATAAACATGTTGCGAGCAAAAAGGCTATGCCAAGCACATTCAGTGATTATGCGTATGGGAATAGAGTAGCGTGGATCAGCTCCAGCATAACAGTCCTGGACAAAAACATCTTTTCCCTGAAGGTATGCAAGCAATCTGTGATAAAGAGAATCAAACTTGACCGGATTGAAAGGTTTATTACCGTCCCACCAGATTTTGTCCTGACTTGATTTTTCTTTGACAATAAATTTATCCTCAGGAGATCTGCCAGTGTGATGTCCGGTTCTCACTACAACTGGACCGAGATGGGCAGCAAGTCCTTCTCTTCTTCGTATGATTTCTTCGCAGAGAGCTGGGGTAGGCAGGTTTCTGTAGACATTGCCCAAGTTTGTGATGTCATACTCATCTAAAGTAAATTGTACTATGTTTTTGTTCAGGCTCACATTAATCACTCCCTCAGATGTTCTTTGACTTCAACTCATTAGAAAGAGCCTACAAACCCTTGACAAAACGAAACAAAGATGTATAATAATACATGAAATAAACAACATTATCATAACATGAAACGATGCTGCTGTCAAGATAATCTACAACACATGCCTCTAGTTGGCAAGGGCAAAGGGAGCATCCGAGGATGATACAAAGTGAGATTAAAAAACACATCGAGGCGCTCAAGGACCAAGACTCGCGGGGACGTAAACTGGCCGCTGAGGCCTTAGGGGAGATTGGTGATGAGGATGCCGTGCCAGTCCTCATCAAGGCGCTCAAGGACAACAACGAAGACGTGCGCAGAGCTGCGGCCGAGTCTTTGAGTAAGATTGGTCCTGATACCCGAGTTGCCGTGCAGGCCCTTACGGAGTCACTTGAGGACGAATCAGAGTACGTGCGTGGACTGGCAGCCTTGGCATTAGGAGATATTGGCAGTGATACTGCCGTGCCTGCCCTCGTTAGGCTGCTCAATGACAGAGACCCGGACGTGCGCAAGGAAGCCATCTTGTCCTTGGGGAGGATCGGTGATGAGGGTGCCGTACCCGCCCTCGTAAAGGCACTCGATGACAACGATAGGCATGTGCGTCGAGCAGCCATCTTGGCCCTGGTGGAGATTGGTGATCAGTCTGCTGTGCCGGCTCTCATTAAGGCGCTTAATGATTACGACTCGGACGTGTGCAGGGCTGCTGTCGAGGGCTTAGGCGATATTGGAGATAAGACTGCTGTGCCACCTCTCATTGAAGCACTCAAGGACAACGATGAGGACGTGCGCAGAGCAGCCACCAGATCTTTGGGTAAGATTGGTCCTGATGCCCGCACTGCTGCATTGCCCCTTGTTGACATGCTCAAGGATGAGAGCGGAAGCCATATCGCGCGCAGTCTGGCAGCCGAGGCCCTGGGGGATATTGGTGCCAGTAACACTGTGCCAGCGCTACTGGAGTTGATTAAGGATGACTATTGGGCCGTGCGTGATAAAGCTGCTGAGGCGCTGGGGAAACTCGGTGATAAGACGGCTGTGCCCGCCATCACCGAAGCGCTCAAAGATGATGACTCATGGGTGCGTAGAATGGCTGCCGAGGCCCTGGGGGATATTGGAGATAAGACCGCTGTTCCCACCCTCATTGAAACACTCAATGACAATAATAAGTACGTGCGCAGAGGCGCAGCTGAAGCTTTGGGTGAAATCGGCGATGAGAGTGCGGTACCGGCTCTCCTCAAGGCACTAAAAGACAGTAACAAGTACGTACGCAGGGCAGCGGCCGAAGCTTTGGGTGAAATCGGCGATGAGAGTGCGGTACCGGCTCTCCTCAAGGCACTAAAAGACAGTAACAAGTATGTACGCAGGGCAGTGGCCCAGGCTTTGGGGCGGATTGGAGACATAGCTGCCGCAGCCGAAAAGGGGACGAAGGGGCATTTGTAATGATTAATGCACCCTATTAGAACGTTGCACACCGAAGTCTGGGAGAGATAAACGGGGAATCAATCGAAAGCTGAGTCTCATTTGGATGTGAGTATATGAAAAGAGCGCTTCTCACAATACTGGTCGTTTTGATGATGGCCGCCGGTTGCGGACCTGCTCACGTGACTGACTCCGACAAGGTTGATGCCCCCCCGGTCATAAATTGTTTCAGTGCTCAACTGGAGCCTTCAGCTAATTATTATGTGCTTATATGGGATGTTTCTGGTGCCGAAGAAGTCATAATCACTCCAGGAGTAGGTAAAGTACCTTCAAGTGGAGCCAAGCAGGTATCGCCGAGTGCATCCACAGAGTACAATTTGGCAACTATAAATAGGGCTGGAAGCACCAGCGCTGTCGTCTATGTTGCAGGGGTAGCAAAGCCGGACTTGGTCATTACTGATATAAGCCAACGTGAAACCACCGGTGGTTACTTGGTAGTATATACTATAAGGAATCAAGGTGGCGCCAATGCTAGACCAAGCACGACCGAGCTATATGTTAATGGCGAGCGCAAAGACAAAGATTCTGTGGATGCTATAGCTGCTGGAGCCTCAGTGACCAAGCAATTCACGGGCTGGGTTCAGTCTAGCGCTACAGCGGAGGCCGTAGAAATTGCTGCTGATGCTGGTAACACAGTGGACGAAAGTGACGAAGATAACAACAGGAAGCAGATATCTGTCGCAGTCATGGTCGTCTACGATTTTGTAAGACGCGCCGATATGGCTACTTGGAAGAGTGGCCCTCCCCCGATGAACTTGCTTTTTGGCGGGGCCGTTACTGATGAGACAGGCTACGCCCGTTATCGCAGTGACAAAAAGCTGGAGGACGGCACCGGTCCGCAAATGGTGTTACAAACCCGCCCTAAATGGGTTGATGGTGGGTGGATTCAGGGCACCTACTATGAGATGCACAGCGGGATGTTCGGCAAGTGGTACATAGTACAACCGGGTGAGCGTTTCTTTGCACGAGTTGGTTTCTTAGAAAGCGCCTATGCTGGCGATGTCACATTCCGGGTTATGATTCGCCCAGAGGATGGTAACAACACTTGGATTGCTACAGAGAGCAAGTCCTATGGCAGCCCTATCAAAACGATAGATGTGCCATTAGAGCCTTGGATCGGCAAAAAGGCTGACTTTGCATTAGAGGTACAGGCAAACGAGTCGTCAGAGCAAGACTGGGCATGCTGGGTAGAGGCAAAGATAATTCGCCGGTAAAGAGCTAGGGGCAACAAAAGACTAAACTTGCTTCTAGCTGCAGACAAATAATTCGCAGGTACTGGTTACTAAAAAACAGCTAGTCTATCGCTCTGTAGTCTCTAAGGACTAAGGCTGTTCCCAGAAGTTCGACATCTGCCAGCGCCGAATATTGCAATTAAGGTCTTTAACCTCGGCGATTATATAGCGGCGCTTCACGACCAAGCGGCCCTTATCAGGAATACCAGTGTCAATGTTCCTTTAAACACTTTGTTGACGATGCTTCCAAATGTCCATTGGCCAAGCCCAGTTACCCTGTGTAAATCGTCAGCAAGAATGGGGTACCTTAGAGCAAAAGCTAATAGGCACTTTGGTGCATGCCCCCGCTTCGTCCACATAGCATAGTATCATTCGAAGCAAGCAGGCAGCGCCTACACAAGTGGAATCAGAAAAGCACGAGGGCCTCGAATTCACCGCACTCCGAGGCATTTTCCTACAAACCCTATCTGAATCGTTTGGAAATCATACCTGTTTTTTTGAATAAATGATATCTGGCAAAACAAAAATACAAAGGTGCCTTCTTGGAAAAAATTTTCAGGACCACCAGTGGCCTTACAGAACGCTCCCACAGCAATGGTCTGAGAAATGTGGAGGGTCTACTGGAGAAGGATGCTACTGGGGATCGCACCATCCCGTAGTCATTTCCACACAACATGCGCATGCTAACTTAGAAAAAGGA
>DUEX01000103.1 GCA_011170325.1 Dehalococcoidia bacterium | reverse complement strand
TGCACGTGGAACACTGTTTGGTTCTGAGACACCGCCTATGGCATCCGCCGCCATTTTTGCTGTTGCTGGTTTCTATGCCATTTTGGCAGTGGTTATTATGATATTAAGGAAGAAGATGGAATAACACCGCTGCCGTTGAAGCTCACAGGAGAAGAAAACCCACGGCCGGAAGACCTACTTCGCCGACGACACCCTCAGTGCCGTCCAGCTGCTCCAGAGGTCAGCAGATAGAGGGTATAATAGTTAAGACTTGGTAGGTTGCCAGAACCCACTACGATAACTGCCAAAGTTACCACGAGGCTTACGGCACTCGTGGGGAGAAGGGGTCTGATCCTGCTGGGCCACTGTTGCAGGCTAGCGTTTGTCATTGAAAGGCAAAGCTTGCCACCAAATTATCTGAGTCGCTTAATAAGCTCTTCTTTGGCAATGTTATTCCACAAGGATACTTTGTTAAGGATATCACTTAGTGTTCCTTTAGCCAGTACTTCGTGGTCAGGAACAGTGATGTTATGCTCGCCCAAGTGTGCAATCTTTCTCAACCTTACATGACTTCCGCGTCGTCTAATAACTTCATATCCTAAAGCTTGAAGAAGCTTGATAACATCTCCACCACTAGCCTGCGGTAGCTTTGGCATCAGTCAGTTTTATCTCAGACAATGTAAGGATGGTGATAGGCTCTCCTGTGTCTCCATAATGGGCAGCTACAGCCTCCTTTATGTTCTCGTGCAGGTCATCCAAGCTTCTGCCCTGAGTAAAAATGTCTTCGCTTATGCCACGGGCACACCAGAACTCACCATCAAAGTAGGTCTCTATCTTAACTAACATAGCTAACTCCCCTCTGCTTATTATACCTCATTCACGCGTTCTTTGCTTTGTTAAATGGCTGGAACAGATGTTCCAGCCTACCCACTATTTGATTAGGCTCTTGAGTTCTAGGGGCAGGGCTATCTCGGTGAGGACCTTGGTGATGGCTTCCTTCAGGGATTTCTTCTGCTCCCTGGTGATGCTGTAGCGGGTGTGGATGAGACGGGTGATGGTATTGGCTGCTTCAAAGTGAAAAAGCCCCCGGCGTAGAAGCCGAGGGCTCTTTGTTTCCTTGGTAGCGGGGGCAGTACGAGGTGGACCTACATCATAGCGGTTTACGGCGGCAACCGCGGGTTTGCGAAGCGCCAGAACCTGCCATAGCGGCTGCCAAAGTTACTGCGAGGCTTATGGGGTGCTCATATGGGGAGAAGGGGGCTAGCCCTGGTGGCCCTGGTAAGCCCTGGGAAATCCATACTACAGTTGAAAACAGCTTGACTGCTGCCTTGGAAGGTGACAGAATTCACGTGTGATAGTTGATTGGCTCATTACAAACAAAGAATGGCTTCTGAGTGGAATTGCAATTGCAATCTCAATTGCAATTTTCTTTTGCGTTTCTATACGAAGGGAACATGGGTATGTACGCCCTCGCACTTTGGTACGGGACGCTATATTCTATTTCATGCAGGTAGTCTTTCTAATTATTGCGGTATGGTTAGTACTTTGGTTTCCAGCTTTAAATCTAGAATCCTCAAGATGGGCAGTAAGCGCACAAACTCAAGCAACTGCTGCTATCCTAGGTCTTTTGATAGCAGCCTGGATATTCAGGTTGAATATGTTACAATCACAGGAAGGACAAATAAGGGAAGAGGTTCTTAAACACCTTCATAGCATTTCATTATGTAAGCAGGGCCGGACGTTAGATCTGGAAATCGTATACAGAGGACTCAGGAAAAGAATTGGAGATAAGAACCCTGAAAAACTAGGCCTCATATATCTGGGAAGGCTCTGGGCCATCATAAAACTATCTATATATTTTGCCGTAATGTTACCTCTTCCAAGGTATCTTAAACAATCAGATATAGCCGAATTGTCAGCGAGTAAAGTAAGCAAGAATGCTGCACTGGATATGTGGGAAGACTTCCATGCAAACATAAGTGCATTCCAAGTGCACCTATTCGAGACTCTGCATTATGTACATGAAAAACTTGCTAAATCTCGTTCTTATAAACCGATAGTAGATGAAATCGGGGAGAGGATGATGGCTCATGGTACATTGGTAAAATCAGGTGCAATTATGAGAATGAGGTCACAATTAACCCCTATTTTCTACGTCGCCTCTTCAGTATTGGCCTTAGCAGTCATAGTAGGGCTTTGTACACTAACGGGGATGGGCGAAATGGAGGTATTGACCAAACTTTTTGGCGAGAAAGCGCTCTCTTTGATGGTAGGGGGTTCAATAGGACTTTCAGTATTTGGCATCTATTTTTGCCAGTTACTAATATTTGTAACAATCCGTTGACTATTTTTCCCTGTATTCTAGAGGCGACCTATAGAACTCCAAGCTATCTTGTAAAGCAATTGCCCTAACATGTCTTAGGCAGTAACCTATCCATAGCGCTCCAAGCAATTCACAAAGGTTATACTTATTGTGCAAGGGAAAATTATGTCAAATCTGATTATCTTGCTAATGTGTATGATACTCAGAGTACATGGATCCTTTTAGTATATATTGCAGGTGAATATTCTCCTAAAGGTATGAGGGTGATAGGGAGACCCAGATTCCTTAGTTTGTAAAAAAGAAAAGCCCTCAGTAATAAAACCAAGGGCTTACTGCTTCTTGGTAGCGGGGGTTGAATTTGAATCAACTGTATCCTCTAGTCTTGTAGGTCTAGAACTCGCCGCAGCAGCCGCCGGAGCCCCTGCGAGGTCTAGAGTGCTAAGGGGGAAAAGGGAGCTGGCCCTGGTATTGCCACGGGAGTGATGGGGATAGTCCGGCCACAAAAGAAAAAGCCCCTGGCTTCAGTACCAAGGGCTTTATTCCTTCTTGGTAGGGCAAGTTGTAACATGGAATGAAG
>DUEX01000102.1 GCA_011170325.1 Dehalococcoidia bacterium | reverse complement strand
GTGGCCTATGAACAAAGATACTATGCAGGACTGCTGTCAGCATGAAAGGTTTGGTGTCCGTTATTGCCATCCGACCTCAGTATCGGGGTTAGTCTCGCTACTTGCTGTGCCGGATAGCCTAGTTTTCAATTAGTTGCAGGGACTGTATCCCAGTTCTCTTGCTTGTTTGTCTATATCGAGGGTGTACATCCGCTCAAGCGGTATCAGAACTTCAGATTTAGCCTGCCGTAGATCAATAGTTTTCAGGTAATGTTTGCACTGCTCACACACATATAGTCGGTATAGACCTTCATCATCGGTGAAGTAGGCCAGGACATTCTGGTCTGTAGTGCCACAATACGGACACTGCAGACGTTGGAAAAGCCACTCAGTATCACAGCGAGAACACACGAGCCACCTAGACCTGTGCTCATTGTCTAGAAAACCAAAGTCTGGGTTGCCTCCACAGACTGGGCAGTATCCGCGCCGCCAGTCCTCTTGCTTTACCATATCAATGACGGCTACTGAATAGCTGAGCATGAGTGGTCTTAGGCTGGCGTGGATTATTTCCCTGAAGAGCGTCTCGTTGTCATTATTAATCGCAACAGTATCGGGTAACTTGGTTCCCTCAAACCAGGCCTTTGCTGATTCTTGGGTGATAAATTGGTCAGCAATTGGTTCTGTGAGTTGTTCAGGTATTGGACCAATAAGTTCTTGGTATTCAGCGAAGATGGCAGCAATTTCACGAAACGTTTTTCGTAGAAGTGGCAAATCAATCACTAAGTCCTCGAATCCTACCAGTGGTTTTCCTTGCGCTATTCGAGAACTAATTTCGTTATCCGAAAAACGAGGGTTGGGAACGCCTACGCGTTTCCCAACCCTGTCTTGAATATGTACGAGCTTCTGATAGAACTCCAAAACCTGGGGTAGCCTTCCCTCTTTTCCTTTTTGCTCCTCCAGTTTCTTGATTATCCTGTCTATCCTTACTGGCACCTAACCTTCCTCTGTCCCTTTTTTAGTAACCTCCTCATACCACTTGCCATGGTGCGATTTGGCGTACTCAGTTGATATAGTGCCCTTCCATATAGCTTTCCAGGCTTCGGTCATCAGCGGATGAATTACGCCAAGATAAATGTGGACAAATAGCATCACCCCGGCCGCAATGAAGACAATATCATGTACGAAAACGCTCCATTGTAGTAATGCATATGGTGCTACCGTTTTGAAGAACCACATAATGATGCCGGTTATCAGGAACACGGCACCACAGGCGAGTACCATAAATCCCCATAGCTTCTGGCCGGTGTTCATGTGTCCCTGAGGTGGCATACCCTCTTCATCATTTAAGAAGTAGTAGCGGAGTGCTGCCTTCGCCCAGCCGATGTCTTCTTTGCCCCAGACGAGAACATCCTTTATTGCCAGCAAAGCCGCTCTTGGCCTCATGAAGAAATATACTATTGGCGCTATAACAAAGACAGCTGCAAAAATACGATGTATCAGGCGAGTCCAGCTACCCTGCGCAAGAAATCCCAGCTGAGGGATGAATAAAATAAGACCAGTGAGAAACAGCAGAACAAAGGCAACAGTATGTGCATGGTGAAAAATACGTGCTGGTTTACTGTACTTTTCAACTTCTTGTGGCATCTTTTTCCTCCTTCTTGCCAGGTAGTTCTTTCCTTATCTTTGCTTCCCTTGCAATAATGTAGTTAAATGCCAGCCCGAGAATAGCCAGTCCACCAAGTCCCCAGCCAATCGGCTGCAATACATCTTTCCAGGCAGTAACGGCTGCTGGTACCTTAGGTGCTATTGGTAGACCATACACCTCAGGCGATTCATCCAGCACATACATAACATGTAGGCCGCCTACTTCTTTGTCTCCGTACAGATAAGCATTTCCATACCCTTTGGCTTTTAGAGCCTGCACCCGCTTGCGACCCTCTGCTGCTAGAGCGTCCCGGTCACCATAAATTAATGCATCGGTTGGACATGTCTTAACACAGGCTGGCTCTAATCCCTCGTCAAGGCGGTTCAAGCCCGGAGTGGTGCAGAATGTGCACTTGTCCATCTTGGCGATGCCTGTTATTATATTTCGTTTATACCTTGGCACATCAAACGGGCAGGCTTCAACACAATAACCACAGCCGGTGCAGAGATCCTTGTCGTAGGTGACGAAGCCCGACTCGTGGTGGTAAAGGGCACCGCTAGGACAAACCCTAACACACCCGGCATCGGTACAGTGCATGCAGGAGCGTCGCGTAAAGAGCCAGTCCACTTGCCCCCCTCGCTCTACCTCTGTGAATCTCATTTTTATCCAGGTGGTGGGTGAGAGGTCAGGAGGATTCTCGTAGCTGCCCTGATTAGATGAGTCCACGCCGTTTTCTACAGTGGGTATGCTCTCATCATTCTCGTTCCATTGCTTGCACGCTGCCTGGCAGCCCCGGCAGGCAGTACATCGTGTTGCATCATATAAAATCGCTTTTTCAGCCATGTATACCTCCAAGCAATAAATTCACCATCGGGCTCTAAGCTTTACGAACATCGACGAGGAACGCTTTGTACTCGGGTATCATCGTGTTGGCATCTCCAACGTGTGGTGTGAGAACATTGGCACTATCTCCAGTAGAAAGACCCACATAACCCCAGTGCCAGATGACACCTACCTGATGTACCTTGCGTCCGTTCATCTGGAATGGTTTAAACCGCTTGGTAACTACAGCTACAATATCCATCTTTCCTCTAGCTGATTCAACGATAACCCTGTCACCATTGGCTATGCCTTTTTCTGCCGCAAGCTCTTCGCTCATCTCAACGAAGGGCTCGGGTTGCATCTCTACTAGCCAAGAACAGTTGCGGGTCATTTGACCGCCTTGCCAGTGCTCACAAACTCGGTAGGTGCTGCATACAATCGGGAATTTATCAGGTGTTCCCTGCTCTTCAGGTCTCCATATCTTAAAAGCAGGATTATTCTGTTGCCTCGACATCGGGTTATCTATAGGTGCTTCCCAGGGCTCGTAATGTTCAGGTAATGGACCTTCAGCCATGCCAGGGCCAAAGAGTAACGCATGCCCTTCTGGTTTCATAATGAATGGCCACTTGGTAGCTGCTGGGTCGACGGCTATCGGTGGCCATCCACCATCAGGTACATCACCTAACCACTTCCCATCCTTCCACCAGATGACCGGTTGCTCTTTATCCCAGGGCTCGCCATTGAGGTCAACTGAGGCTCGATTGTAGATAATACGCCGGTTCACTGGCCAGCACCATGCCCACTTGGGATACAGACCAACATTAAACATGTCCGGAGTAGGGTCACGGCGAGCTGCCATGTTCCCGTCCTCAGTATAGCTGGCACAATAGAGCCAGTTACCTGAACTGGTAGTACCGTCGGATTTCAACCCGCCAAAGCTTGCCATCAGTTTGCCTGTGTTCAGATCGTAGCCATTGATTTCCTTGGCTACTTTGTGTACATCGGGGTGTTCATGTCCGTAATCCCAGTC
>DUEX01000101.1 GCA_011170325.1 Dehalococcoidia bacterium | reverse complement strand
TGATTGTTCTTCTTGATCTCTCATCGTTCTACCTATCAACATTGGATAATCATAGAACCAGCGGTAAATCACTTTGTTGCAGCAACTTATCCCAAATGATTGTACTACCTTTTATGTTAGGGTTGTCAACATGGGAGCTAGCAGTAGAACTATTTAGAACACGCCAATTTAAACGGAACGCTCTTGTTAATATTGTGTAACAACCTTGGCTAATGCAAGTGCCCCTGCTGCACACTCTGGACAAATGTGTGGAAGGAACTGTGGCAGCTATTGTTGATTTACCCTTCCCTGAGCGCCACAATTAGAGCACCTGGGCCAGTGTGTACGCCCAATGCCGGACCAATTCTGGCTATGTGAATTTGCTCCTTGGCAAAGATAGGACCTATTCGTTCTCTAAGAGAATTTGCTTCTTCAGGTGTGGTACTATGGACAATGGCTAGGCCTTGAAGATTCGAGGCCCCTGTTACCAATTCATATAGCCTGTCCACACCCTTGGAACGGCTGCGGGCCAAACCGGCTTGAACGAGCTCACCATCTCGCATGGTAATTAGAGGCTTGACATTGAGCACACCCCCTACTATGGCCTTGGCTTTGCTGATACGCCCACCCAGGAACAAATATTTTAGAGTATCGAAAACCGCAAGCACGCGTACCCGGGGAACGGACTTCTTTACCTCTTCTAACACCTGTTGCAAGCTTTCGCCAGCTTGAGCAGCTTCAGCTGCTGCCATGGTAACCAGACCTAAGGCCATAGTAACCCACTCAGAGTCAACGACTTCAATTCGGCACCTCGTTTCGGCCAATGCCTCCTTGCCCTGTAGTGCAGCATCGTACGTGGCACTAATCTTACGACCAACATGGATGGAAACTACTTCATCGGTCTCCTGAGCCAGTTTCCTATATACCTCGGTGAAATCTCCCGGCGATGGTGCGGACGTTGTTGGGTGAAGCGGGCTAGTCTGCAGCTTCTGATAAAACTCATCAGCATCCATATCAACGCCATCACGATAGACTTCTTCCCCAAAGCTAAGATATACAGGCACTACAGTTATACCTAGCTGCTGAGCTAATTCTGGACTCAAGTCCGAGGCACTGTCAGTAACAATCTTGACTGTCACTATTGACCTCCATCTCCGCCTAATTCCGACCTGCCCCATTATACACCTAGCCAAGGCAAGGTAGAATATCCGGCACAGGATCTATTGGTCGAAATCATGTCTAAGGGTATTGGGGGATTCTTGAGAAGAGGTCTGGGGCTTTGGCAACAGAGGTAACAACTCGCCCTTTTGTTCAGGTTCTTCACATGAACCTGCAACACATGCTAGTCTTTCTGTCCCCAAATAAACATCCAGGCAATTCCGGGTTTGATCCTATATTGCTGCCATGGGATATCGGACAGAAAGGCTTCTGCTTCAACAGGTGTGTAGCTAGAGCGAGCTGAACCAGTGGGTTCATTAATACTTCTAATGGGGGTGGGCACCACGAATGTTTGTGCAAAGCCGAGGAGCCAGTAAAAGAATCGCCGTGCATCCCTTCTCAAGTCAAAGATAAGGAACTGTCCTCCTGGCTTGAGGACTCTGTGAATCTCCTTCAACGAATGGCTCGGTTCGGACCAATGATGTAGGGAAAACGTGCTTACAACGAAATCAACAGCATTATCGTCGAAAGGCAGTGCTTGTATGTCTCCTTGCCGAAATTCCACTTGCTCACCGAAGCTGAGGGAGGATAGATTCTTACTTGCCAGCTGCACCATCTCATTCGCGATATCTGCCCCGATAATATGCAAATGTGGGAACGATTTCGCCATTGCAGCAACCAGATAACCGGGGCCACAGCCAACATCTACCATAATTCCCTCGGGGTGACACTTTCTTATTTCACCCACGATCATGCGTCGTAAAAATTTGAATTGGGGCCACTGGCTGATCCTGTTGTAGGCCTGCGCTGCTGAAGGGTCTTCTATACCTTCAGCACTGGCTCGGCGTGGAATAGTGACCCTTGCACAACCAAGTAGTGCCACCATGACTACAACCAGAAGAATTGCTAGAACTAGCCAAATCACCATCTTGTATTATACACTAAAGCCAGGATAGCATTGGAGCCTTCGAGGGCGTCGCTATAGAGCTGGGTCCAAGATTAGGATCTGACCTGTGGGCAGCTGGTCCGCGGTCAATGCCACCTCGCTGTTGCCCACCTGAACCGCCGCCGGCCTGAGCTTCATCAGGTCATCCAGACCATATTTGGGGAAGTTACACTTCTGGTTGCGGAAATGCATAGGAATAATAACAGCGGGCTGAAGCTTCTCCCACAGTGCTGCCGCCTCGTCCAGCTCAAGCGTGGCCATTGGCCCGCCGGTAGGGATCAGGAGCACGTCTACATGCCCTAAGGAGTGCAGGGGCCCATCGTCCAAAGGATGGCCCAGATCCCCACAGTGGCACAGTCGGACATCATCCACGGCGAAGCAGAAGATGGTGTTGTTGCCCAGCTCCTGCCCAAAAACCCTGTCGTGGTAGCAAGGGATACCTATAAACTCAATGCCCTTGGCGCGATGCCTTCCCACCCCTTGGACAATCTCTGGATTGCCTTTCAGGTCGCCGGTGTAGTTATGGTCACCGTGCTGGTGGCTAATGGTAACCACGTCTGGCGACTCTGTTACCGGCCCATGACTGATAAGGCCTTGGAAACCTACCTTATAGGGGTCAGTGATTATCTTGAGCCCGCTATCCGCCGTGATGAGGAAACATGCATGTCCCAACCATTTAACCTTCATTATGCCTCTCAAGGTTTTCTTCAGAGCTGGATCGCCATTCCATAGTCTATCAACCTAACAAAAACTTGGCAAGGTTTGACTTCCCTAAGAATGACATAAGGTTGCACACTACACTAAAAAGTGCAACGGGTAATCCCTGGTCATAGCTTATGAAAGCTATTACGCCCGGTTACGTTATTCTGATTGGCGTCAGTTCCTATGATAACACTACAGGAGGCTAACTCCAGAGGTCATCCTGCCCCTGCGAGTCCTGAAGGATCTGACTTTTCCATGATGTAGTGGGACAGCCGTGTAAAATCTTTGACTACTTCTCTGCTACGTTTGTGCATGTCCCCCTGGACCGCCCGGTGGAGGCCCACCTGGTAGGGGACCCATAGGAGGTAGACCTAGCTTCAACTTACCCGCCATGAGTTTTCGCATCTCTATTGGTTGTCCTACCAGAGTTAATCCTTTAGCATCACGGAAATACCGTTCTACCGCAAAGTCTTTGGTATAACCAAGCGTGCCAATAAGCTGTAAAGCATCGCCTGTTACCTCTATGGCTGCCCTACAGGGATATATTGAAGCTAACAGCCCTGGAACTGGGTCAGGTAGTTGTCCTTCCACCAGGCCAGCCTGATACACCAGCAACCTCGATGCCTCTACTTTGCTTGCCATCTCGGCAATGGTACTCTGGACTCCGTCAAAGTTGGCTAGCGTCTGCCCCGGGATAACCGTGCGCTGTTTTACATACTCTATCGCTGCGTCAAGAGCAGCGGAGGCTACTCCCACTGCAGCAGCTCCGAGAGAGGGGAGAGCTAACGTGGTCATTATTCCTCCCATGGGCATAGCAATACTCTCTGAGAGCATGTTGGCTTTCGGCACCCTGCAGTTTTCAAATATGAGTTCCGATGTCACGTCTCCCCTCAGCCCTATCTTGTCCTCTCGCTTGCCAAAGGAAAAGCCCGAAGTGCCCTTCTCTACAATCAACCCGGAGATTCCCATTGGCCCCTTAGCAGGGTCGGTTCTGGCTAACACAATGTATATCTCTGCCTCTCCGCCATTGCTGATAAATGATTTAGACCCATTGATTACATATCCGTCCCCATCAGCCTGTGCTGTGGTCTGTAGAGTCAGTGCCCAGTTCGCCGTTGAGCCTGACTCTGCGATACAAAATGCACCCAATCGTTCCCCCTTTGCTAGAGCAGATAGATATTTCTTCTTTTGCTCATCAGTACCCAACGCGAGGATGAAAAAAGATACCAGGCAACTGTGAATCAGCGATACTGAAATCGAAGCACTTGCTTTGGCAATCTCCTCATTGGCTATAAAGAAACCTAATTTGTCAGGCCCAGTTCCGCCAAAGGGACGAGGAACAAGGAGCCCAAATGTGCCCAGCCCCGCGAGCTTCCTTAAACAGTCCCGAGGAAACTCACCAGATTTATCAATGTCTGCAGCTATGGGGGCTATCTCCTTGTTGACAAAATCCCTGGTCATCGATCTTTGCATTTCATGTTGTTCTGATAATTTGAGGTCCATGAGTCCTCCTTATATCTACGTTTTTCTTTGGTGTGACTGAACTATAACTCGCGTTTATCTTATAGTCAATACTCGCCTGGCAAGGTGTGTGGATTTTCAAAGAAGAAATCCCCGATATTGAGGGTTCTGGCAATATTGTCATAGAGGATAATTGCCTTATAGGAGCAAACTCACATTTGCTCCCCAACATACGAATTGGTAAGAATTCAATAGTAGGAGCCGGTGACCTGCCCCCCAAAGAAATAGTCCATCTGCAATGTTGGACCTGGGATTAAGAAAGGGGACACAGTTTGGCTTTTTGTTAACCTAAGGTATCAGAAGCCATTGACAGCTCCCTCAGCAAAGCCTACACTACAATCGCAATATGTTACTTAACCCTTGACCAGTCTGCCGCAGGTTTGAAGTGGTGAACGGTGAATCGAAGGCACTGGCATCTCCAAAGTCTTGCTGTACTCGACATCCTCCTTAGTCTGCCATGATATATAATTTAGTCCGCTAAAGGAGGTGCGGAAATGAAGAAGCTAGTCGTTCTGTTCATGGGAATCGTGTTTGTCTTATTTCTCTCGACAGGCGGCTGCCAGATTGGAGATAACGAGGCAGTGGCAAGAATGCACTTCCAAGACGGCTTTGAGGCTTCTAAGGCCGGCCGATGGGAAGACGCAATCCGAGCGTACAGTCTAGCCATCGAAAGAAACCCTGATCTTGCTGATGCTTACCTGTATCGGGGCCATTCCTATACCAATGTGGGGAAGTTTAATGAAGCCATACAGGACCTTAACCAATTCATAGGTCTCAACCCTGAAGAAGCACTGGCATACAATTCACGCGGTCTAAGCTACCGGAATCTTAAGCAGTACGATAGAGCCATTGAAGACTTCGACAAAGCAGTAGAACTCGCTCCTGACTATGATGAAGCCTATGCTAACCGAGGACAGGCCTTTAAAGATAAGGCTCAATATGAGAGAGCTATTGAAGACTACGATAAAGCGATAAACCTAAACCCTCAACTGCCTGGCATTTACAGCCTCCGCGCCTTCGCATACCTTAGTTTGGGTAAGTACCAAAATGCCTTAGCGGACCTAAACCAAGCCATAATCATCAACCCAGGCGACAGAATTGCTTATGCCAACCGGGCGAGGGTTCACGCCTATCTGCGAATGGATGAGCAAGCAATGTCAGACATTGAAAAAGCAGTGGCCTTGGGGTTTGATAGATCGACTTTGGAGCTGGAGATTGAGCGAATAAAGGCTGACCGCTAGACTGGTTTGGACGCAAACAAGGGTGATCTTTGGCTGCAGACTCAGCCAGAATAAACCGGAAAGCCTGTCTTTGTATAGGCTATGCTGGCTACACACTCTGACGTTCTGTTCAATGCCTGGTCTGCTTGTATCGTTTATTCCCCGCTTAATGGCCCTGCCTTAGATCTCCTCAAATCACACCTCTTACGAGGCGGGCATAATAGTCTGGTAACTCCTCTGTGTCAAAGAATCGTACATCTTCTACCTCATGGCCGGGTGTGGGTTCTCCGTCACCTACCTCGACCAAGTAACGTACTATCAGCATGTCACCGTAGACTTC
>DUEX01000100.1 GCA_011170325.1 Dehalococcoidia bacterium | reverse complement strand
TTTAACAGCCTCCTCAATATTTCAGTGGAGATAGGGGGATTCGAACCCCCGACCTCTGCGATGCGAACGCAGCGCTCTCCCTATTGAGCTATACCCCCTTGGAAAACCAATTCTAGCAAAGGCTTTCAATTTCTGTCAAGTTCAACAGCGCCCATAGAGGCGATGACCACTAACACCATTATTGTCCTTCCTTGACAACCTTGGTTATTATCAACTAGACTTACAGGCTACCAGCCAGAAAGACAAGCAGGACATAACGCTATGCAAACCCTGAGACAAATGAAGAGATTTATGGAACCACAATCTGTGGCTCTTGTCGGGATATCACGGGACACCGGTGAATGGGCTTTCAATATACTGGAGAATTTACTTAGCTATGGTTACCAGGGTAGAATCTATCCAATAAACTCCAATACTAGCGAAATCCTCGGGATAAAAACTTACTCTAATGTTACAGAGGTAACCGATGATATCGACTTGGCAATAATAGCGACACCGCGATCTCCAGTCCCAAGCTTGGTTAAAGAATGCATTGACAGCAATATCCTATCAATAGTAGTAGTGGCGCAAGGCTTTGCTGATGCCAGCGATGACCAAGGTAAACAGCTCCAGAAACAAATAACAGAGATAGTCCAAAATAGCCCAGCCAGGTTAATAGGCCCTAATACCCTCGGTACTGCCAATGCTTTTATCGATTTCAGCTCGTCATTCGTCAAAATAGAAATGAAGAAGGAACCTATTGGCATTATTTGCCAAACCGGGACTTTCTTTGTAGGCTTTCAAGACTTAAGATTAATGGGCAAAGGCGTTGATTTGGGCAATGCCTGCGATATTGACTTTGCCGACAGCCTAGAATATTTCGAGAGCGACCCGGAAACAAAACTCGTTGCTCTGCACATCGAAGGTATACAAGACACAGAAAGGTTCATTAACACAGCCAGACGCGTTGCCCGAATAAAACCCCTACTTGCTCTAAAGACAGGAAAAAGTGAGCAAGCCGCCAAGGCAGCTCAGTCTCACAGCGGTTCTTTGACAGGTAGCAACAAGGTCTGGGAAGCAGCTTTCAAGCAATCCGGGGTGATCCAAGTAGGTGACCTAGAAGAGTTTGTTGATTTAGCCAGGACATTCTCTGTTCTGCCTTTAATGAAAAGGCCGAAAATCGGAGTTGCCACTTTCAGCGGCGCAATGGGTGTCATGGTTATGGATAGCTGCCAGCAATATAACCTAGAGCTAGGCAGACTATCCGCCAAAACTAAAAGGCTGCTCCATGCGATATCCCCTCCTTGGCTAAATGTCGGCAATCCAGCAGATATCTGGCCAGCAGTGGCGAATTCAAGACTTTTTACCAAAGGGACAAGACAGGGGCTAGAAGCTCTCTTATCCGACAACCAATTAGGTGCTGTTCTGTTTATCTGCGCCCCTTTTGATATGAAATTCACCACTGAGCTCTGCCAGCTTTTGAATGAACTGGCTGCAACCTATCGAGATAAACCCCTTGTCGGGTGTCTTTGGGGACCTTACGGTGATGAAGCTATAAAGGAACTACAAAATGCAGGCAAAGTCGCAGCTTTCCCCACCCCAGAAAGAGCCGTCAAGGCCTTGGCTCGACTTAACGAATACTCACAGTTCCGCAGAAGACTCTAAAATTATCCTAGCATCAACCGCCACTGCCCCATCTTTATAAGCAAAGACCGGGTTAAGGTCAAGCTCCTTTATCTCCGGATTCTTCTCAACGAAATCAGAAACCTTTACTACTAACTCTTCCAGAAATGGGACATCGGCCGCTTCCTGCCCCCTATAACCTTCTAACACCGGATAACCCTTTATCTCCTTTATCATCTCTCGGGCATCTTTCTTGGTTAGTGGAACTATTCTGAAAGAGACATCTTTCAGCACCTCAACCAATATCCCACCTAGACCAAACATCAGCACCGGTCCGAACTGGGCATCTTTGGTCATGCCGATAATAACCTCTACTCCAGGACGAGCCATCTTTTGCACTGAGATCCCCTGAATTTTTGCCTTGGGGTAATGTTGCTTGACAGTAGTGACTATTTCACTAAAAGCATTGCCTACCTGAGTAATATTCTTCAACCCTAACCTGACACCACCAGAATCGCTCTTATGAATAACATCAGGCGAGATTACCTTCAACACTATTGGAAACCCCATCTCCTTGCTTAGATAAACCGCTTCCTTCTTCGTCCGAGCCAGTTTAGCTTCAACAACAGGTATTCCAGCTTCTTTAAGAAACTCCTTAGACTCAATCTCCGTCAATTGTGTCCTCTTCTCCCCCCTAGCTTGACTTAGTATCTCATCTTTAATCACTCTAATTCCCCCATTCCGTTAGAACTTCAAGCCACAAAAACGTCCTCTATTTTAGCCGATTCCACCCCATTTGAAAAGTATTTGCTTAAAAGTTTCTGGCACCATACCTAGCAACCTGAGCCACATTTCCAACAAGCCAAAGTGGTGCCTCCGTGATAAAGCACATCTATTAGAATGCGCATACTCCCTTGTCCACCTATGTCTGTGTATTGTAATTCCAATACTGATGGAATAACATATTATCGATATCAGAATAAAGAAGGACCATGCCACAATTGCCAAAAGGAAAATCCACCTCAAAGTTAAAGGTGTTAGGCATCGCTGGTAGTCCTCGCCGGGATGGTAACACCGACCTCTTACTTCGCGAAGTAATGGCTGGCGCTGCCAGCCAGCGAGCCCAAATAAAAATAGTCATCCTCAGTGAGCTGAACATCTCTCCCTGTCGCCACTGCGACGGTTGCCTTAAAACAGGTAAATGCGTGATAGACGATGATATGCAATGGCTACACACCGACCTAAAAGAAGCCGACCGCTTAGTTCTAGCTTCGCCTATCTTTTTCATGGGAGTGACTGCGCAAACTAAGGCAATGATCGACCGCTGCCAAGCACTATGGGTAATAAAATATGTCCTGAAGCTTCCATTGGCAACTAATACCAGCAAGGAACGTAAGGGGATTTTTGTCTCAGTAGGTGGGACAAAACTCAGTAATTTGTTTCAACCAGCTATAACTACAGTCAAAAGCTGGTTCACCACCTTAGATATAAGCTATGATGGCGAACTGGTCTTCTCCGGAATTGACGAAAAGGATGCCATCATTCGGCATCCAACAGCGCTGAAAGATGCGTTTGCTACTGGGCGACAGCTAGTACCTAGCACCCTAAAAGAATAAACTTCATACATCAAGCAATTGCCTAATGTAAGAGCACTTAGCAACGCCTAATTTTAGGTTTTACCGACTTTACCAAGTTATGCTAAAATGTAGTGGTTTAAAACAGCGGAATCAATAAAGGAGCTCGAGATGACAAGCAAAAACAAGCAAGAATGGCAAGAAACCACTTTGGCCGCAACACTTAAGCGCTTCCCAGAGCGCCAGGAAAGGTTCGAGACCAGCTCTGGAATAGATGTCTCCCCTGTCTATACTCCTGAAGACATACCAGATTCCGATTATTCTGCCGCTTTAGGTTATCCTGGAGAATATCCCTTTACCCGTGGTATCCAGCCGACTATGTACCGCGGCAGATTATGGACGATGCGTCAATATGCTGGCTTTGGCACTGCTGAAGAGTCCAACCGCCGCTATCGGTATCTTCTGGAGCAAGGGCAAACCGGTTTAAGCATTGCCTTTGACTTACCAACCCAAATTGGCTATGACTCGGACCATCCCTTAGCCCAAGGCGAAATCGGTAAAGTTGGGGTAGCAATAGATACCCTCGAGGATATAGAGATCCTGTTTAAAGACATTCCTTTAGACAAAGTTAGTACTTCGATGACCATAAATTCTACAGCTGCTATTCTCCTCAGTATGTATATTGCTCTGGCTAAAAAACAGGGAGTTGACCCAGCTAAGCTGGACGGGACCATTCAAAATGATATGCTCAAAGAATATATTGCCCGGGGCACGTACATTTTCCCACCCCGTCCTTCGATGCGTCTAACCACTGACATCTTTGCCTACTGTAGTCAGAATGTTCCTCGCTGGAATACTATTAGCATCAGCGGATACCATGTACGAGAAGCTGGATGCACTGCGGCTCAGGAAATCGCCTTCACCCTAGCTGACGGTATTGCCTACGTTCAAGCAGCCATTGATGCCGGGCTAGATGTAGATGCCTTTGCCGGCAGACTCTCATTTTTCTTCGACAGTCACAACAATCTTTTTGAGGAGATTGCCAAATTCAGGGCAGCACGTCACCTCTGGGCTAAAATTATGCGCCAAAGATTTGAAGCCAAAGACCCTCGCTCCTGGATGCTACGTTTTCATACCCAAACTGCTGGCTGCACTCTCACCGCTCAACAGCCGCATAACAATATTGTTAGAGTGGCTATCCAGGCTCTAGCCGCAATTCTAGGCGGAACCCAATCACTCCATACTAACTCTTTTGATGAAGCCTATGCTACGCCATCGCAAGACGCAGTAACCGTTGCTTTACGCACTCAACAGCTCTTAGCCTACGAGAATGGCATTGGTGATGTTGTTGATGCCTTCGGAGGTTCTTACTTAATAGAATCTCTCACTGATGCTTTAGAAAGGCAAGCTACTGAATATATTGATAAAATTGACAAACTTGGTGGTGCTGTAGCTGCTATCGAGCAGGGATTCCAACAAAAAGAAATCCAGGAAAGCTCTTATCGCCAGCAAAAAAATATCGAAGAGAACAAGTCGATTATAGTTGGTGTCAATAAATTTGTTTCTCCGTTTCCTAATATATCAGGATTATTACGAGTCAACCCGGAGGTAGAAAGAAAGCAGAAAGAACGATTAGCCCAAATTAAGAAGAATAGAGATAATGATAAGGTCAATAAAGCACTCAAGAACCTAGACGAGGTAGCTCGCAGTCAAGATAACACCATGCCGACCTTTCTCGACTGTGTTGAGGCTTATGCTAGTATCGGTGAGATCTGCGATGTGCTGCGTAAAGTCTTCGGCACTCAAAAGGAATACCTCGTTTTCTAGAAATGGCCTACTCATAAAGCTAAATTTCAAAATTAAAGGAGGAGAGATGATTAAGAAAGTCCACCATATTGCTGTTGTAGTTAAAGATTTAGATGAGGCACTCCAACTTTATGATAACCTCTTCGGTGCCAAACCTAGCAAGATTGAAACCCTGCCCGAGCAAGGAGTAAAAGCAGCCCTCTTGCCTATGGCCGAGGGAGGTGAAATCGAGCTTCTGGAGCCGATTGACCCACAGGGTGGCGTAGCTAAATTTCTAGAAAGCAAAGGCGAGGGAATTCACCATGTTTGTCTGGAAACGGACAATGTTGACCAAGAGCTTTGCACACTAGCTGATAAGGGTGTCCAGTTGATTGACAAACAAGGCCGCCCTGGCTTAGCTGGTAAAGTCGGCTTTGTACATCCTAAGTCAACTAAAGGAGTGCTTTTCGAGCTGGCTCAAAAGGTGTAAAGGTATCAAGCGAAACCCACCAACTTATTAGACAGAGGTAGTCTGTAACTTTGTAAAGCTATATTAGCTAAAGAAGGAGAAAGGTTATGGCAGAAGAACGCAAAATTCGAGTCCTAGTTGCTAAACCGGGGCTGGATGGTCATGATCGTGGAGCTAAGGTAATTGCCAGAGCTCTCCGGGATGCTGGTATGGAGGTAATCTATACTGGAATCCGGCAAACGCCAGAAATGGTCGTTAAATCAGCGGTTCAAGAAGATGTCGATGTCGTTGGCCTAAGTATTCTCTCAGGAGCTCATTTAGAGCTTTTCCCACCAATCATAGATGGTCTCAGGGAAAAGGGGATGACCGAAGTGCTAGTCGTTGCTGGTGGTATTATACCTGACGAAGATATCCCAATTTTGCAGCAAATGGGCATAAAAGCTATTTTCGGTCCGGGTACTCCTATAGACAAAATTGCCGAGTTTATCAACAACGAGGTAGCTGCTAAGAATTAAACGAGACTGTCAAACTCTGGCAATACCAATGATATCCTTTAGATTCTGTATCCCTTCCCTTGTCACAAACTGCTCAATGCCGTTCAGTACATCAAGAGCCGCCTGAGGGTCAGCCAAGTTAGCTGTACCGATTTGCACAGCACTAGCCCCTGCCATAATAAATTCCAAAGCATCGCCAGCACAACTAATACCACCGCAGCCTATCACAGGCACATCTACTATTTCGGCAACCTTATACACCATATAAAGAGCTATTGGCTTGATCGCTGGGCCAGAAAGCCCACCAACGACATTACCTAGAGAAGGTTTACCTCCATTTACATCAATCGCCATTCCCATCACTGTATTGATCATAGTTATAGCATCAGCTCCAGCTCCACTCACTGCTGAAGCAATCTCTCCGATATCAGTTACATTAGGACTCAATTTCACTATAACAGGTAAGCTACTCACTGCTTTAACGGCTGCAGTAACCTCAGCAGCAATTTTAGAGTCAGTGCCAAACTCCATCCCACCAGATGCTAAATTGGGGCAGCTTATATTGACCTCAATACCACTTATACCAGCTACTCCCTCTAGTCTGGCAGCGACCTTTGCATACTCCTCGATAGTTTCACCAGCGATATTGACAATAACCGGAACCCGCCACTGCGCCCAAACAGGAGCTTTATCTTTTTTCACAGCCTCAACTCCAACATTTTGCAAACCTACAGAATTAAGCAACCCAGAAGCTGTCTCCACCAACCTAGGCTGAGGATTACCTCTCCTAGGCTTAAGGGTAGTGCCTTTACAAACGATGGCTCCTAGCCTCTGGATATCAACAAGCTGGCTATACTCAATGCCATAGCCAAAGGTACCAGCAGCCGTCATCACCGGGTTAGCCAAAAGCAAGCCACTGGGATGAGATGGAGCCAACTGAACATGGAGGTCGACCATTTCAAGTCTTAATCGATGGACGTAATTTTAACACCGATTCTACTTTACCGACCATTGTTGATGGCTTATCTCGGCGTTCATCAATCTTGAGAGAGGTAACTACCCGAGACGCTCCCCTATCAAAGGGGACTTCATGCATTTGACGGGTTATCTCAAGGATTTTATCGAGAGAACCTTCAATAACAGTCCCCATCGGTGTAAGCTGATAGGATAAGTCTTGTCTACCCTCCAGAATCTCGAGACATGCGGCAATATAATGGCTAAGTCCAGCATCGCCAGT
>DUEX01000010.1 GCA_011170325.1 Dehalococcoidia bacterium | reverse complement strand
TTCCATTTCCTGAAGGCTTCTATGCTTACCTAGGCTCAGCCCTAGGTGGGTTTAAATCAAGAGTAAATCGCCATTTAACCAAAGACAAGAAAGCGAAGTGGCATATCGATTACCTTTTAAGTGAAGCAAAGTTTTTGCAAGTAATCCTTTGCGAAACGGAACGAAGGCTTGAGTGTCTTCTGTCTCAAGCCTTGGTCGATGAATTTTCTTTTATCCCTGGCTTTGGCTCTAGCGATTGCAAGTGCAAAAGCCACTTGTATTTTGCCAATGATGACCTCTGCCTGGAACTAGGCATCAGGAAGGCAATCGCTGAAGTAGCTTTACCTCTGAAGAGTCCTTCAAAGAAATGAGATGGTTTTAAGGGAGAAGTGAAGCTAGTTACTTTAACTATTGATGGTGTGGAGGTCAAAGCTAGAAAAGGAGCTAATCTTCTCTGGGTAGCTCTCGATAATGAATTTTACATTCCTAATTTATGTGCCATGAGAGAGGTAACTTCACCTATGGCTTCATGTCGTCTCTGTTTCGTGGAAATTGAGGGTAGAAGTGCTCCAGTTACTGCTTGCACTGAGACAGTCAGCGATGGCATGGTAGTGCATCTCAACACCCGCAGAGTTAAGAGGCTTAGGAATACTGCTTTTGAGCTTCTCCTCAGCCATCACCATCTCGATTGCCGTAGCTGCGCCAAGAACCGAAACTGTGAGCTACAGAGTATTGCCTCTCGCCTCGGTTTAAAGCTAAAAGTTCAGCGGTTCAGGCATATACCTCGGGAACTACCTATAGACTCAAGTCACTCTTTATTCACTTACGATCCCAATATGTGCGTTTTATGCGGCAAATGTGTTTTGGTATGTCATGAGCAAGGCACTGGCATCCTTGATTTTGCCTTCAGAGGCATTGACACTATTGTTACTACCTTTGCTGGCATCCCTCTGGCTGAGGCAGGATGTAATTCATGTCTGGCTTGTGTGGCTGTTTGCCCAGTAGCAGCCCTAGTATCTAGGCCAGGCATGTCTCTCGAGGAAGCTAAAGCTACGGTGGCTCATAGGGTATGAAAGTAATCAACAGAATGCTGTAAAATCTGTCTACTGAAACGGAAGAAAGACTGTTAAAATGCTTGAGGGCAAGGAATTGCTGACTGAAGCTGAGGCGCAACGGATTGCTGAAAGGTTTTTGTCTGTCAAATATTTTCAATCTAAAGTCGACTTCAGCAATAACCAGCTAATTATTAAAGATGATGTTCAAATATACCAGCTACAGGGGAAAATCAGCATGCAGTCTCGAGGCTCGCTCAACCACTTTATTGCTGGCAAATCTGCAAATAAGTACAGCTTCAAGATAGAAGTTGATGCTCAGCAGGGGCAAGTTCTCAGCTATGAGCTTACGTAGATAGCTGCCTACTTTGACAACTATTACTCTTCCCAAGCACCCTCCCCAATAAGAGGCACAAAGCGGCAACCACCCAGATTTTCAATTAGATTCCGCCTTGTTTTCTTGGTAACCTTAAGCAATTCCTGTTCCCATCTTGAACCTACCGGAATAACTAATCTACCCCCAAAAGTCAATTGCTTAAGGAGCAAATTGGGAGTGCGAGGTGCACCGGCGGTAACTATAATGGCATCATAGGGAGCACCAGCCACCCAGCCTAAGGTCTTCTCAGCCACATGAATTTCAACATTGGTGTAACCCAGTTTGTCAAGGACCTGCCTAGCCGATTCCACTAGTTGAGGAATGCGCTCGACACTGACTACCCATTTAGCCAGCTCAGCCAATATTGCTGCCTGATAACCACTTCCAGCGCCTATCTCCAGTACCCTTTCACCACCTTTAAGCTCTAAAGCTTGGGTCATCAAAGCCACGATAAAAGGCTGAGAAATAGTTTGTCCAAAGCCAATGCTTAAAGGTCTGTCTTCATAAGCTGAATGATAATAATCTGATGGTATGAAAAGCTCGCGGGGCACACGTGCCATAGCAGCGAGCACACGCTTATCACTAATTTCCTGACCTAGGCATTCAACTAATCTAGCTCGGGCTGTCTCTAAACCCACCAATATGCTACCCTAAAGCTTTAACCAAGTATGAAAGTTAGTACAATAAGAATTAGACACAGAGCGCCAGCAATAATACCGATGCGCCGTAACTCAGGTAATACATATTGATAGCGGGCTACTTGAGCTGGGGAGGGAGAAGGTTCAACTGAGGACACTGATGTTTTAGGCTCAGATGTCGGTTTTTGGGGAGGGATGTGCTTCCCTGCTCCTCCTTTTGCTAATTTGCCAGCAGCTCGATATTTAGCCCTAGTCCGCCGCGATTTTTTTGGCATATCCCCACTTCTGAAGAATCAAGTACTATAATTTCTGATATCTCTGCCGTCTCCGAAGAAAAATTGAGCTGCTGTTTCCAACTCTAACTCAAGGATGAAGTTTCACCTCTTTGTATGCTCTGGTGGTTGAGATATGGGCATGTCCCAGAAGCTCCTGAACTGATTGCAGGTCAGCACCGCCTTTTAATTTATGGATGGCAAAGCTATGACGTAGAGTACGAGGAGCGACTTTGTTGCTGAGTTCAGCCTTATCAGCATAGCCTTGAACAATCTGCCAGAAGCCTTGTCGAGTAAGCCGCTCACCTCGCCGATTGAGAAACAGAGCAGCTTCTCCTTCATTGCTCAACAGCTCTGGACGGACGTTATCTATATATTCTCTAATCATCTGAGTTATATGGTGGTCAATAGGAATAACTCGAACTCTGGAGTTCCGACCAAAGCAACGTACATTACCTGCCTTCCAATCAATATCTGCTATATTTAACGCCATTAGCTCACTAGCTCTTAATCCGGTAGCATAAAGCAACTCCAGCATCGTCTTATCTCTCTTTGCTTCCGTAGTAGAAAGCTTGGCTGGTTCTGCCAGCAAACGGCGGACTTCAGAAACAGACAAAGGCTTAGGTAAAGGTTTGCTCACCTGAGGCGAAGCCAAACTCGGCGCTAGGTCGCCTCTCAATTTGCCTCTGTCTACCATAAACTTAAGGAAAGATTTAGCTGCAGCTACTTTACGAGCTACTGTAGACGATGCATATTTTCTTTCCTTTAGACTACGCATATAGCCGGATAGAAGTTCGGCATTCAATCTAGCCCAGAGAGGGTCAGCGCCCACTTTAGAGCCTTCGGATTCCACATAGGCGGCTAACTGATTCAAGTCGCTATTGTATGCTGCTAAGGTATTTCGGGAATGTCTCTTTTCCTTAGCTAGATAATCGAGGAATGACTTTATATCCTCTTCCATTTTTAAGCGCCTCCCCTATTTTAGCACAATACTAGCTGAGTATAACTACTTAGAGGGAAAATATTTGAAACTTTTTGTCTCCTTTACTGCCCAATGCTACAATACAATAAATTAAGCTATGGTGCAATTGCCAATTGAGACACAATTAAAGGTTTTACCAGGAAAACCTGGAGTCTACTTATTTAAAGATAACCAGGGTAAGGTTATTTATGTTGGTAAAGCGGCTAGTCTTCACCATCGGGTAAGGGCTTACTTTAGTCCTAGCACTAATTTACCAGCCAAAGTTCAACGGCTGGTAGCCAAGATAAGCGACTTTGAGTACATAGTTACCGATTCTGAACAGGAAGCGCTCATTTTGGAGTGCAACCTGATTAAAAAATACCGTCCTCGCTACAACGTCAGCTTGAAAGATGACAAAACCTTTCCCTATCTCAAAATAGACCTTGACAATGATTGGCCTAGTGTCCGTATTACTCGTCGTTTCCACAAAGATAGAGGCAAGTATTTTGGACCTTTTGCCAGTGCTGGCTCAGTACGTAAGACTCTAAGGCTAGTAAAGAAAATCTTTCCTTTTCGCTCTTGCAATAAAGCTATTACTGGGACAGATTCCAAACCTTGCCTCGATTATCACATCCATCGCTGCCTAGGACCTTGCATTGGCGCTGTAAGCAAGGAGGACTATGACGAAGTAATAAGACAAGTCATTCTGTTTCTCGAAGGCAAGCAGGAGCTAGTGCTTCGGGAACTCAAACACAAAATGAAAAATGCCTCCCAGCAACTCCAATTCGAAAAGGCAGTTTGGCTTCGTGACCAAATTCGAGCTATAGAAAGGGTAATTGAAGGGCAAAGGATTGCTGTCACCGTAAGAGGTGAACAGGATGTCATCGCCCTAGCACGGACTAAAGATCTGGCCTATGTGGAGATTTTCTTTATCCGTAATAATAAACTCATCGGGCGTGACCACCTCTTGGTAGATGGGATCCGAGACGAAGAGCCAAATCAAATAATGACCAGCTTCATTAAGCAATATTATGCCTCAGCCTCATCAATACCACCAAGGATATTAGTCCAATATCCGGTTGATGAGCCAGTAGTTATTACCAAGTGGCTACAGAATCAAAGAGGAGCGCCGGTCAAGCTTCACGTGCCGCGCCAAGGAACCAAGAAGCAGCTAATAGATATAGTGGCTGAAAATGCCCGCCAAGGATTAGAGTTATACCAAATCAAGCAATCAGCACTCGTCGAACCTGCCATTATCTTGGAAGAGCTGAAGGAGAGACTTTGCCTGCCTAGAATCCCGCTGAGAATAGAAGGCTATGATATTTCCAATATTCGAGGCAATTTAGCTGTTGGCAGTATGGTTGTCTTTGACAAAGCAATGCCTAAGCTGGCTCACTATCGGCGTTTCAGAATCAAAACAGTAGGCAGTATCGATGACTACGCCATGATACAGGAGGTGCTGAGGCGACGTTTTAGAAAGTGTCTAGATACTGAGGACAAGTGGTCGATAGTCCCTGACTTGGTTCTAATTGATGGTGGCAAGGGTCATCTCAATGCTGCTCTGGTTGTGATGAAAGAACTGGAGCTCGATTCTATTCCGCTTGTCAGTCTGGCTAAAGAAAGGGAAAAAGTATTCATTCCAGGTAATTCTGAACCAGTTGATATTCCTCAAACTTCAACAATGCTTCACTTACTTCAGAGAATTAGAGATGAAGCTCACCGCTTTGCTCTGGGTTATCACCAAAGACTGCGGCACAAAGAAGGCATAGCTTCTGCCCTTGACAGTATCCCTGGTATCGGTCCCAAACGCAAAAAAGCTTTGCTAAAGAAATTTGGCTCGGTGCAGAGTATCAAAGAGGCATCGATGGAAGGGCTAGCCTTAGTTGAAGGGATGACCAATAAACTGGCGGAGAAGGTTAAGGAATATCTGTGATTATTTCTTGTAGCATCTGTCTTAGAGTTTCGGCATTCTTCACTGCATAGGCTTCGGCATCATTATTGAAGTAAATGTAGACTGCTTTTAGATTCTTCCCTACTTCAGCAATTCTCTTCGCCCAACTGGAAAGTTCCTCATCACTGTAGCAACTTGAGTACAAGCCAGCGCTGCCATGGAAGCGGATATAAGTGAAATCAGCTGTGGCTACCAAAGGGCAGGTAAAGTCAGGCATATCGAAGACACATAAGCCAACATTATGTCGCCTTAGGGTATCAAAGACACCATCGTCAATCCAGGAATCATGACGAAACTCAAGGACATGGCAATGTTCGTGAGGTAAGCTAGCCAAGAAAGCTTCTAGAGTTTCATCATTACGCTTCATATTAGGCGGCAATTGATATAGAAGCGGACCTAGTTTGTATCGCAGAAATTCAGCCCGGGACAAGAAATTCTGCAACGGCTCTGTCACATCCTTCAGCCTCTTTATATGAGTGATAAAGCGGCTGACTTTGACGGCGAAGACAAAGCCTTTAGATGACGACTCTCGCCAATTAACGAAAGCTTTTTCTGAAGGCAAATGGTAGAAGCTATTATTTAGTTCAACCGTAGTAAAATGCTCAGCATAGAATTCTAGCCATTTTAGCTTAGGTAGCTTCTCAGGATAAAAAAGTTCCCGCCAATGGTCATAATGCCAGCCGCTGGTTCCAATATAATATTCAGGCATCACTCATCCAAATTGGATTTCGCTACTAGCCCTAGGTATAATTAGCTATTAGTGAGACAGTCAGATAATCAATCAGGACTCCCAGTGAAAACCACTCCGGAGCTTCTTAACCACGGCTTTGTTTGGGTAAACAATCGCCGCAGTTTTATCAAGGCAAGAAGAGTTTCAGGAGCCTCCTCACTGCTAATGTTGCCTGTTTTTGCCTTTGAGTTCCTTTTAATAGCTTTGATCATGGGCTTGCTAGTATTTTCCCTCTCACTTTATGTAATATTTCGTTTGCTAGCCTCCTTGCCCAAATTAAGGAAAGGAGGTTTCAGGTGATTATGGGTAAGGGAGAAAGCCCATTCTCTACCGCGTTTGAAAAACATTCCTTCAGCATTTATAGCTCGTCCAACTGTGCTAAGTCAAATTTCATGCCATCGCGGGCAGCGATAACTGAGATACCTATGTCTTGGCTCAACTGCCTGGCTAATTCCCACGGTTTAGCTCGCCACATGGTCATGCCAAAGTGAGTCAGGATAGCAGCTTTTGGCTTCACTTCTTCAATTATCTGTCTAGCTTCAGAAAGTGACAAGTGGTCAATTGGCGCCCCAGGTTCCAGCCTGACTACATTTATGATTAACAACTCACCTCGATAGTAACTAGGCAACTTATCAAAATACTTAGTATCTGTAACCCAAGAAAAGGTATGCCTTGGTGTTCTAAAGACAAAGCCATAGGTTTCCACCGGATGCTGATGTCTGGTCGGGGTTTCAAAGGAAACATCATCGACAGAATAAGATTTGCCTTCAGCCAGAGTGTCTATGCTTTGTGGATGGCTTCGTAAGTAAGAAAAAATGACGGCCTCTTGATTCAGGGCATCGGACAGCGCAAAAACTATGCCCTGCTGCTTCCTACCGCCCTCGGTCATAGCTTCAATCATGATATTAATGTCACCAGAGTGATCAAGGTGTCTATGAGACAAGATAATAGCCTTAAGCTTGGAAGGGTCGAGTTTTCTTTTAATAGCCTGGACTAGACAACCGAGGCCAGGGTCAAGGAGTATTTCAGTACCACCAAGATTAAGCCAAGCCCCGCCTGAAGCCAGCAACTGTTTGGTGACCATAACCCGAGCCCCAGCAGTGCCAAGAAAGATTATTGTATCTAATAATTCATCCACAGCCATAATTATATCAAGAAAGTTGGAGAGCATTTAGCATCCCCCATCATTCTCAGCAAAGCGAAGAATCTAGATCCGCTTCACTCAGGGTGGCAAGCACATAACTCCAAGTTAGCTTCTTTGCTCGCATTTTTGCTAAAATTGGGCACACAAAAGACCTTTTGAATTTCCAGAAGAGGAGACATATGGTAAAACTAGAGGACGAGATTGCTCAGCTGCTCAGAGAATACCAAGCTAAAACAGGGAGACTGTTAACCATAGGCACGGTTGAATCAGCTACCGGTGGCAGAATAGGTGACAGAATAACTAATGTCTCGGGTAGTTCTGACTATTATAAAGGTTCTATAGTTGCTTATAGCAATGAGGTGAAAACTGGCATCGTTGGGGTGAAAGAAGAAACTCTGGAAGATCACGGAGCCGTTAGCCCCAAGACGGCAATAGAGATGGCTGAAGCTGGCAGGAAATTGCTGAAAGTRGATATCTGCATWTCAGAYACYGGRATTGCYGGRCCTACCGGTGMCACACCGGGAAAACCYGTAGGRCTGTTTTACMTTGGCTTGTCTGCTGAAGGCACCATCTTGAACCGGGAACATCGCCTTCGAGGCAATCGAGAGAACAATAAGCACAAAACTGCTGAAATGGCACTAAACCTATTAAAAGGATATCTTCTCCAATGCCTAAGCAAAATAACCGATAGTACTACTATGGAAGAAAAGCATGTAGTCACCTGCTTCCTTGAGCATAGCAATAGAATTCTGATCTTGAGACGGAGTCAAAAGGTTGGCACTTATCGGAGAAGCTGGGCTGGTGTCAGCGGCTATATGGAGACAAGCGATACAGAGCAGGCCTTTACCGAGATAAGCGAGGAAACAGAACTGTACAAAAACGACCTGAAGCTGATAAAAAAGGGGGAACCTTTAGAAGTTATTGACAGAAGCCTAAATCGAAAGTGGATTGTTCATCCTTTCCTCTTCCATGTAAGAGCTCCAGAAAAAATCAGGATTGATTGGGAGCATACGGAGATGAAGTGGATTAAGCCCAAGGAGCTCGCCAACTATAAGACTGTCCCCGGATTAAAGGAAACTCTAGCCCGCGTAATCAAGTGAAATGCAGTTATACCCTATTCTTTTAATCCCCAAGGGAGCTGAATATGCTGGCTAAGGTATTAAGCTGTGCCGTAGTCGGGCTAGAGGGAGCTATTGTTGAAGTAGAAGTTGACATTTCTTCAGGACTTCTGTCTTTTACAAAGGTTGTAACACAATATCACCCTCAGGTATAGGAATCATTCCCTGAACTGCTACAGAGTGACCATCAATCCAAACCTTTACATTCAGCGCTTCCAATGCCAGTCTCTTCTCCTCAAAGGTCAGGTTGACCAGATTCGTAGTTACCAAGTTGCAGACCTGGTCGATTTGTTCAGAATCGAACACTAACTCCTTCGCTTCCGCAATACGCGTATCCAGGTCTTTGTTCTCTCGTTCTATTCTTGCCCGCTCCGAGCCTATTCTCTTACATTCAGTCTCCAGCTTGTCACGTGATATAACCCCAGCACCATACAGCCGAAGATATCGAGTCTCTGCTTCGTCAATAGCGACAAGCTGATTGCAGTTCAACTTCACTCTCTCCTCCAAATGAGTAATATCCACGCCTGATTCCTTTCGCCTTCGAAGTTCCGTCAATATCATTTCGGGGTTCTTCAGCACGTTGGCAACCTCAAACCAGACATTCTCCTCCAGCCACTTGGCGCTCATAGTCTTGTTATCGCAAGGTGTACTCGAAACCAACCTACTGCGACCACTACAGCGGTAGTATGGTTGGCCATGCATTGGTATACCATGATATTTGCGCCCGTCCCTCTTGCAATAGACCATACCCCTCAAGAGATAGGCTAACTTCTGATTTCGGGGAGATAGCTCTCGATTCCTGTCAAGCTGCCTCTGAATGACCAGCCACTCATCCCAGGTAAAGGCTGCTCGGTCTACAGCGTTTGGAATTTCCGTCTGTTCCTCTTGCGGCCGGGCCAATCGCTTCTTGTCCTTTGTAATGGTTCTAAACGCGTAGGTTCTGCCAGCGTAGGTCTGATTTCGGAGGATACGCCCTATTGCTGCCCTACTCCATCGAGTTCCCCCCTTAGGCGCCGGTATCCTTCTTGCCATGAGACGACGACATACCTCATTCAACGAAATACCTTCCTCTGCCAACCACATTCCAGCCACGCGCACAATATCCAGACAGTCAGTTGCTGTGTTTTTGCCTTCTTCTTTGTCGTAGTTGTAGCCATAGATAACCCCTCTACCAGTGGGGAGCTTGTGTTCTTTCTCCACCCTTGACCTCTTGCCCCGCATCGTCCTTTCTCTTATCTTCTCCGCTTCCAGTTTGGCAGCATACCCTTTGATGTGCGTTATCAACAAACCCAAATCGGAGCTGTCTAAAGTCTCGGTGGCAAGGATGATCTCCACCCCAGCCCTCTGTAGTTCCTCTTGAAGTATGATGAAGTGAACCGGGTCACGCGATAAGCGATCCAAAGTGTAGGCAATAACCACATCCACCTCTTTGTCCCTTACCCACTGCCTCAGCTCATTCAGTCTAGGACGGTCAAGGGACAAGCCAGAATAGGTCTCCGCGATGATAAACTCCTCAGGCACTTCGTAGCCTTTGTCGTGGGCAAGCTTTAGGCAAGCCTCTGTCTGACTCTGTAACGATGTCCCTTCCCGCTCCTGCATTTCTCCTGAGACCCTGGCATAAACAGTCGCTCTCATTTCTCCACCCCCTTTTCTTGACTCGCTTGTCCCCCAGTGTAGTGCCTCGAAATATAAGCCAAAATGTCGCTTCGTTTTATTCTCCTGCTGCGCTTCGCTATCTTTACTACTGGTAGTTCCCCTGCTCGAATCATTCTCCACACGGTTGGCTTTGAGATAGTAAGCAACCTCGCTGCCTGGTCCACTGTTAGTAGCTCGTCGTCCCTTTCCATCCTTGAACTCCAGTCGTTGACCAAATTGTATCAACTAGAGTCATCCGTTGTCAAGAGTCTCATCACCCAAGCGTATAAAGTCCTTACGCTTACCCCTTTGTAACGCTTGGGTTACCGTGGGTTGCCAGACCACTTGAATGGCTAACTCTTTATTGTCAATGCTTTTAGCCATGTTGTATCTTACCTTCTGCCCAAAGACCTGTTAGCCAATATAGTTTTCGTTCCGAGCCTCCCATATAAGTTTTAGCTTCCCCGATGTGCCACGCAATCTATCCTTTGCAATAATCAATTCGGCTTCCGTGCCGGCATCACGCTTGTAATATGAGTCACGGTAAAGGAACAGAATCAAATCGGCATCCTGTTCTATGGAGCCACTTTCCCGTAGGTCTGATAAGTGTGGCCGTTTGTCCTCCCTACTATCGGCTGCCCTGTTAAGCTGGGAAAGAACAACAAGGGGTGTGTTGAATTCTTTGCTGATAGATGCGAGCTCGTTTGAGATAAAGCCTATCCGCTCGTTTGAGTTACTACCATGCCTGTCCCTTAAGAGTTGCAGATAATCCACAAAGACGGCATCGAGTCCATAGGACATCTGCATCTTCTCTATTAAGCGCCTTAGGTCCTGTGTTGTGGCTGGTCCCTGTGCTAAGTACAGGTTTAGTTTACTGAGTTCTCCAATGGAGCCAATGATCTTGTCTAACAGCCCAGACCAGCTGGCTGGAAAACTTTGTCAAAGGATTCAGCAAAATTAAGGCAATTGCAGTGGACTACGGTACTACTCCCGATGAGGCCGACGCACTTATCCAGCGTCTCGACTCTATATTCCCTGTGGAGGCGATACGTAGATTCACCATGGGGCCAGTAGCAGGCGCTCACGTTGGACCACGGGGCATAGCTGTGAGCCTGATAGAAGAGGTCTGATTGTGCGATGCTTTTTTACTTCTTGTGTGCGTAATCAGCAACATAGGATTAACTCGTTGATGGTTAATAATGGTTGCGATCCATGCTTATCAAGCCCTTTTATTATATAAAATAGCGTTTTGCTATTCTAAGCCTTACCTAGCAGTCTGTTCAATCTATTGCATGTTCCACTATGAACTTGGAACTTAGCTGTCAATTATGCACTTCTGCAAAAGGGACGAATACTAATTCTTCTGTATTTTCCTATAGAGCCTCAAACTCTCCTCGAACTTCACGCTCCTTGTATATCTCAATACCATGTCCAAACTCTCCTAGCCCCTAGCTTGTTAAGTATTCAATTACAAACCTGGCTGTCAATTGTGCACTTCCATTAATGCCAGTATACTCTCCAAAACTGCAATCACATCTCGCAAAGCCACAAGCTCATGGCACAACTAACCAATAAGAACTCCATCAATTTGATCTTCCACCAGTATGCTAATGAAAACATGCAAATGGTGTTTTGAACATGCTAGATAAGTGCCCTCCAGCTTCTAGCCTAATTGTTTGAGTATTCCACTATGAACTTGGCCGTCAATTGTGCACTTCTGCAACTTGCGCAAACAATCGGCCGTGCAACTCTAACTCAGGAAATAGTACAATGAGTTGGGGGCAGGTCAAATAAGTTCTGATTCATAAACCTTCTCTTCCTCCAATTCTGCTTCAGCAAGGGGAACATCACCCTCGAAATTTCTTCCCTCAACCCCATTGTCGAGGAGTTCCTTGTAATATTCGTGCTGGATGACCAAATTTTGAATTTCGCTAGTTCCAGTCCATATGAGAGGAAGTCTCGCCTCCCTTAAAGCTCGCTCTACTGGGAAAACATTAGTATATCCAATACCACCAAGAATCTGCATAGCATTATTTACCACTTCCCACAACATCTCAGAGGAGAGCTTTTTCAACTGGGAGATTAGCCTTCTTTGATAGCCTGTACCGGTTACTCCTTCATCCAGTATGCGAGCTACAGTGTAGGCATAGGCAGTGACAGCATCAATTTTGGTGATGCTGTCAGCTATCTTGAAGCTGACTGCCTCAAAGTTTCTTATCGTCTGGCCGAAAGCTTTCCTTTTATTGGCGTATCTGGCCGCTATTTCTAATATAGATCTCGCACGACCAATATAGCCACACTGGAACCTTTCTGGAACCATCATTCGGTAGAAAACTTGTGAACCTTTGTTTTCTTCACCAAGTAGATTTTCCTCAGGCACTTGCACGTTACGAAAGAGTAATCTCCCTGTGCCTGTTCCTCGACTTCCCATTAATCCATAGATATGTTTTACCTCTACTCCCATGTCTTTTTCAACGATGAAGCAACTGAGTCCACGACTGCGGGCCTCTGGTTTTGTTGTGGCATATACCAGGAAGAAATCTGCGCCTTCAGCACCTACCGTGAAGCGTTTCTGACCGTTAAGGATATAATATCGGCCTTCCTTTCGAGCACGGGTGGTAGCACCAAAGAAGTCACTACCTCCTCTAGGCTCAGTGAGCGCTTCACCAGCCCACTGTCTCCCCTCGACAAGTGGCCTAATATACTTGTCCTTTTGTGCCTCAGTCCCGAATATATTTAAAGCATCCGTGACGATAGCAGTAAGGTCATAGAGACAATTAAAGGGTAACCCTAGCTTACCGATTTCCATAAGAGCGATCATCTCATCAACCCACTTTAGTCCTCTGCCTCCGTGTTGATTTGGAACCCTGAGTCCGAGAAGATTCCTCCTACCAGCCTCCCTAACGAACTCATAAGGAAACTCGACCTTCTCAGCATCCATATCGATGATGAGCTGGCGCGGTACGCTCTTAACAAAATCTCGCACCTCTTGCTGTAGTTTCTTCTGTGCTTCAGTCAAGAACAACTCGAACATTTTTCACTCCTTTCCTGATAATTATGGCAGGCTGCTAAATTTTGGAAAGCCCCATTTCTAGCATCAAATAACTTAAGTTGATTAAACTATTCAGAGTATTACTTTAGAGGCGTTGGACTGCACCCCTATGATTGGACAGATAAGGTTAGGAGAGCCTGGCAAGGTATCTCGTTATTCTCCTGATTAACCAACAGGCTCTCGAATTCCTCCGGTGGCAGGTAACCAAGCGCTGAGTGAAGTCTTTTCTGATTATAGACTTCCTCAAGAAAATAGGGAAGCCTGGTTACCACGTCCTGAAAGGTTTCATATTCCCATAGATAAACCTCCTCCTGCTTTAGCGTTTTGAAAAAGCTCTCCATCATGGCGTTCTCGTAGGGGTTACCGGTACGTGCCATGCTTATTTCAAAGCCGTACTTCTTGAGTTCGTCGGATGTTATTATATTCGCATCTCCACTGCTCAATCAATATCTTCGCTTCAATCATAGTATAGAATACCTCACGGTTTAGTAACTTGCCTATAAGCTTCTCATTGCACGATTCCATACATCAATTTTGACACAGATGGAGGGTGATAAACGTGCTAGTTCTTGAAATGTAACTTAATGACTTTTTGTTGGATGATGAAGGTGTAAACACATTTTTTGAACGTGAGCACTTTAAAAATCGAATAAAAGCGAAACTCTGACCTAAACGCTTGCCCTTAAAGGAGGTAAGCATGAGTTCAAACGTAGCAGCAGCACCCGATGGCAATCATCAAGGTCATTGTAGCCACTGCGGGAAGGTCTGAACTATAAATGAGAGGCAGAGCGTTTGTCCACCAAAAATACAAAGCTGAAACCGAATTCATAGCATAATTAACCGACAAACACTCCATCGATTTCTTGCTCGGCAGTCATATTGATGAAGACATGCAAATGGTGTTTCGAACATCCTGATGTCTGGACCACCGGGAAGTGGTAAGACCATGCTAGCTCGCTCTCTATCTTCTATACTGCCAACGATGATTTTAGCTGAGGCCCTGGAGGTGACCAAGATATATAGTGTTAGCGGGCTTCTTTCTCAAGATACGCCTCTTATAAGCCAGCGCCCCTTTCGCTCACCTCACTATACTATCTCTCACGCCGGATTAGTCGGTGGCGGACATTGGCCCCGACCTGGCGAAATAAGTCTAAGCCATCGTGGTGTGCTGTTTCTGGATGAATTTCCCGAGTTCGGTCATATCGCTCTGGAATCACTGCGTCAGCCTGTAGAAGACAAGGTTGTTACCATCAGTCGTGCTCAGGGCAGTGTGACTTTCCCGGCCAATTTTATGCTTGTAGCAGCTATGAATCCATGCCCCTGCGGTTATTATGGTGACCCGGTTAAAGAGTGCAAGTGCTCCACCAGCGAAATCTCACGCTATCAAAAGCGAATTAGCGGGCCTCTCCTCGACCGCATCGATATTTTCATTGAAGTCCCCAGAGTTGAATATGAAAAACTTACCGATGATACTTTAGGTGAAAGCTCAGGCAAAGTCCGGACTAGAATTGAAGCTTCCAGGCAAATTCAACAAAGGCGCTTTGAGGGAACAAAACTCACCTGCAATACTGAGATGACACCCATAGAAGTCAAGGAATTTTGCCAGATAGAACCGCCGGCTCAGAGCCTACTGCGAACAGCTATGAAACAGCTCCACTTCACCGCCCGTGCCTTCCACCGCATTCTCAAGCTGGCCCGAACAATCGCCGACCTCGATGGAGCTAACATCATCAAAGCAAACCACCTGGCTGAAGCACTACAATACCGCCAGAGGAGTTAAGTCAGTAATCTGTATGATGGACGCGTGCGAAATGTAGTTATGACTTTGGAGATACAAGTGGGGCTGAGCAGCTAGGTTGACTTCTGTCTCCGAAGATTTGACTTACTGTACTGGACGGCAGCTGGGACACCAGCAAAAGGGCACTCTAGTCAAATACCATTCATCTTTCACTCTGTCTCCATTCGTATCCCTAGGCTCTTTGTCATTGAAGAAGTAGTATAGGGGCCATCCTTTGTATGTTGTCTGCTTCTTTCCGTCTTCTCTTGTAATTGTTCCAAAGTCTGCCGCATCTAATTCTAATCCGGGAGGAACGACGATGTCTTCAGCATAGAAGATTGGCCACTCGTTAGCGCACTCACCTACACAATTGCTCTTCCCCGGAGAATCCTTTGTGAAGTAATAGAGGCTCATTCCTTTTGAATCAATGAGGTAGCTACCAACTCCTTCTGTTCGGCCCACTTGCACGGTATACGATGGTTTTGCACAGGCTCCAGTCAGGGCCAGCAGCACTAACATTAAGACCAAAACAACACTGACACGAGACAATGGCGATTTATTGTTTCTCATCTCAACTTCTCTAGTCGTCTATCAAGTCTATCGTGATGCCAAGAGTTCTTCAAGTCTTTCATGTAGAATCACAAGAGCATGTTTGAAGGGAAATGTTGTGAAAGATATCAGAGTTTTAGTTTGTAGCCAGATAGTTAGATATTAGCCTGCTGGTCATTGATTTCAAGTTGAGCCTGAGCTCTCTGCTGTGCCACGCCACCGAAAAGCCCGTCTAAAGCCTGAATCTTCTGCCTCCTTGACCGTTTCAACATAACACTCGTTTCTTTCTTCTTCAATAAGAGTCCTGTCATATTGCTGGTTAAAGGGGAGATGATAAATCTTAGTGCCATCTCTTCGTGAAACATTACACTTTATGCATGGGTAATGCTCAAGCGGATAGTTTTCAAGTGTTTTGATTCGCAACTCGTTGGCAAATTGCTTTGCCCTATCAGACAGTGTGGTTGAGGTCACAAAACAGGCAGATACCTTTTTCTCATTCTCAGAATGGTCTATTTTATAAGCTACAACAGTGCCATAAAGTTGAAAAATGTGCTTTTCATGTATCTCTTTTTCCTTAGACCAATATTTGCATTGAACGATTTCGGTACTATCATCTTTCACGCATATCAAATCTCGGCCTAAATCAGCAAGTCCCTCAACTATACCCTGATAGTAGACGCCGTAGCCTCTAGATTCATAAAGGTAACCAATATAGCGCTCATAGTCCCGTCCAATTTGCCATTTCTTTTTCGGTTTTCGCCAATATCGGTCAATGGCCCTTTGATTCCTCTCCGCAGTTGATAATTTGGCGTATTCAACCTGTGTAAGATATTTCTTGACTGGGTCATCAGGTTCCTCAGTATCACTTTCTGCCTCTCTCTTCTCAACGACTTGCTTTATCAAGTCATCGATGCCCTCCTCCCCAAAATCAACCAACCAAGGGAACAGTCTCTCATAGTATTCAAGCTTATACCTCAAGACTCGATGCAGTCTTTCCGCAATCCTACGCTTGGAAGCAATCTCCCTTATCTGCTCCGCTGCTTTCGTAGCAGGGTGTGACTTAGCTTCAAGTCCATTCGCGAACTTCAAGTCTTGAAGGTAATAATAGTCAGAATAGGCCTTCGCTAACCAAGGGAAGCCTTGAGATTTTTGCTTAGCTAGCTGATTTATTGCTTCTTCATCTTTAGCCAAGCGGTTCTCTATCTCTAGCAATTCTTTTCGTTTCTCCTTTTCCAGCTTCAGTACTTCTTTCTGTTTCTCATCTATAGCTTTTCTTTCAAGTCTAGCTGCCTGCTCAAGACCTACTTTCTCTTCTCGTACCAATCTCAATAACTCCAAGAGTTCCCTCTTTTTTTCATCGTAGTAGCTCATTTGCTAAATACTCCTCGTATATCTGCATTTCGGATAATTACTGCAACCTAGGAATCTACCATATTTGCCGTTTCTCCGAACTAACAGGCCTCCACACTTTGGGCACCTGTATCCCGTTTTGAAATCAAAACGAGGAACAATAGACTGTATGTCCTCCTTTTCTTTACTAAAATGAAACTCTGGAAGCTCAGCCCTCAGTCTTTGGTCTTCGTAAGCCCTTCTGATTTGCTCTTCCCTTTGACGCCTATCAGAGATGGCTTCTGATATTTTCGCAGATATCCAAAGTAGGGCACCAATGCCAAGGATAATCAGTAACCATATAGTTGAATCATCCATTCATCATACGTCCCATAGCTCCGTCTTACGAATTCGATTATACACCTAGCCAAAGCGAAGCGGAAAATACCCACGCCTTCTAAACTACTCCAGCACCGTAGTTTGGGCAAAGTCTGGAGGCAGGCTCAACAATAGAACCACAACAAGGGCAACTGTATTAGAGTCTCTCGCCACAAGTTCCACAGAATCGCTGGCCCGGAGTATATTGCGAACCACACCTAGGACATACAGATGCTTGCCATATCTCCGAGACCTGTTGCTGCATTCTTGGCTTTCGACCCCAAGGTATAATCCCGATGATGATTAGCACTAGTCCGCCAAGCGTAACTCCTATGCTAAACATCTCCAGAGGAGCCAAAAGGTCATCGAGAAATTGTGGTAGCCATGCCTGGAGTGCTGAAGGCAAACTAAGCTGCGTTAGCTGTGTTCCAGCAAGACGAGTGACAATGAAAATGCCTATATACTGAAGAGCGCCGTAGGACAGGAAGATGATGCCCAAATGCCGAATAGCACTTTTTATGTGACGACTCAGTAAAATAATGCCTAGGACCAGGAGTAGCATAAAGCCAATTAGCACTTTGTAACCGAGCTCGAGATAACCGATAGTCCGCCTTGCCTGCTCTAATGTGTCCTGAACTTCAGGTCCCCATAGGTTTTCACCAAACTCAAATGTTTCCGGTATATCTTCGGTAACTTGCTGATAGACTTCATTGATAAACTGCTCTATCACTTCTGGTGGTGCTCCGGCAAGCTCTGGAGGCGGCGACTGCAAAAGAACTTGCCTCAGGTTATCCTTCAAGCTATCTTTCACTGGTTCTAAGGATATTACCAGGCTCAGGCTTTGACTCCTTTCCATAAGGTAGTATAGCCAGAATGGATTAGGACACTTGCTTGTTCCTTCATCCAAGGCTCAAGGTCAGCAACGGTGTTACTTAGAACTTCAGCCATAAACTCTTCCTCTTGGGAGATTTGTTCACTGAGCAGTTCTTCAGCTAGCGAAGGGATATTAAGCCTATCCACCTGGGAGATGACGAAGTCTGGATCGAGGAGGGTGTGATTTAACATCAGCATCTCGCCAAACATAGACAGAGACAAGAAAAGAAAGAGGCTCAGCAGACTGATAACTAATCCCTTAAGGAAATCCATTTAGACAGCGGCCTTTCTAATAGCTTCACTCTATATATTCAGGCTCCCCTACTTGGTTCATGGCAATATTGTCCGATTACACCTCTAGCCAAAGTAAACTAAAACGTTGGACATTGAACATTCCATCCAATCGTTGAATCTGAAACTAGGTTTTGAAGGAGAGGGCTCCCTTAGGACATTGAAAAACACAAGCTTCACAGGCCACACATAGTCCAGGATATTTGACTGCCACCATCTTGTGCCCATCTTTTTCTATCTCATAAACCCCTCTGGGGCAAATATCATAGCATATCCCACAGGGGGTACACTTGGTCTGGTCAAGGATTATCTTACCGCCTATGATTTTGGATCGCCCTGTGAAATCTACCGGGCCAATCCACCTGATGCCAAGTTTATCTAGCAAAGGGTCAAGGTCACTCTTATAAAGCGGTGTTACTCCGCCAAAATCAATCCCGATAACGGCAACAAGTCCCATAGCCATGAAGAACAGGTCACGGATGTACTTTGATTCGGCAGCCTCAAGGAAAATATAACCAAGCAGCCCTACTCCTATTAATGCCTCTAGGAAAAGCAATTTATGCCATCCCGCCCTACCTGGAATGAAAGGATAGAAGCTATACATAAGGAAAAAGAGCCCCCAGCCCAGCATCACAAACTCAGCAAGCCAGGTCCTTAAGAAGATGGCCAGGATAATCAGAATGAGCAGGAACACAGGGAAGAAGACCCCTATGCCAGCATCCAGTCGGTCAATAAGCGGCCACTTCACACGGCACATGGCATCGGTCTTCTTGAGTCCCCCAGCTATATATTCAGGTATGTCCTTAGCATACACAGGGCCGAACTTGCAATGCCAACCTGCTTCCTTTCTAACTAGCTGAGTGTCAACACCTGGTGCAGCAAGCTGAGGTAATATCAGAGTTCGGTTAATAACCTTGCTGGCAATCCCTGAAGTTTTGACCACTGAGATTACAGAATGGGCAGTGAAGTTACCACCTTTGGCAGCGCACCAGACATTTATACCGTGGGTAGGTGCCACCAGTAGATAGCAGTCTAGGTCCTTTAGGTATTTGGCTACTCTCTTTACGGTGAGGGCAAAATTAGCGGTGACGAAAACCGGACTCTTCTCGTCAGGATGGCCAAAAACCTTAAGTCCTGGCTCTACAGAGAGCGGCAGCAACCGGAATAGGGTTCCTATGGCTGTTCTAAAGGCTTCTTCTATTACCGCTTTGATTAACCCTTTCTAGCAACATATAGTCCGAAGGAATTGAGGAGACTTTTCTTTTGGTGAATGACTTCGAACCCAGCGTCAGTTAAGAAACTCTTGATATTCTTCAGCGTCCTAGTTGATGTCTGCGTCAGGACATAGGTAATTACCATCAAAGGGATACGAACCAGTAATTGCAATGTTCGCTTAACTAGAGAATTTGGCCTCGTCTCGTCGGCGATAATGATTAGCCCGCCATGTTTAAGAACTCTGTAAGCCTCCCCCAAGACATATTTCTGCTCATCAGAGTAAAGCTCGCTGAAAACCAGAGTACTCATGATCTTATCGAATGCCTCGTTATCGAAGGCTTTATCCATTTCGATAGCGCCCATTTGCTTAAGTTGAACCCTGTCGACTAAGTTTCTTTCCTGTATCTTCTTCCTGGCGATGGCTAACATATGTGGGGATACATCAAAGCCGGTCACTAAGGCACCTTTCTCGGCACATAATATCGCCAGTGTCCCCGTACCACAGCCAATTTCAAGAACCTTGTCACCAGTTGCGATGTAGTTCCCGGCAATCTCCCTCTTTATCTTGTTGCTCTGCCCCAGAGAGAGTATATTGATGCCAACGTCATAGCGCTGGGCTGAAGATTCAAGGACTTTCATAAAGACATAACTTGCCATTCTTGCCTCCAGGTCATTATGGCAACTTCTTCTTAACCAGATAAGCTCCAAGCTATAGCTATTCGGGCGGCAGGTTATTTCCACAACAGGGTCAATTCAAAAACTGTGGGATTCACTGGGGCAGAACAGGTAGTAGTGATCTTAGCTGAGTCATTTTTCCTAGTCCTATCTTCAAAGTCCGGCTGCTGCTAATATGTCCGGAACCACCTCTTCCCTGCCTATCGCCATAACGTGGACGCCATCGCAAGTGGAGTCATTCTTTAAGGCAGCAATCATCCTGCCAGCAATCTCAATACCTTTATTGAGCACCTCACCTTTAGGTGCAGCTACTAGCTCATCAATCAGGTTCTGTGGTACAAAGATACCGGGCACATTCTCAGTCATATATTTCGCCATCCTGGCTGACACAAGCAAAACTATCCCGGCTAGAACTTTGACTGGAAATTGACGAGCATACTGCATAAACTTGCCGAAGTTGTCTAGGTCGTAGATGGCTTGAGTTTGGAAGAATTCAGCTCCAGCCTCAATTTTCTTCTCAAATTTGACCAGCTGAGGTGCTATCGGGGTCGCTTCAGGAGTGACTATGGCTCCAGCGCAGAATTCAACAGCTCCATCAAGGTCATTTTCCCCAAGGTCTTTGCCTGATTCCAATTGACGAATCGTCCTTAATAGCTGAACCGAGTCGAGGTCGAAGACGCCTTTAGCTTCTTTGTGGTCACCTACAGGAACTGCATCGCCTGTAAGGCAGAGGACGTTCCTTATGCCTCTAGTATACGCCAAGAGAAGTTCAGCCTGAAGAGCAAGCCGGTTGCGGTCGCGGCAAGTCATTTGCAGTATTGGCTCGCCACCATGTTCTTTGATAGCTAAACAGCCACCGATGGAAGGAAAACGCATCACCGAGCTCTGATGGTCAGTAACATTCATGGCATCCACCTTATCTTTGAGAAGGTCAATATGGTGGTACATCTTTTCAAGGTTTGTCCCTTTTGGTGGACCAATCTCGCTAGTTATCACAAACTTGCCAGAGTTAAGGGCGTCTCTGAAGCTTGTCGCCATGGTCATTTCTCCTTACTCAAACGATTTTAGTCACCCGCGGTCTAGGCACTACCTGATAATTCTTGATAGGTTGATATTTTCGCATTAGATTAAGCCTACCTTGCGCTTCTAGGCGCTGATATATGAGTGTCCAGGCGCAATCTTTTTCCTTGTCGACCTCGCACTTACCATTATTGGTGCCACCACAAGGACCATTTAGTAAGCCCTTATGACAAGCTGTTAACGGGCAAATACCGGCGGTTTGGCCTAAGACACACTGGCCACACTGGGCACAGACTTCATGAAAATTGCCTGGTTCATCTTCTATCCCTATGAACAGGGTATCCAATGCCGGAATGACTGGCTTGTCTATGTATGAATTTACCTTGTGCACTCCTAGGGCACAGGACATCACTAAAATACAGTTTGCATTCTGGATAGCTCCGTTATTTTCTCTGAGAGCAACTTCTGTCATCTCATCACAAGCAGTCGGAATAACCGTCCAGCCAGTGACCATCTTACCCACTTCTTGCAGGTGGTCCTTCATATCTAGAACCTCTTCTCTGCCTCCTGTTCTAGTCATGGTAGCACAAGTGCCACAGCCAATAATGTAGATTCTATCAAGACCTTCCAGTTCCTCCTTAATTTCATCAAAAGGCTTCTGTCTAGTAATAGATTTCATCCTCAAGCCCTCCTAATTGGTCAGCATAGCCCTTACTAATAGGCACGCTCTTACAGCCCTTATCGCTCCAGATCACACCTCAAGCATCGCCTAGCTTCTTGGTTAGCCTTCTCCTCTGAGAAGCCCAGCTCTATCTCCTCGAAGCTATGCTTCCTTTCCTCTGTGGGAAGCCTAGGCACTTCTAGTCGGGGCTGTGCCTCCCATGTTTCCTCTTCTTCCTTAGTAATAGCTTCCACAATGACTTCAGTTTTCAGGTCGTACATCTCTACCCTTGAGATATCGTCCTCAATATATTTATCTATGGCGATAGCTCCTCTCCTACCAGCAGCAATGGCATCTATGACCATGCCAGGCCCAGTGACAAAGTCTCCTCCAGCAAAGACCCCGGGGACATTAGTAGACAGGGTATTGCTCTCAACAGCCAGTGTTTCCCATCGGGTGCGCTCCAAGGCGCTGTCAGGTGGTAAAAATGACAGGTCAGGAGCCTGGCCTACAGCGGCAACTACAGTATCTGCTTCTACAAAGAAATCAGAGCCTGGAATCGGCATCGGCCGACGGCGTCCGCTAGCATCCATCTCACCTAACTCCATACGGATACATTGCAACCCAGTTACCTTCCAATTATCGTTAACTATCCGGGTGGGACTGACAAGGAAATTGACTCCTATACCCTCAGCCACTGCCTCGTCGTACTCAACTTCAGTTACCAGCATCTCATCTCGCGACCGCCGATAGAAGATGTTCACTTCATCAGCACCGAGACGAAGGGCAGTGCGTGAGGTATCGAGAGCGACATTTCCACCCCCAATAACAGCTACCTTACGCCCGACTCTAATCTGCTTACCGACTTTAACATCCCTCAGAAATCTTAGCCCATAGTGGAAACCTTCGATATCCTCTAGCTCACCGGGTATGCCTATGCCCTGACTTCTCTGAGCCCCGGCAGCAATAAAGACAGCAGCAAAGCCATCTCTCCTTAAGTCTTCGACAGTGAAATTTACGTTGATCGGCGTGTTGTACTTTATGTCAACTCCACACTTAGCAATGTAATCAATCTCCTCTTGAATGACTTTCCGCGGCAATCGGAACTCAGGTATAGCCACCGAGAGCATACCCCCACCTACAGGAAGAGCCTCGAATACCGTAACCGGGTAGCCCATTTGAGCTAAGAAATAGGCACAAGACAGCCCGGTGGGTCCAGCTCCTACCACAGCCACTTTTTGGTGCTGGGTTTGGGGAAAAGGCTCAGGGGCAGGCAATTCAGCCACGTGGTCGAAGTACCAATCAGCGACAAAGCGCTTGAGCGACCTGATGGCTACAGGCTCGTCAAGCTCCCCACGGCGGCACCTGTTCTCACAAGGGTGATGGCAAATGCGACCGCATATAGCTGGGAATGGGTTCCGTTCCCTGATTGTGTCAATAGACTCCTTATACTCTCCAGCAGCAATGTGGGCAATATATTTAGGAATGTTAATCCCTACCGGACAGGTATGTTGGCAAGGCGATATCATCAGCGTGTCGCAGATAGCAGCTGGACACTTTTTCTCCATTATGTGAGCTTCATACTCATCCCGGAAGTAATTGATAGTTGTGAGCACAGGGTTGGGACATGTCTGTCCCAAGCCACATAATGAGCATTCCTTGACTGCTTTAGCTATAGTAAGTAAAGTATCGATATCAGCATCGTGCCCTTTCCCCTGAGTGATTCTGGTCAAGATTTCTAGCATCTGCCTTGTTCCCAGACGGCAGGGAACGCATTTCCCACAGGACTCAGCCTGAGTGAAACTTAAGAAATATCGAGCTATCTCTACCATACAGGTAGCCTCGTCCATCACTACCATGCCACCGGAGCCCATGATGGAGCCTAGCTGAGCCAGTGACTCGTAATCCACAGGGGTGTCGATAAACTGGGCTGAAATACACCCACCTGAGGGACCACCGGTCTGCACTCCTTTGAACCGCTTGCCATGGGGAATGCCCCCCCCAATATCAAAGATAATAGTGGACAGGGGAGTACCCATAGGCACTTCCACTAAGCCACTGTTGGCAATCTTTCCGGTGAGAGCGAAGACAGCTGTCCCCTTGCTTTTCTCAGTGCCTAAGCTAGCAAACCAGTCAGCTCCTTGGTCGATAATAATTGGGACAGAGGCTAGCGTCTTCACATTGTTGATATTGCTGGGCTTCCCATCCAAACCTGATTGTGCTGGGAATGGCGGGCGAGGGCGAGGCATGCCCCGTCTGCTTTCGATGGAAGCAATTAATGCTGTCTCCTCACCACAGACAAAGGCACCAGCACCCTCTTTAACATGTACTGCAAAAGCGAAACCTGAGCCGAGGAGGTTATCCCCCAAAAAACCTCGCTCTTTTGCTTGTTCCAAGGCAATACGAAATCGCTTCACAGCTAACGGATACTCGGCACGGACGTATATATAGCCCTCATTGGCCCCTATGGCATATCCAGCAATGGTTAGGCCTTCGATAACGGAGTGAGGGTCTGCCTCTAGAATAGAGCGATCCATGAAGGCCCCAGGGTCACCTTCATCAGCGTTGCAGATAACATATTTCTTGTCGCCAGGTGCATTCCGGCAGAACTCCCACTTGCGCCCGGTGGGGAAACCAGCACCTCCACGACCACGTAGCCCAGATTTCTTGACTTCCTCAATGACCTCCTGAGGTGTCGCATCAAGGAGAACCTTTCTAAGAGCTTGATAACCACCTCTGGCGATGTAGTGGTCAATTTTCTCAGGATTGATATGCCCACAATTACGCAGGATAACACGCTGCTGTTTCTTATAAAAGTTTATCTCTGAATAGTACGGAATACTTTGGCTAGTCATCGGGTCACGATAGAAAAGACGCTCCACCGGCCTGCCATCCCGAAGGTGGGAACTGACGATCTCGGGCGCATCCTTAGCTTCGACATGAGTATAGAAAATGCCATCGGGTTCAACAACTACGCTAGGTCCTTGCTCACAAAGGCCATGCCCATGGCAGCCACTGATTTCCACGGCTGCATTTTTTAACCCCTGCCGAGCTACCTCCGCCTTAAGCACCTCATAGACAGCGCCAGATCCCATAGAAAGACATGGCGTTTCTTGACAAACAAAAACTGTCTTATGGTCTTGCATGCTGTTCCGCGTCCTTTCTACTGCCCAACAATTGTGCTACCTTTTTGGGATTCATGCGCCCGTGGGTATTTGTGCCAATGACTATGTTAGGAGCTAGGGCACAAACCCCTATGCAGGCAACTGTCTCTAGGGTATATTCATAATCAGGAGTAGTTTCTCCCTCTTCAATGCCCAGATGCTGTTTCACCAATTTCAATATCGTCTTTCCGCCCCGCACGTGGCAGGCTGTTCCCCGGCATACTCTGACAACTTTTTCCCCCTGTGGTTTCGTGTATAGCTGTGTATAGAAGGAGATTACCCCTTGTACTTGGGTAGGGAATAAGCCCAGAGCTTTGGCTATAGGCTGCGTAGATTCAGGAGGGATATAGCCAAACTCCTCCTGGATTTTCTGGAGGAGCGGAATCAACCCCCACTTCTGATCTTGATAATGAGCTATGATCTCATTTATCCGCGCTAAATTAAGATTAGGTCTCTCCCTCATCTCATTCATGGTTTCCAGTCCTTTCCAGCCTTACAGAACAAGTCTTCAAAACCGGGGTCTTCGTCCGAGGGTCTAAGACAATGCCAAATAACCTATTGATAGGACTCTCCGGGAATGACATGGGCATGAAAATTATTCCTTGACTGACTGCATCACTAACTTTGGCTGCGGCAGTCACCTCATCAATAGACGAGACTACCTTGACTTTATCGCCGTGATTGATTCCGAGGCTTTTAGCATCAGGTTTGCTAATCTCCACAAAGGCCTCTGACGAAAATTTCCTCAGCCGTGAAGCCCTTGAACTTCTGGAGCCAGTGCCGAATTGATACAGTGTAGTTCCAGCTAACAGGGTAAAAGGATACTCATCCCCTGAATTCTCTCGTTGCGGGATGTACTCGACCGAGGAGAAGCGCCCGAATCCATTTGGGAATTGTCTTTTGCGGATGTTTCCAGTGGCTAAAGGACTACTATCGAACTCAGCCCGATGTTGGCTCTTTATCTCCACGTCAGTATAGCCGTTGCCTTGGTACATAGCGACTACCTCCTCGACTTCATCCATAGCCTGCTGAGGAGAAGAGTACGTCATCGGGTAGTTCATCCTGCTGGCTAGTTTGAGTATTATGTCCCAGTCTGGCAAGCTGTCGCCAGTTGGTTCAAAGGCTTTCCGCAGCTTTTGTACCCTACCTTCAAAATTGGTGAACGTGCCTTCCTTTTCAGCAAAGCTTGCAGCCGGGAAGACCACTGTTGCCAGTTTCGCTGTTTCGGTAAGAAACATATCCTGTACTACTAGGAAATCAAGTGATGCCAGAGTCTGTCCAATAAGAGTCAATTGTGGAAAACTCAAGACGGGGTTTTCCCCCACGATATACATACCCTTGATCTTCCCCTCTCTTGCTTGGTCAATCATTTCTAGAGCTGTTAGACCTATATCAACAGGCAAGTAGCATTCCCAGCGGTCTTCAAAATTTTTCCTGGCTTGGCCCTCCCCCAAACCTAGGTATCCGGGAAGGAAATCAGGCAGGGCTCCCATATCACACGCGCCTTGTCCATTACTTTCCCTTTGCAGCGCATAAATACCACCGCCTTTATGCCCAATGTTTCCAGTCAACATTGCCAGATTCGCCAAGGCAATTACGCTGCCCATTCCATTAACATACTGAGTCATCCCGTTACCATAGACAATTGAAGCTCGGCTTGGTTCAGCGAAGAGTCGAGCAGCATGGCGTATGTCTTGACCTAAGACACCGGTAATCTCCGCTACATAGTCGAGGGTATATCTCCGCAAACCCGTAGTCAACACCTCAAAGCCATTTATTTTTCTAGCTACGTACTCCCTATCCAACAGGTCTTCATCGATAATCACCTTTGCCATACCATTTATTAGAGCCACATCTGTGCCAACTTTAGGTCTTAGCCAGAGATGTGCCCATGAGGCAAGTTTTGTCTGCTGAGGGTCTATCAGCAATAACTTGGCACCTCTATGTCTAACTGCACGCTTTATAGCATATCCCACTAGGGGTGCTGATGAGGTCGGATTAGCCCCGATGACTAATATCGTCTGTGATTGCTCGATATCGTCAAGAAAGTTCGTGGTACCAGGAAAGCCAATAGTTTCCCTAAGACCTATGCGACTGGCAGAACTATATAATCGACTACCATTGTCAATGTTATTAGTACCCAGTACACATCTAGCGAACCTCTGCAACAAGTAGTTCTCCTCGTTAGTGCACTTAGATGAACCAAAGACAGCTAAGCTGCTGGGACCGTAAGTCTCCTTTATTCGCTTGAATTCGTCAGCTACTAAACCCAAAGCCCTTTCCCAAGACACTGCCTCCAAACTGCCATTCACCTTAATCATAGGATTAGTTAGTCTCTCTGGGCTGTGTACGAAATCATAACCATAGCTTCCCTTGACACAAAGGGTACCATGGTTTAGGGAACTATCTTCATCAGGTTTGGCCCGCACCAAATGATTGTCTTTCATCTCTAGGCAAATGCCACAGCCACAGCCACAGAAGGGACAGATTGTATGGACGATTGTCGTAGTTGTTCCTCTATATGTCTTCTCTTTTTCTGTAAGTGCACCGGTGGGGCACAATGCTACGCAGGTTCCGCAGAAGGTGCATTCGGACTTTTCCAGCGGCAAGTCGTTAAGCGTCGCCGGTTTGGAGATAAACCCTCGGTGAATGTAGTCAATAGCGCCCTCAACGACTAGCTCCTGACATGCCCGAATGCATTTAGCGCAGAGGATACATTTGCTCAGGTCTCTTTCAATGAATGGGTTAACTTCCTCAACGGTTGCCAATTGAGGAATCCTTTGGAATTCTACCAGCCCAATGCCCATATCTGAGGCAATCTTGCGCAACTGGCAACGGTTGCCCTTATCGCACACCGCACAGGAGTCGGGATGGCTAGCCAACATGAGCTTAATTATGGTCTCTCGGCGTTCCTGCACTCGCGGAGATTGAGTGCTAATCACCATTCCTGGTGCTATAGGGGTAACGCAAGATGCCAACAGCGCCCCCGAGTGTTCATCTTCCACTAGGCAGACTCGGCAGGCGCCAACCGGGGGCAGATGAGGGTCGTGGCAAAGCGTGGGGATATCTACGCCTGACTCTTGGGCTAAGTCTAAAATGGTCATCCCGGGATGACCACTTACCTCTCGTCCATTAAGCGTGATGGTAATCGTCTCCAATTTCAGCCCTTCTCTACATTTATTTCCTGTCAAGCCAACTGCCGGAGACTCATAACTTTAGCTCTCACAGCCAATCCCAGGAAGAACAGGCCATCCCCGGTTTACCGCAGCTACTTGCCTCCTGTCCAGGGTATGAAAGCCAGTTCACTATATCTTCTAAACTGTATCAAAATGTGTCTCACCACATGCCAAAGGTTGCTTCCTCGTTGACCATTTGAGCAAGAAATTTGAAAAATTATACACCAGCGTTGATTAATCCTCAATAGCATCTGTTCGCTAGACAGTGTATTACCTGCCTAACTTTACCTTTTTGTCTGCATTGCTTATAATCCTTTCTAACAGTATGAATCTAACCAGCGCTAAGGCAACTAACAATCAGACAAGAGGGGGGATGTCTGAGTGAATCTCGTGCAAGTGCTTAGGCGATGTGAAGTGTTTGTGGGACTTGATGATAGTTGCCTACAAGAGGTAGCTAGCTTATCTTCATGGCGGAGGAATATCTACAATGTAGGCGAGTTCATATTCTGCGAAAATGACGTAGCAAAGGATTTTTACATATTAGAGGAGGGGGAGGTAAACCTCGTAGTAGCACTGTATGACGAAACGTCAAAAGGCTTGACACAAACTCCGGTGGATATTATCACCAAGGGAGCTGTTTTTGGCTGGTCATCCCTGGTAGCTCCTCATTCCCTAACCATGTCAGCAATCTGTGTTAAACCCTCTACTGTAGTAGCGGTAGACGGTGTTGAGCTTAACCAATTGTTTGACCGCGACTGTTCTCTTGGTTATGAGGTAATGAGAGGGTTGGTTCGCGTCATCGGAGCCAGGTTGAGAGACTTACGCCGTACACTCGCCAGCACAGAAAAAGTGCCGCCACTGGAACAAAAATCTCACCTCGAGTAGCTACTTTTTCAGTAGCTTTTCTACTCTTTTCAGCAAATCATCAGGAGACACCGGTTTGTCCACATAATCCTCAGCATCCAGGGTGAGTCCTTGACTGACACTCAGGGAGGTCTCACCTACTCTTTGTGAGAAACTTGTTAACATCAACACCGGAATGTTACCAAGTTCAGGGTCTTTTTTGAGCTGCTCTGCAGCATTAAACCCATCTCTGACCGGCATTATTATGTCCAAGATGATCAAATCAGGCTTTTCTTGCCTTGCCTTTGCCAATCCTTCATCCCCATCATAAGCAATGATCACCTCGTAGGGCTTACTCTCCAAAACTAACCTAGTTGCTTCCACAAAGTCTTGGTCATCATCAACAAGGAGAATTTTGGCTTTCTCTCTCATCACCCTGTCACCTCCTTAAAACATTTCCCTGTGGTTTAGACCCGCTGCTTTCGTTTAAGCAGCTTTTCCACGCAGTCAAGTAATACGTTTGGTAAGATAGGCTTTTCCACGTAGTTATCCACGCTAAGCTCTTGGCCAGTTTCCAGCTCGTAGCGACGACGACTAGCCTCTTCCCGCACTGAGCTTAAGATAAGGATGGGCATATCCCTGTACTTTGACCACCTAGGAGTCTTAAGTTCCTTATAGACAGCAAAGCCATCCATCTTGGGCATCAAAAGGTCGAGTATCACTAAATCTGGTTTTTCTGCGCTAAGTCTATCCAAGCACTCAATACCGTCATGGGCAACAACCACCTGGTAGCTCTGAGATTCCAAAATCATGGTTATCACATCCAAAATATCAGGGTCATCATCAACTACTAAAACCTTCTTACCTGTCATTGGCATTTGCCTTTCATGAAATTATATCAAACAGCAGCATAACAATCCAGATTCTTCTATATGGAAAGCAAAGCCTCTTAAGCCGCATCTGCGGACAATGACTACTTATCTCCTTGTGCTTTCTTAGGCAGCGTAAAGGAGAATTTGCTCCCCTTACCGGTTTCAGGGCAGGGGCTCTCAACCCATATCCTGCCCCCGTGAGCTTCTACTATTCTTTTGGAGATGGATAACCCTAACCCGGTTCCTTTAGCTTCTACATTGCTGGCTCGGAAGAAGTCTTCAAATACCCTTGGCAAGTCATCGGGGGGAATGCCACAGCCAGTATCTATGACCTCCAACAGTAGCTCGTTATTTGCCTCCCGAGCTCGTATGGCTACTTCACCATCAGTGGTATAGTTGATAGCATTATTCACTAAGTTGGTTATCACTTGTTGCAATCTTGGGGAAGAGCCACTTATAGAAGGCAGGTTAGTGGGTATATCTACTGAGAGTTTTATTCCCTTCTGCTCTGCCAGACCAGAGCTCTCCTTAACAAAGCTATCTACTATTTGGACTAATGATACCTCTGTAGTTTCCTGAACTAGCTGACCCATCTCAATACGAGGAATATCCAGCAGGTCGCTGATAAGGCCGAGAAGCTCAGTAATCCTCTGGCTAGCTCTCTGCATCATCTGCTTTTGTTTCTCATTAAGCTCGCCAGCAAAGCCACCAAGCATCGCGCCTAAGAAACTCTGTATGGCAGAAAGAGGAGCTTTTAAGTCATGAGCAGCAATGCTCACAAAGCGAAGAAATTGCTTTTTTTCCTCCTCCAGCAACTCTGCCCTCTTCAGGGCAATAGCGCCGAGATTAGCCAAGGCACTGAAAAACTCTATCTCTTGGGTAGAGAACTGATGCTGCTCTGAGGTATAGATGCGGACAAGGCCGATAACCTTACCACGCAGCATACAGGGAAGAGATAGCATGGATACTACGCCTTCCCTTTTTGCTTGTTCCCGGTACTGGACCCGAGAATCAGTGGCAGCATCGAGAACTGTCACTGATTTGCCACGGAGGCACTCTGCGATAGCGACATCAACTTTCACTGGCCCCTTTCGAACATACCTGTCACTCAACCCATAAGCTATGGTATGTATCAACTGCTGCTGATCTGGAGTCAGCAACATTAACGAACAGCCCTTAGCATCTGCCGCATTGCAGATAGTTTCCACAATGGTATGTAGCACCTCCCCAGGTGCCAAACTAGAATTAAGTTCCTGAGCTATCTCATAGAGTACTCTGTAACGCTGTCCTTCTTCCATTTGCCTGTCTATCACTGATATCCAAATGCCGTGGCTACCGGCATATTGACATCTCCAGCATGAGCACAAGCTGTGTACTTACAACCAAGCTCAGAGCAACAGAGCCACGCAAGAGACAAAGGGCATACCTGGATCACTAATTCGCATGCCCTTATCTTCCTCTGCTCCTATTAATCTAACCTCACCAAGATGACTTGAAATCTCAAATTCAACTGGAGCATCATCTATCAAAATAATTGTTGCCAGTGCTAAGAATTGCTATCTAAACTAAGCGTATATGGAATAGTAGAATTTTGTCAAGCCCCTGACTTAGATATTTTGTTAATTACCAAGGGTTATAATGACATTCCGCACAGACAACAAATTACTTCCGCACTCTCTTCAATTCAAAGACGACCGGGTTTGCTGGGTCTGGGCAAGCAACAGTGGTTCTATCTAAGTCATTTTCCCAGGGAAAAGAGCCACCGAACTGTAGCACTGAGGCAAAAGGGAAAAGAGCATAGAATGCCCAAGAACACATATTAGGTGGAGTCTTATCTCCGATGGGAAATTCATCGCCGACCTTGTGCTCAGCGGCACAAGTGCC
>DUEX01000001.1 GCA_011170325.1 Dehalococcoidia bacterium | reverse complement strand
TGTTTCGATTTCCTTGAGGACTTCTTCTACGGGGCGCCAGCGATATGTATGTCCGAAGAACGAAGTAACTGAGCAGAAAGAGCAGGAATAGGGACAACCTCTCGTGGCCGAGATCGTCTGCTTGATGGTGTATGCCCCCCCGTCGAGCAAGTCTCGCCGGGGTATAGGCAAGTTGACCAAGCTGGGTCGCTCATCTTGCCTGTACACCCTTTGTAGTTTGTTTGCCTTGAAATCATTGATTAAACTTGGCCAAATTCCTTCGGCTTCTCCGATGACTACAGCATCAGCATGCTGACTTGCCTCTTCGGGTAGAGCGCTAGGATGGGCACCTCCTAAGATAACCTTTACTCCTCTCGCTCTGAAGTTATCGGCAATCTCGTAGGCACGTGGCGCTGTGGCAGTCAGTGCCGTGATTCCCACTAAATTGACTTCCTTTTCGAAATCAATAACTGTGACATTCTCATCAGTTAAGGAGACTTCGACCTCTGGCGGGGTTAGCGCAGCGACCATCGCTAGGCCAAGGGGTGGCAATACAGCCTTCTTTCGCTTCTGGCTGTTCTCTTGTGTAGCAGGTACGATTAGCTCTAGTTTCATGAGTATACTTCCTCTTAAGTCTATATAGAGGTGGTCATTAACAATCACTCATTAAGTGCAATTTGAAGCAAAAAAGGTAGGTAGTTGCTAATAACGGTGCTCATGACAATCACGCAGGACATTAAGGGCTTTTGAACAATGCCTTCTCCTCGTCCGTAAGGTTATCAAATTCCTCCTTGCGCACCCATATTAACTCGTCTTCTCCAATTCCTCGTAGTGCAACGGACTTCAGTACATATCTTGCAGCCGTTTCCTCCGGCATATGTTTCTCAATATCGAAACCTCTACGAGAAAAGCAAAATGAAAGTGAACTAAGTTTTTGTAGTCTTGCTGCAACATTTATACAGGGACCAACATAATCTTCACCGTTTCCCACGGAAACTACCATACCTCGCGATACACCGCATCTAAGAAACTTTGGTGGCTGAACTACCAGTCTTTTAATTATTGGATAGAACTCTCTCACGTAGTTGGCACAGATTTCCCAAAGCGAGGTGACAACATTGCAAATCTCTGATCCACCCATGTTTTTAGTATCCCAGAGAAACAAAATGCCGTCCCCTGTGAACTTCGCTAGAAATGGTAAACTAGCCCATAACACTTTTTCTTCCACATTGCTTTCTCTAAGCAAGCCTTTCTTAATTTCACCAAATAACCAGTCGAGGAAGCGGCTAAGATATTCCGGAACTGCAAGGTGCGGATCAACCTGACTGCAAAAAGTGGTAAACCCAGATAAATCAAACATTGCGGCAAGAGCTTCTACCTGTGCAGAGGGCAAACTTATGTCTCCAAGACCTAGTACATTAGGATTAAATCTATCAAATTGTTCATTATTCATGGTCACCAATTTAATGTACTTCTGCCCGCCCTCTAATGTCACAGTACTTTGTTGCTCTTCTAAGTCAACTCTTCCCATTCTTGACCTCCATGTTCTGTTAACACTATTCTCCTATTTTCACCCAAACATGACATCGCTTATTTGTAATAAACAGGTCAGTTTTGCTACCTGATTAGATAACTCAAGCCGATACTGAGGCTCACTGCAGCAAAAACGGACATTACTAACATAATTATTGAAAAAACCAGAAACTGCCTTGATGCAATGAGTTTCCTTAGTACTATCGTGGGAATAGATTCTTCAGCTGCCCTTACTATGGCTTGCTCAGCTTTCACAAGTGCTTCTTCTAATGTATTCTCAGATGCCTTCCTAACCCCTTCAGCCTTTTTTAAAGCCTCCTGCGATGCTGCGATAGCGCCTTCTTCAACCCTTTTGGCTTCTTTAACTGCCGTCTCAGTTTTCATGGTAACTTCTGCCAGTGTCTCCTCGGATTTTTTCTTTGCCTCTTCAACCCTCTTCGTAGTCTCCTGTGATACTGTCATAGCATACTCCTCAGCCCTCTTAGCTTCCTTAACTGCCTTCTCCGTTTCCTTGGAGAATCTAGCTGCCAGTTCCTCAGATGCTTTCTTCGCAGCTTCTGCTGCCTCTCGAGAAGCAATACTTGCCTCATCGGCTCTTTGTGTGGCTTCCCGCGCTGATAACATTGCAGACTCTTCGGCTTCCTTTGCATCTCTAGCTGCTTCCCCAGCTTGCCTGGCGGCTTCAATTGCTGCTCTTATGTTGCTTTCCATCTCATCAAGAATCTCAGGGAGCGGTTTTGTTAATATCTTGCTCTCTTTTTCTTTGTTTGCCGGTATATTTGCATCAACCATCATCTTTCTCCTCCTTTTGTTTACAGCACCATAGCCATAGAAAGGTAAATATCCACCCTGCATACATATTGATTACAATGCCATAGTTTTATTTATTCCACCGCAACATAAAATTTGTTATCATTATATCTAGTATACAGGTAGCTGATTCTAATGGTTATGATGAGACTATGTCAATAGGTGCAGGGTACTCGGTTGTCAATTCAACCTCTCAATGAATCTTTGATGATTTTTAATACACTCGATCTATATTGCTGATACAATTGTAATTAAAATTGGTTGTATAATGTAGGCATGGAACGATCAAACGGAGGGTGATGAGAATGGCCAACCATATTGAACCAAGGAAAATTATGACAAAGCCACTTCCTGAAATCCTTGATGAGATTGAGGATAGTACCAGGTTAGCTAATGAGGCTGCCAAGGACGCAAGAAAAGCGGCAGCAGATGTCCGCGAAGCTGCAGACAAAGCCATCAAAGAAGCTACCAATGTTGCCTATGAACGTATTGCTAAGGTTGAAAGAAGTTCTTTGCAAACAGCAACAGAAGTCCGTAAAGTCGCAGAGAAGGCTATAAGGACCGCAAATGAACGCATGACAGGAATTGAGCAAAATGCTTTGCAGGCTATCGAAGAGGCTGCCGGCGCTGCGAATGAACGCATTGATAAGGTTGAGGAGACTATAAGGGCCGCAAATGAACGCATGACAGGAATCGAGCAAAATGCTTTGCAGGCTATCGAAGAGGCTGCCGGTGCTGCGAATGAACACATTACCAGAGTTGAAAAAAGTGCTTTGCAAGCAGTAGCAGAGGTTCGTAAGGCTGGAGAGAAAGCTATTGAAGAAAGTACTCGAGATATGAATGAACATATTACAGAGGTTGAGCAAATAGCAAATAGTGCTTTGCAACTGGCCGAGTTACTAAAGGCAGCAGTTATGGATGGAGTCGTTGCTGTAGATAAGAGAGTTTCAGGGAAGGCTCAAGACGCCGAGAGCGGTCCTGAAGTGAATAACCAATGAATATAAAGCTGCTTGGGAGCACAGAGACTTTTCAGATTCAAAATGGCAAACTAATTATTTCATGTTCTGGCAAGAAGGTACTCGTCTTCGTAGGAAAATAATTTCATAAATCTTGATTTGACCAAGTTACTATCGCTTTTCACATCGAGCCAGGAATATGGATGTAACAGGAGTCCGGATTGTTTGGTCGAGTTCACAAATGCCTGAGATGTTGCATTATAGCCGCTGCTAAACTTCAATCAATGGCAGCTATTCAGCGAGGCTGAAGGCCAGAGTGAAGGTTCTGTCTATTGTACGCTTTGGCCCACCACAGATATAAAATCGGGAACTTCTAACTCCTCTGTCAAATAACGATTGCAGTACCCTAATTAGTTTAGTAATGAATATGCCTCGTTGGGGAATGTTATTGGTTCTAGCTCAAAGGAATAGGCGGTCAGCTTTCGCATTTTCATGCCTTTTCATCATATCCCTTTGAGTTCATCTACTGGAAATGTTCTGTCCACAACAGCAAATCAGTGCTGCCTTAAGACTCTTTCAGCGAAGCCTATTGACCGGATGTGGGGGAGTGGTATAATTGAATTTAGTTCCACATCATTCAAGGAAAGCAGAGCGAAGGGTGCGAAGGGGGTTGGCAAATTATTCTTTCTAGGTGGTCAATGCTAATTCTATTTCTGGTTTTCTTACTAGTGGCTGGTGCAATCGGCTGCGGGGGACAGCCAGCACCAATGTCACCTGCACCATCCACTCCCTCACCATCTCCATCACCATCCACCCCGTCACCTGCACCTTCAACACCATCACCATCTCCATCGCCATCCAAATCGTCACCTCCTAGTGAACTAACCATATTGTCCATAACCACGGGAGAAGTCTTGGTAATGAAAGCGGGTGATACTATTTGGTGGCCGCTGTTGCCTGGAGCGATGCTTGAGCCAGGTGACCGCATCAAGACCGGTGTCGGTTCCAATGCTTTAATTACCTTCTTTGAAGGTAGCACTATATATTTGAAAGAAGGTACTGAAATTGGCGTTACTGAGTTGAGTATTACTGACAAGGGTTCTACGACCATTAGGCTGTGGCAGCAGATAGGCAAGACTAGGAGCCGGGTAGAGAAGCTTATTGATCCTGCTTCCCGATATGAGATTGAAACTCCTGCTGGTGCTGCTGTGGTCAGGGGTAGTGTAGGGGATGTGAACGTAGATAAGTATGGCAATACGACAATATTTGCTGTGAAAGATCAGTGGTGGGCAATTGCCCAGGGGGTAGAGGTATTGATACTTGAAGGTCAGCAAAGCATCATCGTATTTGGTCAGGAACCCAGTGCTGCGAGTTCACTGCCAGAGACAGTACAAGGAGCTGACCCGGGTGATGTAGGTGGGGCGAGTAGTGGGCAGAGTGGGGGTGGTAAGATTCGACCATGATTTATGGGGCTAAAGATAGTAATGATGTATCTCCTAGGGTGACCGAGTTGAGATTACAGATAGCTACTAATGGTGATAACCGAACGACAACTGCTATATCAAATATAGGGTTTACCTGGTCATTAGTGATTCCAGCCAGACGCCTGGGCTTAGGCAGGTAAGAATTACTTACTGCTAATATCCTCTGTGCTCTGCCTGTGGCAAAGTTACTTCTATGCCGTTTTTGAGTAAAAGGAGCAAGCGTCAATCTCGCCGATTGGCTCACATCGGCATAGTGATAGCGGTGGGATGCCTGTTTACCTTGCTTGCTATCCTGGTTCAGCCTTTTACTAGCATTGGCTCTTGGTTATCCGACCAGCTTTTTGTGCCTGAACCGCCTTCGCCTAATATTGTTATAGTGGGCATTGACGATGCTAGTCTTGAAACCTATGGCAGGTGGTCAGAATGGCAACGAAGCCTCCACGCTCAAGCTATTAATAACTTGAGCCAGGCTGGTGCCAGGGTAATCGGGCTTGACATTCTGTTCGCTGATACCTCAAGTGATGACCTAGTTTTGGCGCAGGCGATAGAGAGAGCTGGGAATGTTGTCTTGCCAGTGGTCGGTGTTGAACCCTTGCCCTCAGCTCGGTCTGAGGTTACGTTTAGGCATTTCTTATTGCCAACGGCCCCCTTGGGGCAAGCTTGTCTCAGCCTGGGCCATGCCAATGTAGTTTCCGACGGTGATGGTGTGGTGCGGCGGCTGCCTCTGTTAGTCAAGGATAGTTCAGGACAAACTTATCCTGCTTTTACCTTGGCAGTGCTTCATGCCTTATTTCCCAAGCCGCTTCCCCAGGAATATCTATTACAAGACGGCAAAGTCCACTTACTTGAGCGCGATATTCCGGTAGACGCTTCTAGCAGACTCAGGATAAACTTCACCGATGTTGCTGAGAGCTATGCTGCCCTTTCCTACGGTGATGTTATCGCTGGCAGTTTCGACCCATTGGTGGTTGAGCACAAGATTGTGCTTGTTGGGATGATAGCTACTGGTGAGCTGGATACTTGGTTAACTCCTGTTTCAGCCAGCAAGTTGTCTGGAGTGTGGATACATGCTAACGCTATGGATACAATTCTCAGGCAACGATTTTTGATGGATACTGACTGGAGAGTTACTTTAATGGTCATGTTGCTTCTGGTGGCAATTACTGGACTTGCCTTGCCTCGCCTGAAACTGAAGTGGGGAGGGGTGTTGGTGGCAGGATTGCTTGCCGGCTACTTGGTGTCTGTTTTCCTCGCCTTCGATACCGGCTATATTCTGAACGTTCTTCATCCTGTGATGCTATTGCCCTTAGCTTATGTTACTAGTGTCCTCTGTATGGTAGTCGCTGAGCAATCTGATAAGCGGCTCATTAAGGACCTCTTTGGCAGGTATGTTTCACCCCAGGTGGCAACGGAAATCCTTGAGCTGGCTGATGTCGGCAGGCTAGAGCTTGGCGGCGAGAAAAGAACGGTTTCGGTGTTCTTTGCTGATATCCGTGGCTTTACTCAGATGAGCGAGCAGATGTCTCCTGAGGATATCGTCGATATGCTTAACGATTACCTGTCAATCATAATACAACGAATTCTCGATAACGATGGTATGGTCAATAAATTCGCTGGCGATAATGTGATGGCAGTGTGGAATGCTCCACAATTTCAGCAAGACCATGCTAGGTTAGCAGTGAAAGCGGCGTGGGAAGCTCAGCAGGATATTATGGAGAGGCAACGGACGGATGATTCACTGCCTCGGGTGCAATTTGGCATTGGTATTAATACTGGTGAGGCAGTAGCTGGTAATATGGGCTCATCGGGGCGTGCTGAATATACGGTTATTGGCGATGCGGTTAACCTAGCCTCTCGTATTTGTGGTGCTACGACCGGTGGTGAAGTCTGGATTGGACATGACACTTACCGTCAGGTAATGGACGATGTAGAGGTTGAGGAGCTGGAACCTCGGTCGTTTAAGGGTAAAGCAGAGCCAGTTGTTGTTTACAAGGTAGTGGGCTTGAGATAGCCTATCCTTAATCTGAGTTTGCTTCTAGCTTCGGCTTGTTAACCTAGCTTCTGAGCGGCACCTTATTTGTCAACACCAATGCTGTTTTGCCCAGTCATTAGGTTTGGTAAGGCAATCTACCGCTAGTTTGCCTTCAAAAGGCTTTGGTGCTTCATCCACTCTCACCCGGACGTGCAGAGAATACCTACCCTCTACCACCCCTCTAACTCTGAGTGTGACGTAATGGTATGAGCCCTTGGGACATCTTAGCTGACGTGCATATTCTCGGTGAAAATCTCCGTTCCAATCAATATACTCATCGCTGCCGTATGCTTCAAAAATTTTCTTAGTGAAAGCATGCTCTACCCCCAATATTTCGGGCTTACTTCTATAGTTGCCTTCAAATCTTACCCTATAGCCTCTCAAAGTTTGAGTTTCGGCCATTTCCCAACATATATGCAGCTCTCGTTCCGAACCCACGGGTATGGCAATATATTTACCTGATGAGGTTTCCTCTTCATCTTTTTGCTTAAAGCCCTCAATCTCACGTTGACGCTTCGCTGGCAAAAGGAACTGCAAATGCTTTACTCTGGCTTCATCGTAGACCTCGCCAAGTAATTGCTTCCGTAGAAGCTCAGTCTGGACAGACAGAGTCTCTGTTTGAGCAGCGAGCTTCTTTGCTTGTTTTCTGGCATTCCTAATTGCGTATGCCAAAGCCCCGATAGCAACCGACGCCGACACAACGGCAGCAGGAGCTATTATAGCTTGCCACTCTATAGCCATTCTTGCCCTCCTAAATCCGCCTGACTGGGCTAGTTATGACCACTTCTATACTTACAAAACTGAGCAAGTGAGCACTGGAAATAATCGGTGTCCTTTACCTTCTTGGCACACCTTATAGTAGTAATTATACAGCATCCTGTCTAGTTCCTTGGAATTGATACCAGTGGTCTCACATAGCTCTACTATCTTGTCTTCGTCTTTGGCAAGCGGCCAGAGAACCGTCAGCGTAAAATGGGCGGTGTCGGTGGAGGTTTGGAGTTGTGCTCAGGGAGAAAATTCCTCTGTTTTGCAAAGGAATTACTCACCCCCAAGAGCTTGCAGGAAAGAGACAGGGATTGTAATATAATAGCTGCAGGATATCTGCTGTCTCTTCAAAGGGTTACAATAGCCGAGGGAATAGACTAGATGGGAAGCGGTCTGTTTTCGAGAGCTAGTGTGAGATACGAGAAGGGAGAATAGCTCGATGGGTTTGAAAGATAAGTATGCCATAGTGGGGGTGGGCTATACGCCACAGGGGCGTGTTCCTGGCAGAACTGCCCTGAGCTTCTATGTAGAGGCGTGCGCCAATGCAATTAAGGATGCTGGCCTGGGAAGACAAGACATCGATGGGCTAATCTGCTATCGTCACTTTCAGCCAGCCTCTGGTGAGCGGGAGGTGACGCCCTATGTCGTGGCTCAGCAATTGGGATTAGCTCCCAAATACCTAAGCCAAGAGGCTAACTGTGCCCGATCCCAGCTTCACCATGCGCTTGGGGTTCTTGAGGCTGGGCTTTGCAACTACGTTGTCGTCGCTTATGCGGACAATGCTCTGTCAAGTGACCGTATTCCTGATGAAACAAACCCTGAAAATAGTGTTTTTGGACAGTTTGGGTATCCTGCTAGTTATGCCATGGCAGCACGACGGGCTATGCATACCTTCCATACCGGGCCTGAAACCTGGAAAATGATAGCGGTTGGGCAGCGCCAATGGGCTAGCCTGAACCCACTGGCTATGATGCGTGATCGACCACTGACTTTTGAGAACTATTACAGCTCTAAGTGGGTGGTGGAGCCCTTTAGGGTTTCCGACTGCTGTTTAGTCAGCGATGGTGGGAGAGCCTATATTGTAACGTCTGTCGAGCGAGCCCGGGATTTGAGTCACCAGCCTGCGGTCATTATTGGGATCGGTCAGCATAATCCATCGTCTTATATTGATCAATCGACCTATATGGCAGGGCCCACTGGTGCTAAGATAGCTGGCGAAATGGCGTTAAAGATGGCAGGGATAAACCTCGAGGATATCGATGCCTGCGAGATCTACGATTGTTTCACCTATACGGTAGAGGTCACCCTGCAGGACTATGGCTTCTTCGGACTTGGCGAGGGCCAGGACTGGTTCAAATATGGGACAATCACACCTGGAGGAAGGTTGCCTGTTAACACCTCCGGAGGGCTTCTTTCTGAGGCCTATTTTATGGGCCTCACGCCACTAACTGAGGCAGCTATGCAACTGATGGGCCGCTGCGGGGATAGGCAGCTAGGGGCTAAGACTAATACCAAAGAGCCTGAGATAATCCTGTGCAGCGACAATGGTGCTACGTTGCAGACTCATTCCTGCACCATATTGAGGAGGTTTTAGTTTCAAAATGGCATATGAGAAGCCTTTGCCTCAGCCAAACGCGGATACTAGGCCTTTTTGGGATGGTTGCAAGGAGCACCAGTTGCGCTTCCAGAAGTGTCGGGATTGCGGTCATGTGCGCTGGCCACCGTCCATAATTTGCCCACGGTGCTACTCATCTGAAGTGGAGTGGATGGTGGCCAGTGGTGAAGGGAAGGTGTATACTTTTGTTGTGTACCATTACGCCTACCACAAGGCTTTTGAGAATGATCTCCCTTACATAACTGCAATCGTGGAATTAGAGGAGGGGCCACACATACTTACTAATATAGTTGGCTGTAGCTCTGATGAGGTGCGGTGCGATATGCCTGTGAAGGTGGCATGGGAGGACGTTACTGAGGAATTCAGCTTGCCCAAGTTTAAGCCGGCTCAGAATGACTGACTTTGGTAGGCAACAAATGTGCCCCGAATCCGTGAGTTCCAGAGGTGATGCTGCTAAAGGGATTACAACCGGTAGGGGTAAAAGAAGTGTGTAATCTGAGCTCCCTACCGTCCTTTAAACCGTGGCTTTCTCTTTTCTGTAAAAGCAGTTATCCCCTCACGGGCATCTTCGCTGTTGATGATAGGATCAAGCAACCGGTATCGCACGATTTCCCCTTGACGGTGGGCAGAATAAGTATCTTTATATGCTAGTGTCTTAAGTAATTTCAGCACAAGTGGTGCATTCTGGCTAATTACTTCTGCCATTTTACTTGCCTCTGCCATAACCTCTCCATCAGAGGTTACTCTGCTCACGAAGCCTATTTCATATGCTCTCTGAGCACTAATTGGCTGCCCTGTGAGGAGAACTTCCATAGCTATTCCCATTGGCATGTACTTGGTAAGGTCGGCACCCACCCCAAGTGAGATACCAACCATTGACTCGGGATAGACAAATTGGGTATTCTGACTGGCAAGTCTTATATCGCATTGCATTGCTAACACTAGGCCTGCGCCTCCACAATAGCCATTGATAGCAGCGATAATCGGTTTCTCAACCTCGACGCCGAGCCCTGGGTAAGCCAAAGTAATCCCTTCTCCATGCCAGCCAGCCACCAATTCTTTAACGTTGATCCCCGCGCAGAAGTGCTTGCCATTAGCACCGAGCACAGCTACTCGGGCATCATTATCGCTATTAAAATCTGCCCATATGTTGCCTAACTCGGCTGCCATTGCCTTACCTATGGCATTTCCACTCTCCGGACAATTCAAGGTGATATAGACACTAGCTCCCCTCTTTTCACACAAAACACTAGGCTTTGCCATAATTCCCCCTCTTTTTGAAGTATAATCTAGGCCTTGTACATTTTTCCTGTATGAGGAGTACCTCTTCCATTGCTGTCAAACTCATTCCCCGAAGCTACAACGGGATATTACCGTGGCGTTTGGGATACCTGAAAACCTTCTTGTTACGTAGCAGTTTTAGCGTCTTTATCAATACTCGTCTGGTTTCCTTAGGGTCAATTACATCCTCTATATAAGGATCAATGGATGCCTCAAACAGAGGGTTGGCATATTTCTCACGGTATTCCTCTACCTTCTTCGCCTTATACTTTTCTGGGTCTTCTGCCTCAGCTATCTCTTTAGCGTAGAAAAGTTCTACCGATTGTTCAGGTCCGAGCACACCTGCTTCCACCATTGGCCAGTTGAAGATGAAATCTGTGCCAAAGCCAGGCACTATACCCATCCCCAAGGTTCCTCCTCCATAGGCTTTACGCAACACAACCGCAATCCGGGGGACAATGGCTTCGCACAGAGCATAGAGCACTTTAGCGCCGTGGCGAATTATCCCCCCATGTTCTTGCTGTAAACCTGGCATGTATGCTGGGGTGTCTACCAATAAGATTATGGGTATGTTGAAGGCGTCGCAGAATCTGATGAATCTTGCTTGCTTATTTGAGCCATTGATAGTTAGGCTACCGGCACGAATTGAGGGTTGATTAGCGATAAAGCCTACTGTCTGGCCAGCCAACCGTCCAAAGCCGACAATCATTTCAGAAGCAAACTCTGCCTTCACTTCAAAGAAATCCCCGTTGTCAGCCAAGCGAGTGATCACCTGGTGCATATCGTAAGATTTATGAAGGTTAGCAGGAACAATTTCAGCTAAGGTTTCATCTATCCGCTCAGGGTCATCTCCAGTATCGATTACTGGGGGCGCTGTGTCATTGCTCGAGGGCAAGAAAGATAGCAACCTCTTAATCATATTGAAGCATTCTTCTTCACTTTTCACCCTGAAGTCGGCGACTCCAGAAACCCTGGAATGAACTTTGGATCCCCCCAATTCTTCCATAGAAAGGTCTTCTCCCATTACTGACTTAACGATGCGTGGTCCGGTGATAAACATATGGCTGGTCCCGTCAACGGTGAAGATAAAATCAGTTAGAGCAGGCGAATAGACAGAGATACCTGCGCACGAGCCCAAAATAGCAGAAATTTGGGGAATGACCCCTGAAGCTTGGGTATTTATGAAGAAAACGGCTTGTCCGGTCTTTTCTGAACGAAAACCGAAAGCGCTACCTGCTTCTTCTGGCCTTACCACTCTGTACCCGGGCGAATCATGTAAGCCAATGAAGGGGACCTTCATATCTAAGGCTCTCTCTATAGTGCGATACATCTTGTGGCCGTGCAAAGGACCTATTGAGCCTCCCAATACCGTGGGGTCTTGAGAGTAAATGCAGACGACTCTCCCCTCTATAGTTCCATACCCGGTTACAATGCCATCCCCAGGTGCTCCGATGCTATGCGCCACTAGCATGTTCCATTCTGCAAAACTGCCGGGATCGAGGAGTCGTTCTATCCTCTCTCTGGCAGTTAGCTTTCTCCTCTCATGTACTTTCTGTATCTTTTCTTTCCCTCCCCCCAACATTGCCATATCTTTAAGTTTCTTCAGTTTTTTGATCCTCTCTTCTACTTCTTTTTCCACGTGACACCTCCAAAGAGTGCAAAATGTATGTTGGATTTGCGCCTGCTCTCAGTATGCAAATTAGTTACAAGGACTGCTCATCCCAAGAGGCATAAATTATCATATCATAAACGATAAACTTTCAGCACATCCGGCAACGCTACTATAACTGTAGCATTTTTGCGATATCGAATATTGCATTGCGATGCCTTTATGCGATTTAGCAATAGAGTCTACCACAGATATGAAAGTGGGGTGCCTAGCCAAAAATGGGTGGATGTAGATATCAGGTGCTTCAAATGGGTTGAAACTTGCCTTTTCCGAGAAGTACCTATACCTGCAGCATGTTGATAGCCTCAATGAAATTACTAAAAGTCACGGATTAGAATTAAGCGTCAGCAAATAGAATGTAACTGCCTCAATATATGTGGCTGGCTGATACAATTGCTGCAACCCTCCACTCTATCGGTAACCCTCTGTTGCGTGCCTTTGTATTAGTCTCGTGCTACAATAGATACTTGGAAGCATTCCATAAGGAAAGGGTATGCCCTCAGATAACATAATTATAAAAGGGGCTCGGGAGCATAACCTTAAGAATATAGATGTAATTGTGCCTCGGGATAAGCTAGTGGTTATCACTGGCGTCTCCGGTTCAGGCAAAAGCTCCTTAGCTTTCGATACTGTATATGCCGAAGGACAACGTCGCTATGTAGAGTCGTTATCTGCCTATGCCCGCCAGTTTTTGGGGCGGATGGAGAAGCCCGATGTCGACTATATTGAGGGACTGAGCCCGGCTATCTCAATTGACCAAAAAGGGCCTTCACACAATCCACGCTCCACCGTAGGCACAGTAACTGAGATTTATGACTATTTACGTCTTCTCTTCGCTCGCGTTGGTCATCCCCACTGCCCCAAGTGTGGACGCGAAATCTCCCGGCAGACTGTACAGCAAATTGTAGACGCTGTACAAGAAATACCCAGCGGTAGCCGAATTATGGTTCTGTCACCACTAATCAAGGATAGGAAAGGAGAGCATCAAGCAGTATTTGACGATCTGCGCAAAGCCGGCTTCGTCCGCGTTCGAGTTGACGGATACATTCACGACCTCTCCGAGGAATTCGAATTGGACAAGAACAAAAAGCATACTATTGAAGCGGTAGTTGACCGACTTCAGATAGGAGAAGCTGAAAATATTAGCCGCATTGCTGACTCCGTAGAGACAGCGCTAAAGCTTGGGGCTGGCGTTGTCCTTGTCTCAATCGTCGATGGAGAGGAATTGCTTTTCTCTGAGCATTTTGCCTGTGTCCATTGCGGCATTAGCTTAGGTGAGATTGCCCCTCGGACCTTTAGCTTCAATAGTCCCCACGGGGCTTGCCCTGAATGTAGCGGGCTCGGTGTAAAGCTGGAGATCGACCCTGACCTACTCATACCTAACAAGAATCTCAGCCTGGCTGAAGGCGCTATTCGCGTCTGGGGATGGGCTTCCTGGCGTGCCAGCCAGCTATATGATCTGGCCCGACGCTATGGTTTCTCGCTTCAAACCCCGGTTAGCAATCTTAGTCAGGAGCACCTCAACCTCATCCTCTATGGAGAAGACGGAGAACTAGTAAGATATCGAAATCGCTATGGGCGAATTAGGGAGTATTTCACCACTTATGAGGGAGTGGTAACCTACCTGGAACGTTTCTATCGAGAAACTGAGTCCAGCCACTCACGTACCGAAGTTGCACGGTTTATGACTTCCTATCCTTGCCCAGTTTGCCACGGGAAGCGGCTCAAGCCTGAATCTTTAGCCGTTACTATCGACGGCAAGAATGTAATGGATGTCACCGAACTATCTGCTTTAGAAACACTGCAATGGATACGGCTCCTCAGTGGCGACCAAAACGGCAAATCCCGTCTAACATCTCATGAACTAACGATAGCCCACCAGATTCTTAAAGAGATCAGTTCCCGCCTCGGTTTCCTCAGAGACATCGGACTAGGCTACCTGACCCTAGACCGTCCCTCAGCAACATTGAGTGGTGGTGAAGCCCAGAGAATCCGCTTAGCTACTCAAATCGGCAGTGGTCTCATGGGAGTGCTTTATATCTGTGATGAGCCTACAATTGGCTTGCACCCTGCCGATATTTTCCGTCTTATTGAGACAATGAAGAGACTGCGTGACTTGGGTAATACTATTCTCATCGTAGAGCACGATGAAGCTATGATGCGGGCTGCTGATTATATTATTGATATGGGTCCCGGCGCTGGTGAACACGGCGGCTTGATTGTCGCTACCGGAGCATTACAAGACATTGTGAGTTGTCCTGAGTCAGTAACTGGGCAATACCTCAGCAGAGCAAAACAAATCCCCCTACCTGACGAACGCCGTCCCGGGTTAGGTAAAGAGTTGGTAATCAAAGGTGCTCGCGAGAATAACTTGAAGAATATTGATGTAAGTATTCCCTTAGGTAAATTTATCTGCATCAGCGGCGTTTCAGGCAGTGGTAAAAGCACTCTTATCAATGAGGTGCTATACAAGAAGGTGGCTCAGATATTCTACCAGGCGAAGGATAGACCGGGGGAATGTGACGGTATCATTGGTGTTGAGTACATTGACAAGGTGGTCAATATTGACCAATCACCCATCGGCCGCACTCCACGCAGCAACCCAGCCACTTATACTGGAACCTTCACTCCCATTCGGGAGCTTTTTGCAACTGTCCCTGAAGCTCGTATGCGTGGTTACCCACCAGGGCGGTTTTCCTTCAATGTCCGTGGTGGACGCTGTGAAGCCTGCCAGGGCGAAGGCTATATCCAGATAGAAATGCAATTTCTCCCCGATGTTACTGTGCCCTGCGAAATATGCAAAGGTAAGCGCTATAACCGTGAAGCACTGGAGATATACTTCAAAGGTAAAAATATTGCCGATATTCTGGATATGAGTGTGGATGAAGCTTTAGCCTTCTTTGAACACTTTCCGAAGGTTAAAAGCAAGCTAGAAACACTACGAGATGTTGGCTTAGGCTACATCCGTCTGGGACAACCAGCGCCAACCCTATCTGGCGGTGAAGCCCAGCGAGTAAAACTTGCCACTGAATTATCGCGGCGTTCCACAGGCAAAACCCTTTACATACTCGATGAGCCTACCACCGGTCTCTCCTTTGCCGATATAGCTTGCTTACTGCAAGTGCTCCAACGCTTAGTAGATGCTGGCAATACAGTGGTTATTATCGAGCACCACCTGGATGTAATCAAGAACGCTGACTATATCATCGACCTTGGCCCCGGTGCCGGCGATGAGGGAGGCTACATCATAGCTACCGGCACTCCTGAGGAGATAGCCCAGATTGAAGCCTCATTTACTGGGCAATACCTGTGTGGTGTACTACAGAAGCAGCAAAGAGAGTATTCCTTGACTACGTAATAGCGGTCATTCAATAAGTATAGTAGCCTTTACTTTAGTCAGCCATCAAATTACTCGTACTGCAGCCAGTGTGTTGCACTTGTTGTGGGTAGGGATTTGAATCGCCGTTGGGGAGCTATGGCTTGCTCTTTATGCGAGCCCACTGCCAGTTATATCAGGTTATGTTGACATAAAGTAACTAATACTTAGGGCGTTATGTTTGGAGCTCTTTAAGGTTTTCGTAGAAATCCAAAGACTCAGGGTTGACCAAAGCGTCTCTATTCAGGACTGGTCTGCCATGTATTATATTCGTGACTGCGCTTTCAACCTTCTTCATATTCAGAGTATAAGGGATATCACGCGTTTGGATGATTTTATCCGGAACATGTCGGGGGGAAGCATTTTTACGCAGAGTCCTTTTAATCTTGTTTTTCAAATCTTCTGTCAAATTGTACCCTTGAGCGAGTTTAACGAAAAGAATAATACGCTGATCTCCTTCCCATCTCTGTCCTATTGCAAGACTATCAGCAACTTCTTCCAATTCTTCCACTTGATTATATATCTCAGCTGTACCTATTCGAACTCCAGAAGGCTTTAACACGGAATCAGAACGGCCAAAGAAGGTAAACCCACCTGTGTCACTATGACGGATGATGTAGTCACCATGGCGCCATACATTGGGATAGACCTCAAAGTAAGCCTCTTTGTATTTTTTGCCGTCTGGGTCATTCCAGAAGTAAAGCGGCATTGAAGGGGCCGGAGCCTCACAGACAAGTTCTCCCTCTCGGTCGACTATTGGCTTACCTTGTTCATCGTATACGTTTACTTTCATGGCTAAACTAGCACCCTGTAGTTCACCAGCATATACAGGACTAAGGGGGTTTCCAGTGCAAAAACAACCATTAATGTCTGTGCCGCCCGAACTAGAATTAAGCCATAAATCTTTCTTGATCTCTTGGTAAATATACTCGAATCCTTCAGCGGAAAGAGATGAGCCAGTTTGCCATATTTGTTGTAATGATGACAAATCATAGTTTTTCCCAGGCTTAATTCCTTCGCTTCTGAGATAGTTAATATAACTTGCGCTGCAACCAAACATGGTTACTTTCTCATCCTGAATTAACTTCCACATAGCGCCTGGATCAGGGTAAGTGGGATTGCCATCGTATAAAATTAAAGTGTTTCCTACTGCCAAAGAGCTTAGAATCCAGTTCCACATCATCCAGCTACAAGTTGTTATGAAGAAGTGAACATCTTCTCGTTTCAAATCAGTGTGGAGTATTAGCTCCTTTAGATGATTAATAAGAATTCCGCCAGCTCCCTGAACCATGCACTTCGGCTTACCGGTTGTTCCAGAAGAAAACATAATATATACGGGGTGATCGAAGGGTAATTGTTCAAACTGAATCTCAAGTCCTCTTTCTTTAGACAGGAAATCATCAAAGTATACGGAGTTAGGAATATAGCTAATATCAGGTTTGTCGCCCATGTAAGAAGCTACTATAACTTTTTTAATCGAAGTTATTCCCTTTGCAATCTCAGCTGCATTGGAAAGAGAATCAAAAGCCTTCCCTTTATAAAAGTATCCATTAACAGTAAATAAAACCTTTGGTTCGATTTGACCAAGGCGGTCCAACGCTGCGCCTGGACCGATATCAGTAGCACAGGAAGCCCATGTGGCACCGATGCTGGTAGCAGCAAGCATAGCAATAGCCGTCTCAATCATATTAGGCATGTACGCAGCTACCCGATCTCCCGGACCAACTCCTACCTGCCGAAGCGGTTTTGCCAGACGCGCTACAGAATCATAAAGTTCTGCGTAGCTCATTCTGGCTGATTTTTGAGTTTCCCCTTTAAATATGAAAGCTGTATGGTCATCTCTATACCTGAGTAGATTTTCGGCGATATTCAGTCTTGCCCCAGTAAACCATTTGGCACCTGGCATTTTGTTGAGGTCATCACTGACGGTATCATAGCCCTTGGAGGCCTTGATGTCAGCGAAATCCCACATGGCAGCCCAGAAATCCGGTATATTGTTTATCGACCAGTAATACAGGTCATCATAGGAACTGAATTTCCGCCCATAACGCTTATTAACGAAATCTATAAACTTGGTCATATTGGCGTTCTTTTTCCGTTCTGCTGATGGTTCCCAAAGCAACTTACTCATGACAACCTCCTTCTATTCTTAGTAGCTGTCAAGAGAATGTCATAATCAATAATAGGCTCTCGGCATTCCAAGGACGTGTTCCCCAATGTAATTCAGCGCCATTTGGTGTGTTAGCGGAGCCAGCCTAATCAAGTTGATCTCTCTCCACCATCTTTCAATATCGTATTCTTTTGCATATCCATAGCCACCGAAAACCTGCATTGCCCAATAAACGGCTTTAGTAGCATTCTCGACTGCAGCAACCGATGACATGTTGACTGCTGCTCCGACTGATGCTGCATCTGCACCATTATCAAATAACGATGCTGCCTTGAAATTCAATAGCCTTGCAGCCTCCAAAGTGGCATAAGCCTCTGCTAATGGGAACTGTAACCCCTGGTAGCTCCCAATGGGCACGTCGCCGAAAACTTTTCTCTGTTTCGAATAATCTACAGCCTTATTTATTGCAAGCCTAGCTATGCCTACAGCTGCAGCCGTGAAGCTCATTCTCTCAGGATTTAGTGTATCAAGCACGGAATACCAGCCCAAGTCTTGTGGTGGCATGAGAGCATTTTCTGGCAGCCTTAGACCATTAAATGAAACTTGACACGAGTGCGAGTAGTTTATGCCATGCTTAGGTATAGGCTTCACTTCAACAAGTTCGTGTGGTAAGTCTGTAAGGAAGAGGCTTAGCCCTAGCGTTTTCTTGGTGACTTTCTCTTTCGGCGTTGTTCTAGCGACAATCATCATGCCTTTGGCTCTATCAGCCCCACTAATGAAAGTCTTATTCCCCTCTATAACCCACTCATTGCCTTGCTTTTTCGCCGTCGTTTTTGTGTTTAAGGTATTTGACCCAGCATCTGGCTCCGTAAGCGCCATACAAAACTCGAGTTCCCCTTTAGCTATCCCTGGTAAGTATTTCCTTTTATGCTCCTCTGCTCCATGTCTTACTATGCTTAAACCGCCGAAAACTTCGGTCAGAATAAGGTACCACACACCGGCCATTCCACAACCGTTGGCCGCTAACTCTTCCATGGCTGTGAGCAGCTCGGTGGTTCCCCTTCCCGAGCCGCCGTATTCTTCAGGAATCGCTATACCAACAAATCCAGCATCGCCTATTGCCTTCCAAAACTCATCACCAAATTCCCCCTTTTCCTCCTTTTGCCTCCAATATTCTGGGCCAAAGGCCTCAGCTATCTCTTTCGCAGAGCTAGCAATCATCTTTTGCTCTTCAGTAAGGTTAAAATCCATATAGCCCCGCTTCTGCAGAGTTATTTTATATCTAGTATAAGGAACTCTTTACTCTTCTTGCCGTAGCCTTGTCGAGTACTAATTCAAGTTACTTCACTGCCTGCTCCTTCTTCTCCCTGGCTAGAAATCGAGCTAACCTATCTAGTTTGAAGATGGTGTTGAACTCCAAATTCTTACTTATCCATAGCCTTTTCATTATCACAGAATCGGTAATGGCGCCATTATACATGAGGCCATCGAGTAGGGTTCTGGGGTCTTCGCAGGCCATGACGAAGTCGGGAGACTTCAGTTTCTTTTCCTCAATCTTGAAATCGCCGTCATCGATATACATGGCAAACTCGCCGCCCTTTGTCTTTACCGCAATATCTCGCTTCCAGCCTTCAATAGCTTTACGGGCACGTTTCGACCTACTCATCTCAGCAGCCAGAGCCTGCATCTCTTTAAGAGACTGTTTGTAAACGGCCATATCCTCATCGCTAGCCTCAGGGAATTCAGGTTCTTTCGGTGCCTCCCAGTTTAGTTCCGATTCTTGGAGTCCCTTCTTAGCGAGTTGCTCTGGGGTAAGCTCAGAGGCGGGCACGCAGTAGATGTCTGTTATCTGACCGATACGCTCATCCCCAAAAATTACCTTCACCTCGGTGCCCTTCTTGATTAACCCTGGTACTAATATGCCTGTTGTAGTGTAGAGCATGACACTTAAGGCGGTATCAGCGCCGTTAAGTATTACCCGACCTCTGCCAAATGGCGCCTTGTCCAGAAACATTGAGGTGGCGAAGTAAGTAATAGGTGGGGTGGTGTTCATCTTGCCTACCTGCTCCACTTCTACTAGCTCCGTGGGGGTGAAATTGCAATCAGGACAGTGGGTCACCATCGGTGGCACCCTGACAATACCACACTTGGGGCATTTGCAGCCCAGTATCTTCTTTTCATCTTTAATGGCCAGGAAGAAAGGTGAAAACTCACCCATACTTCGCTCGTAGAAAGTGAACATAGCATCGTTTTGTAACAAGTAGTCTTTATTATCAATGGTTACTACCCTGCTTCTGACTTCTGGTATGTACTCATCAGGTATGACCTTTTGTACCTTTTCTGTCATCAATAACCTCCTTTGTTATTTTTTATTCATGCTCGAATATGGCGCAGGCTGTGTATTGGGATATAGTACTCCCGGTACCGTGCACCAGAGCTGTCTTAAGATTTCTATTGATCAGCTCATTCCTGGCTGACCAGGCTGACATTATGTTGCTGGCACCCACAGCATGTCCACAATAGATGAGACCGCCACAGGGGTTAACTAGAAGTCTACCGCCAGGCAACATAATGCCCTCTTCAATAAGGGAATCAACTTTCTCATAAGGTACCAAACCGAACTCTGCCAGGCTGATTTCAAGCTGGTGAACGAAGGCATCATGAAGTTCGACGATATCTATAGCCTTGACAGGGTCCTTTATGCCGGCCATTTCATAAGCGTGGTGAGACCCCAGGTAATCTGACACGATGTGAGACATATTCTTCTGATTCTTGCCGGCAAAGGAGTGCTCGTTAGCTTCGCCAACGCCTGTTATCCAAACTATGGGCTTTCCACTGTTCTTGGCGATGGCTTTTGCCGTCTCCTCTTCAGCCAGGATCAGAGCAGCAGCACCTTCAGTGTAGACGCATATCTCTAACTCCTTAAATGGGTAGACTATATATCTGGAGTTCATTACCTCCTCAGGGGTTACCTGATCAAACTGCCGCTGGGCATAAGGATTAGTCCTTACTTGTTTGCTGAGCTGAGATGATATCTGAGCAGTGACCTCCGGTTTCAAGGTGCCAGGATATTCATCCATATAACCCAGAACTATCTCGGCATAGCTATCCGAAGCGCTCCAGCCTATCTTCTGTTCGAAGAAGCTGTCTCCGGACCAACCGATACTCTTAATAACCTCTGGGGTAGCTGACATGGATAGGAAATCAAAACAGTCGGTAGCCTTCTCCACCCCTAGGACCAAGGCGGTCTTGAATCTCTCCCCAGCTAGGTAGGCATGGGCTGCTGATAGGGTATAGGCACCTGTTGCCCCACCACAACTAATGCGGATCCCAAATTTGTTTTGCATTCCTATAATACCTTGGAGGGGATGCTCAGGGATGGCAGCTCTCTCAAAGATATCATTATAGATGCCGTAGAAGGTAGCATCTACATTCTTTATGGAGATAGCCGCATCCTGCACTGCCTCTCTGGTAGCCATCTGAGCCAGTTCATAATAAGTCTTCTCATACCATTTACCTCTAAACGGTGTCACCCCAGCACCTACAATTCCAACTTTTCTTGCCATAATTATTTCTCCTTGTGATTTTGATTTTTCAAATCTAAATATAGTTTTCAGGTGGAGACCTAAGCCTCCATTGGCCTTGCCTTAGCATGTTACTTCCTCATTTCCGCAAGGATATTTTTCAAATGTAAATCGCATTCCGCATATTATCCCTTATTAGGAAGAGCGAATCAAGCCTAGTTATTAGCTTACTGATATTACTGAGCCACTAGCTGTCCTAGTGACATTGATGAGCACCGGAAACCTATCCTTTAACTCCTCAAGATGAGTAATAACAATTATCTTCTCAAAATCATTCTGAATAGAATTTATAGCCTCAACGAGTCTTTCCCTTCCCGAGCTATCCTGGGTACCAAATCCCTCATCGATAATCAGTATAGGCAGAGATGCCCCAGCTCGCCTGACTAACAATCTAGAAAGAGCAATACGCAAGGCAAGGTCGATACGAAAAGCTTCACCGCCGCTATACATCTCATAATTACGAGTGCCTAGTTCATCAGCGATTTTAATGTCTAAAGTCTCAATAGTATCGCCTTTCTTAGTTTCCCGCTGGCTTTCCAGTGTCAACGACATTCGGTTGTCAGTCATCCTGCTGAGTAATCGATTAGCTTCTATTTCAATCTCAGGAAGCGCTCGCTCAATAAGCAAGGCCTGAACACCTTTCTTGCTAAAAGCTTCGGCTAGTTCTTTGTAAACCCCCTCCTCCTCTAAAATGCGATGCAAAAGCTTCTTCTTTTCCTGCTTACTTACATCCAGTTCGGCTAAATGCCGTAACCTTTCCTGCAATGCAGCTAATTTATCGCGCACTTGGCGCTCATGTTTGAGTAAAGTCTGGTAATCTTCCTCGGCTTTGGCTAGCTTATCAGCTACATCAGGCAAGACAGCAATCTCAGTTCTCAAATCATCTCGCTTCTTCAGGTCTGCTTCCATTACTACGCTGAGATTGGAAACGGCTTCCTCGGATTCAGCTAAGGTAGTTTTTTCTTTATCAATAGCCTTACCAGCTTCATCCAGCTCCTGCTTTAGACTCTCATATTTCTGAAGCTTTACCAATTGCTGTTTTAGATGCTCGTGCCTTTCCTTATCGTATCCAAGTTTCTCCTCTTCCTTCTGTAGTTGCCAGAGTGTCTGTTGCTCATAAATAGCGTAATCCTTTCTTAGCAGACATTGCTCAAGTTCCTCGAGCTTATCTCTTTCCTGAACTAACTCTTTACCAGCTTGCCTAGCCTCAGCAAGCTCTTTCTCGATAATGCTTAGCTGGCTCTGCTGGCTGACTTGCTCCTTGCTTACGACAGATTCCTTTTGAGTTAGTTCGTTCTCCAGAGCCCAAAGTTCCAATCTCCTCTTACTAATCTCCTCATTACTGCTCTGAAGACCCTTGGTCTTGTCCTCAGCCTCTGAGGTAAGCTTCGTCTCTATCCGTTGTCGCCCATCCACTCCGAGCTCAGTTTCACACAAAGGGCAACGGACATTGCCCTGAGCTAATAGCCTAAGCTTCTCCTTCAAATCCGTGATCTCCCTCTCCAACTGGGCGCTAGTGGACTCTAAATAACTAAGTCGAGACGTAATCTGCTGAGCCTGTCGTCTCCTTTCAGCTACCGATTCCTCAAGCTTCGTTAACTCAATTAAACGGTTGCGTGCTTGAACAAGTGCCTCTTCGAGCTGAGGTATCCTATTAAACTTAGCTTCCCGTTCTGCGACTCTAGCTTGGGTTAACTCATGCTCTATGGTAAGCGCCTTAGCTGCCTGTTCAATGACCTTCTCCAGATTATTTACGTGTTCCCTTAAACCAAGTAACTGACTCAACTTTTGGTTAGACTCATCATTGAGTTCTTTCATCTCCGTGAGTTCAGAATAGCCTTTTCGTATCGTTGCCTCTCCTGCCAAAACCTGTTCATAGTCCGCTATTTTAGCTTTGTGCTCTCTGACTTTTTCCTGCCAGCGTTCCAGTTCTTGCTTTGTTTGGCTAAGATGAACCTCAGTATTCGACAATTGTTCCTTCCTAAGCTCAAGAGATTCCTTCTGTTGACGCAAAGTGGAGGTTATCGCTTCTGTAGCCTTTTTCCGTTTCTCAACTTGGCTGATATCGTGCTGTACATTCTCAATCTCGTCTTCATACTCACCTTTATGAGCAAGCTGGAGTCTGATTTCAGCGATAGCGCTCTCAAGCCTCTCTGCTTCACTTCTTCTATCTCCAGCCAAGTTCTTAGACCTTTTTTCGAGTTCATCGTAGCGAGACAAGTCGAGGATATTGGCTAGTATCTCTTTGCGTTCTCCGGGACGCTTAATGCTAAATTCATCAGCATGCCCCTGCAGAAGGAAAGCGCTATTTATGAAGGTCTGATAATCTAAACGCAAAAGCCCGATTATTCTCTGCTGAGTTTCTGTGAGGGTATTACCAGTAATTGATATAAAATCTCCATTGCTACTTATCTGAAGTTCTAACACAGTTTGTCCTGGACGCGACGGAGTAGGCTTAGCACGTTTCCGAAGCACACGGTATTGCTGCTCCCCGGCAACAAATTCTAACTCTACCTCCATTTCAGACTGTCCCAGGTGAATCAAATCATCGTCACTTTTAGCCCTGGATTTGCCCCATAGTGCCCAGGTCATAGCATCAAAAATCGCTGATTTTCCGTTACCATTATCACCACAAAGACAAGCCACATGAATACTGTCAAAGGACAACGGTGGCACATTATCTCGATAACACATGAAATTCTTAAGTGAAAGTTTGACCGGTATCACCTTTCTGCACCTTGTTGTCTGTCTTGGCAGAGGTTCCTAGAGATACTCATCAATTTTCTATTTTATCACAATTGACCGTAAAGACAGGCCCAGGTAGAATACTCACCAAGTAGGGCAACAAATGTTTGAAATTCTGACTGAAAAACTGAGCAAAGTGCTGCGCAGCCTTGGTAGTAAAGGGAGGCTCAGCGAGAAAGACGTTGATGAGGCTTTGCGGCAGATGCGTTTAGCTCTTTTAGAAGCCGATGTTAACTTCAAGGTAGTCAAAAGCTTTCTAGCTAGAGCAAAAGAGCAGGCTTTAACTACTAAAGTTTTTGAAAGCCTTACTCCAGCTCAGCAAATCATAAAAATCGTAAATGAAGAACTAACTAATATCTTGGGTGGGGAACCTAACCACCTCAAAGCAGCCAGTCATTCACCTTCAATTGTTATGCTTGTTGGCTTGCAGGGTTCAGGCAAAACTACTACAGCAGCTAAACTAGCTCTGTATCTTAGGCATTCAGGGCAATGTCCTTTGTTAGTAGCTGCTGATACCCGTCGACCGGCTGCTATTGACCAGTTGGTTGTGCTAGGTAAACAATTGGATATCCCCGTCTATAATGAAGATGCTAATATAGCCCCGCTGACCATTTGTCGCCAAGCCTTAAAACAGGCTAAAGAGATAGCAGCTACCTGGGTTGTTATTGATACCCAAGGGCGTCTTCACATTGACAAAGCAATGATGAAAGAATTATCCCAGCTAAAAGTAGAAATCAAACCTTCAGAAGTATTGCTGGTAGTTGATGCCATGACTGGACAGGATGCAGTTAACATAGCTGAAGAATTCAATAGGAGTATGGGGCTAACGGGGCTTATTCTAACTAAAATGGACGGAGATGCTCGAGGCGGTGCTGCTCTTTCCATTAAGTTTGTCACTGGAGTGCCGGTAAAGTTCATTGGCACTGGAGAAAAAGCAAATGCGCTTGAAGTCTTTTACCCTGACCGTCTGGCATCACGCATCCTAGGCATGGGAGACATACTTACTCTCATTGAGAAGGCAGAGAAGACTTTCGATGAGCAGCGTGTTAAACAGCTAGAGAAAAAAATGCGCACTGCCGATTTTGACCTTGAAGACCTTCTGTGGCAGTTGCGTCAGGTTAAGAAGATGGGAATGCTGACTCAATTAGTCGAAATGCTACCTGGCTTTTCAAAGCTTGCTACAAATATCCCTAACGGAAGCGAAGAAGCCCAGATGAGAAAAGTAGAGGCTATCATCCTATCTATGACTACGGAAGAACGACATAGCCCGAGTATTATCGATGGCAGCCGGCGGCGGCGTATTGCTAAAGGCAGCGGGACTACAACCAGAGATGTCAATCAACTGCTCAATCAATTCTACCATATGCAGAAATTGACCAAAGTGGCAGCAAAAGGGAAATTACCTAAGAATTTGATGGGTATGCTCAGGCAATAAGGAAGCTTTTAACCAGCAGTTTTGGTCACTCCCTTGACGCTCAATTGACCCTTAGCAATCTCGATTTCGGTTATCACTAATGGCAAATCATCTGTAGGGGCGTTCATCTTTGCTATAATAGTCAGTAAGCTACCAATTCCGTTATTCATACCTTGGGGCAAAAGCAATTTACCCAAATCAAAATCTTCTACTGTTACCTTTGGCTCACCTTTCACAACCTCTATTCGTGCTATTACTGCTGTTTTAGCATCAACACCGGGAGTATCCACCACAGCGTAAACTAAAAAGTAGCCCTGGTCAAAGTTAAGCAACGCCTCTTTCAACGGCAGTTCACCCTCAGCTAAAACCTCAACCAACTTAGAATTGACTTCTTCCTCAGTGATTACTAAGCTCACCTCTTTTTCTTCCCCAGTAGCAACAGCCGCTTCAATTTCTGTTTCGAAAGTCTGGAACTTTTGGTCGAAACTTTGAGCGGCTTCAGCAGTTACTACCACTGGTGTCATTTCTGATTCAATCGAGGGGGTAAGGGAAAAAAGACAGTAACCTATAACCAAGGCGATAATAACTATAACTCCAATGATGCCAAGCACTGTGAGGCATCCCCTGACCACTCTCATTTATTTCCCTCTTTGTAGCTAAAATGCTATGCTGGTTTACTCCAGATAATCTTTAAGCTTGCGGCTCCGACTAGGATGGCGCAACTTACGCAATGCCTTAGCCTCAATCTGACGGATTCGTTCTCGGGTTACATTAAACTCCTTGCCTACCTCCTCTAAGGTTCGGGCTCGTCCATCCTCCAAGCCGAATCTAAGTAGCAAAACCCTTCTCTCCCGGTCGGTAAGTTCGGAAAGCGCTTTATTAAGTTGCGCCTTAAGCAATTCTCGTGATGCAGCATCGGCTGGTGGTAAGCTAGCTCGATCTTCAATAAAGTCACCAAGATGACTGTCCTCCTCTTCACCAATGGGCATCTCTAAAGATACCGGCATTTGAGACAGTTTCATGATTTCCCTTACTCTCTCTGAAGAGATTTCCATACCTTTACCAATTTCCTCGTAACTTGGTTCGCGCCCATACTCTTGAGCTAGACGACGATTTACTTTTAATAATCTATTGATAGTCTCTACCATATGCACTGGAATACGAATAGTCCGGGCTTGATCAGCTATAGCCCGGGTAATAGCTTGTCTAATCCACCAAGTAGCATAGGTGCTGAACTTATAACCCTTCCTATATTCAAATTTCTCCACGGCACGGACTAGTCCGATATTCCCTTCTTGGATAAGGTCAAGAAGTGGCATTCCATGTCCCACATATTTCTTAGCAACGCTGACCACCAAACGCAAATTTGCTTCGGTAAGGTGTTTTTCCGATTTCTCTGCTGCTTTCTTAACCTTGCTAAAATAGGCTTTTAATTGCTGGCTCTTAAGCTGAAGCTGGGAAAGAAATTTAGGATCAACAGGCTCAGTGACCAAAGATTCCACTTCACTCCAAGAAGTTTCATCGCCTATAATGGCTAGCAGTTCTGAAGGCAAAAGTCGGCTATCTAAAGAAAAGGCTACCAAGGTCTGCTCAACTTCCGGAGCGCTTTTATCACTGGCTTCAGCAATGGCCTCCACTAGTTCTTGGTCGATTACACTATCGATAGCCGCCCGCAGTTTGGGATCGCAAATTCTTTGGGTAAAGCCAGCTGCAACGAGCTCAAGTTGCTCGGCAAGAATATCAACTATAGGCTGAGCCGCAACTAAATGGCGAAGCAAATAGACTATTATATCAACTGCTGAAGGATACCAAGCATACTTCTGAAAGTAAAGCTCCTCGATCTTTTCTAGATATTCAGCCTCTTCTATTTTACTAGCTAATACCTTCTCATCATCTGCGGTGAGAAGCGGGACTTTGCCAATCTCATGGAGATACATACGAACTGGGTCATCAATTGCCTCATGCTCGCTAGGTCCTACTTCAAGCGCAAGTGCAGACTTAGTTTCTGACTCTGGCTTACTTATCCACTCCTCTTCAGTCTCATCAGATTCTTCGCCTTCCCAAGGAGAGGCAATTTTGGCAACATCTTCTTCTGACTCCTCTGTTTCCTCTTCATCAAAAGTAGCCCAAGCGCTGTCAGGAAGTCCGAGTGGCTTAGCCTTAGACCCCGTGCCAATAATATCCTCAGAGGCTGACTCACTGTTGCCCTCTCTATTGGGGAAGAAGGATAGAATCTTGTCATCCTCAGTTGAATTCATTACTCACTCCTTCTTGCTACTGGCTGTCGTCGATGCCCTCGCTTAATAAAAACCTCTTTAAGCTGCTGGCTAACTTCTACACCTTGCTCTTCCAGCATGGCTAACTGCGCTTTTACCCCACCTGTCTCTGCCTCTATAGCTAAAAGCTCCTCTTTATTAGCCTCCAGACTTCTTAGAAAGTTCTCTTGTAAGCGAACAATACAGTCATTCAAGCTTTGCTGCTGCTCTACCTCGCTCTCCCCAAGAGTTGGGGGAAAAACCTTAGCTAGTAGACTGTCCAAGTGCTCATGGAGAGCAATATCGAGACTACTCTTAAGAGAAGCAAGCTCAGCATTCTGTTGCCATTTTAGAAACAGCTCTCGATTTTCGCTGTGCTCAAAATAATCTGGCGATAGCCTCATACCTTCTGACCTGAGTTCTGGATATTGAAATAACAAAGCTAAACAATATTCTTCAAGAGGGCTAGATGAGAGTGATATAGGGACTAAAGTAGTTAGACTCTGAAAGTTTTTATTCACTCTTCGTTTTTTCTCAACGGCCCGGAATCTCCTTAGCGTGTCTCCTAAAGCACGCACATCAATCTTCAACAGCCGGGCGAGCCTTTCCACATAATGAGCTTGCCGTAATGGATCCTTCATCTCGGAGAGTAGCGGTAAGAGCTTCTCTACAACCGAAGACTTATCCTTAGCACTTCCTAAATCAACTTTGGCAATTACAGTATCAAAAATAAAGTCAATCATGGGTTTGGCATCTGTTATCACCTTTTGCCACTGAGAAGCATCTTCCCTGATTACCTCGTCCGGGTCCTTATCTCGGGGCAGAACAATAATTTTTACTTCAGCATCGTGAGCGTCTTCATATTTCACCCACCCGTAAACTGATGGTGGTACTGGCAGCATCTTATCGACCATTTCCCCACTTCTTGAAACAGCTTCTTCCCCTGCAGTATCAGCATCAAGAGCCAATATCAATTTCTTGGTCAACTTTTTGAGAATGGTCAATTGTCTCTCAGTCACAGATGTTCCCATAGAGGCAACTGTGTTTTCCCAACCATACTGATGAGCTGTAAGGACATCCATATAGCCTTCTATGATTATTGCCAGATTATCTTTACGAATAGCCGTCTTAGCCTGATCGATCCCATAAAGGCTGCTGCTCTTGTCGAAAATCAGTGTCTGGGGTGAGTTGAGATATTTAGGTAAGGACTCATCCAGTGCCCTAGCACCAAAGCCTATAACAAGGCCTTGAATGTCGCGAATAGGGAACATTAGGCGGTTGCGAAACCGATCATAACTGCTCCCGCCCTCCCGCTCTACTACCAAGCCAGCAGCTGCTAGCTCTGCCTCTTCGTAACCTTTGGTCATCAGATATTGCTGGAGAGCTTCCCAACTGTCTGGGCTAAAGCCTAGTTGAAACCTCTCGACAGTTTGAGGTGATAGACCTCGTCGAGCTATATAATTCCTTGCCGTCTCACCTGCTGAAGTATTCAACAGTAAATGATGATAATATTCAGCGGCTGTTTCATTAATTTGGAATAACTTGTCTTTTTGCTTATCTTCAGTCTCCTTCCGCTGACTGGATGTGGCAACCAAAGTAACACCGGTTTTTTCAGCTAAAAGGCGAAGCGCTTGCCCGAAATCAAGGCCTTCTTTCTTCATAATAAAAGAGAAAATGTCACCGCCGGTACCACAAGCCCCAAAGCAATGCCAACTCTGCCGCTCCGGGAATACGAAAAACGATGGGTGTTTTTCAACATGAAATGGACACAAGGCTTTGAAGCTTCGCCCCGATTTTTGGAGGCTAACATATTCGGAGGCAAGTTCCACAATGTCCAGTCTCTGTTTTATATCGTCAATCGCACTCATCTTAGAATTTATTTAGTTACTTTAAAGTCACAGTTTAAAAAGCTGCTGCCTTTCTGTGTGAAATTTCTTCAGCCATTCGTAATGCATACTGGTCGGTCATGCCGGCGATGTAGTCAGTAACTTTACGCTCCACACTGTCGTCACGAAGAACATATTCCCTAGGTAACTTCTCTTCATGTTTCAGAAAGTATAAGTAAAGGAGATGCACCACTTCTTTTGCTTTCTCCATCTCCCTACTAGCTAAGCCGGGATTATACACCTTATCAAAAAGAAACTCACGCAGGCTATTAGCTACTTCCAGAACTTGAGGACTCATGCCTATAGTTGGCTTCTCCAGATTGGTATTGCCGATGGTTGCTAAAGAATAGCTAACAATATCGCAGACTAAGGTATTGATTCGCTGGGATGAGGAACGACCAAGAAGCCTCGCTGCAGAATCAGGTAGCTCATTCTCAGTGATAACGCCAGCTCTTACGGCATCGCCAATGTCATGGTTAATATAAGCAACGATATCGGCTATCTTGACCACTTGGCCTTCAATAGTACCAACTTCTGTCCAGCCCTCCCCAAGGATATGAATCTGGCTCTTAGAATGATTTAGGATGCCGTCCCGCACTTCCCAAGTAAGGTTCAGTCCCTGCCCATCCTTTTCAAGCAAATCAACCACTCTCAAACTCTGCTCATTATGTCTAAACCCCTCAGGGCAAAGCTCATTTAAAATCTCCTCACCTATATGACCAAAGGGAGTATGCCCCAAATCATGCCCCAAAGCAATAGCCTCGGTTAAGTCCTCATTAAAATTTAGTGCTCTAGATATAGTCCGAGCAATCTGCGAAACTTCTAATGTATGCGTAAGCCGAGTTACATAATGGTCACCTAACGGAGCTACAAAAACCTGAGTCTTATGCTTTAACCGACGAAAGGCATTGGAGTAGATAATGCGGTCACGGTCACGCTGAAAAGCAGTCCGTATTGGGCAGGGTTCCTCCCATCTGAGTCTGCCTCGGCTAAACTTGCTTTTTGATGCATGAGGGGAAAGGCTTTCCTCAACTTCTTCCGTCCGCTGCCGAATATCAAGGTAAACCATCAAAATTTAAGCTTTTGTTTTCCTACTTTATTATGGTTCTGTGATTAGTCAATCTTTGCTTCAGCAGCAGCGATTATACGCCTTGTTTCATCAATCATGTCTGGGCTTATCGAAACTGAAGTAATCCCCCACTTCACCAACTTCTCGGTAAGTTCTGGGTAGACCGAAGGTGCTTGTCCACAAATAGAACAAGTAATGCCTTTACTGACTGAAACCTTAACCGCTCTTTCTATAGCCTGAAGCACTGCCTCGTTTCTTTCATCAAATTGCGCCGCTAGCTTGGGGTTATCTCTATCTATCCCTAAGATAAGCTGAGTCAAATCGTTGGAACCGATAGAGATACCATCAATACCAACATCTATAAAGTTCTCTATAAGAAAGATGTTTGATGGTACTTCAACCATCATCCATAGTCTAAAATTAGGAAATTCATATAGCCCCTCAGTTTCAAAGATCTTTTTTATCTCGGCTATCTCATCCACAAAACGGACAAAAGGAATCATAACCCATAGATTGTTATAATCCTGGTGCACTTTCTTTATAGCTTCTATCTCTAGTTTAAGAACCTCAAGTTCGCGAGTATATCGGGAGCAACCACGGTAACCGAGCATTGGATTCTCCTCGATTTCCTCATACTTATGCCCACCGCGCAAGTTTCTATACTCATTGGTTTTGAAATCAGTGGTTCGGTAAACTACCGGGCGTGGGTAAAAAGCCCTAGTAAAAGTGGTGATACCTTGAGCTAGCGTTTCTACAAATGTCTTCCCTCTTCCTTGGCTCAGCATAAATTGTGGATGTCTGCCAATCTGAGCAATCATAAACTCAGACCTAAGCAAGCCAACCCCGTCTACATCCCTCGCTGCCACAACCTCAGCTAACTCTGGCTCAGCCAGATTCACGTAGACTTTGGTTCGTGTCTTAATTCGTTCCCTAGTAGCGATAGTCGGAGCAGCTTTTACTGTCTCTGCCACTTTGCCAGCATAAACTCGTCCTCGGTGGCCATCTACAGTGATTTCCTGTCCATCGGTGAGGACTTTAGTTGCCACTTCCGTGCCCACTACGCAAGGAATACCCAGCTCTCGGCTAACAATAGCTGCGTGAGCAGTTCTGCCACCGCGCTCGGTGACTATAGCCACAGCTCGTTTCATCGCCGGCACAAAATCAGGGGTTGTCATTTCAGCTACTAGAACATCTCCACCTTCAACTCTATCTATTTGAGAAGCCCCAGGCACAATTTTAACAATGCCAGCAGCTATCCCTGGACTTGCGGCAATGCCAATTAGAATTGCTTCAGCTTCGATTTTAGGAAGTGTTTGAACACCCTCTTTTGCCTTTAAAGTAGTCACCGGCCGAGTTTGAACAATGAATAGCTGTGTGCCTTGCTTTGCCCATTCGATGTCCTGAGGGAATTGATATAAGTCCTCGATCATTTTGCCTAATTTAGCTAAGGCAGCGATATCCTCGTCGGTTAACTTTTGCTCAAGTTGCTTTGATGCTGGAATAGGAACCCTAACACTTGTTTCAAGTTCACCTGGCGATATTTTTGAATTCCTTATTAGTTGCCACTCTTGCTTACTTATCTTTTTATCAATAATCCTAAACTTCTCCTTATCCAACAAATAAAGGTCAGGAGTCACTTCGCCGGAAACAATAGCTTCGCCTAACCCGTGGATTGCTTCAATGAGAATCTTTGTTTTGTCACTGGTCAGAGGTTCCACAGTAAATAGAACTCCAGAAACCTCTGACTGCACCATTGTTTGCACCGGTGCCGCAATGCCCACCTTAAGATGGTCAAAACCATGCTGATGTCTGTAAAATATAGCTCTTGGTTCAAACAAGGAAGCCCAGCAACTTTGTACTGCTGCCACTACCTTATCTGCGCCCTGAATATTAAGAAAGGTACGTTGTTGTCCAGCAAAAGAAGCCTCGGGCAAATCTTCAGCCGTAGCTGAGGATCGCACCGCTACCAGTTCTCCACCCAACTTACGATAGGCACCTTTAATCTCACTAACTATGTCACTAGGCATAAGGGAGCTAGAAATTTTATTCTTAATCAGCGATGATGCCTCTCGAAGCTTTTTGCTGTCATTGGTGTCCAGAGGCTCAAGGATTTGGCGAATTTCGCCTACAAGTTTGGTAGCTTTTAAGAACTCGAAATAAGCATCTGCAGTGACAATAAAGCCCGGGGGTACTGGGATCCGGGCTCGAACCATTTCACCTAAATTTGCTCCTTTACCACCAACAAGAGGAATGTCTTCTTTGGTTACCTCATCAAACCAGGCGATAACTCTTGGCCCCTGTTTCATCACCTCTCCTTGTTACTTAGGCTGTCACCTTATTTAATTTATGGCAATTATACCGTCTAAACAAGTAATAAAATGCTTACGGTTTAACAATAAATCTTGAGATAAGTACACCAATATAAATCAATACTCCCACTGCCATCCAAAGTATACTAAGATTTTTAATGTCACTCGCTTTTTGTTTCTTTTTATCCTCTGCTGCGATAAAATATCTTGCTATACAAAAAAGGGGTAATCCAACAGCAATCAACACTACTCCCATTGTCCATATAATCAACCTCTTATCATCCATTCTTATCTTCTCCCTATATAGATATATGTTTACTTGTTGTCAAGGTATAACTACCTAATTTATTATACCATCTATAGAAAGGATATTGAAGCAACTCAGCAACATTGGTAGCTTTTTAGGGGGTGGTGGTGTTGAGTGAGAGCAGTCCCAGGCGAGCAAATCTCAGTTTGGTTGGCGATGAAGTGTCAGCTCTTTAGCATACTAGATAGTCTCTTTATCAAGAGCAAAGGTGTTTCCAGATGTTGTGATATCTGTTCAGTCATGGAGGTATTTAAGCTATGGAATTTGATGACTTGCTGCCTTAATTATTAGCCTATGATTTAGCTCGATGGATACAGCTATTCAACTCGAACGGGACGCAGATTAAAGCTGGTGCAGCTAATATGGTATACTTGGGGTTATCAGAAGTGTAAAACTCAGGAGCAGGTAGTGGAAATCTACTTAGTGCAGCATGGAGAGCCTAAATCTGAGATAGAAGATACCGAACGACCTTTGACAGATAAGGGCGAAGCTGTGGTAGAGTCAATAGCGCGCTATGTTGCTACTTTGGGAATAGAGGTTGCCCAGATCCTTCACTCTGGCAAACTCAGGGCAAAGCAAACAGCGGAACTTTTTGACCATTATCTCTTGCCTTCTCAAGGTGTTAGAGAGCAGAAAGGACTTGCTCCTTTGGATGACCCTTATGAAGCGAAGCTGTTAGTGCACCAGGCTGAGAGACCATTGATGATAGTGGGACATCTTCCTCACTTGAGCCGGTTAGCATCCTTGCTTATTCTTGGCACTCCTGAGAAGGAAGTAATTAGGTTCAGCATGGGTGGCATAGTCTGCCTTAGCCAGATCAATGGCAGTTGGCTAATGAAATGGACTCTGATTCCCGAGCTTATTGAAAAGTAGACTTTAGCAAATAGGTGAGGCCCCTGGAGGTGAAGGTTCCTCCGGGAGTAAAGACGGGTAGCATTGTTAGGTTCTGCTAAAGGCAAAAATATCAGCTCTAAATATTAAACAAGAAAGTTATTATGTCTCCATCTTGGACAATGTAAGTTTTGCCCTCAAGTCTAAGTAGTCCTTGCTTTCGCGCTTCGGCTAAGCTCCCGCACCTATCTAAATCGTGGAAACTTACCACTTCAGCCCGAATAAAACCTTTTTCAATATCGGAATGGATTTTTCCGGCAGCTTTTAAGGCAGTAGTTCCTTTAGGAATGGTCCAGGCTTTTAATTCAGCAGAGACCGTGGTAAAGAAGGAGATTAGTCCTAGAAGCTGATAGGAAAGCCTGATGATACGGTCAAGTGCTGGCTCAGGCAGCCCCAGGGCATTGCGGAATTCTTCAGCTTCAGCATCATTGAGTTGGGTTAACTCCATTTCTAACTTACCACATAAAGCCGCTATCTCGAATTGGGGATGGGAATAGGCTGAGCGCATTTTAACCTCAAGGGAAGGAGCTTGCGCTAGCTGGTTCTCTCCGATATTAATGACTACCAGCATAGGTTTAGCGGTAAGAAATTGATAACTAGCTAGGCTTTTGATTTCCTCAGTAGTTAAACCTTGTTGCCATATCGGTATATCTTTATCTAACCCTGACTTAATCTTTTGGAGTAGGGCTTGCTCTCTCATATGTGGATCGCGTTCTGACGGTTTAGGATCTTTTAGAGAGACTTCAAGACGCTCGAGTCTTCTTTCGATCATAGCTAAATCGGAGAAGATAAGCTCTAAATCCATGGTAGCTATATCGCGCTTCGGGTCAATGCTACCCTCAATATGAGGTATATTTTCGTCCTCAAAGGCTCGCACTACTTGGAGCAGGGCATCAGCGTTACTAACATAGTTCAGGAATTGACCACTTATTCCCTCACTTTTGCCAAAACCCTTGGCTATACCAGCGATATCGACATATTTCACCTCAGCTGGTGTTATCTTCTTTGGCTGGAATATTTTGGCCAGGGCTTGTAGTCTCAGCTCTGGTACCTTAGATACTCCTACGTTAGGAGCTAGAGTGGTTGGGGCATAAGCTGTGACCTCAGCTCTACCTCTAGTCAAAGCATTAAAGATCGTTGTCTTGCCGCTCTTAGGCAAGCCGATGATACTGATTTCCAAGAATGGCTCCTTTGTTTAGTTTAAGAATATAAGCCAGAAGCAACTAAAATGCAAGAAATACCTGAGTTTTGACATAGGCTTGTTGCTGTTTTCTTTGATATGTTATAATGAGCTGACTTTTGGATTTTGAAGGTGATAAAGTGCCTAGTTATGAGCTAGTATTTATTGTCAGTCCTGAGGTGGCCGATGAAGAAGTGCCTAACACTGTGAGCAAGGTGAGCGAGTTTATTAACAGGATTGGTGGGAGTGTAACCGAGGTAAATCAGTGGGGGAGAAGGAAACTAGCTTATCCTATAAGACGATTTATAGAGGGGAATTATGTATTGGCTCAGCTTGAACTGAAGCCAGCTTTGACTAAAGAGCTGGAAGCGAATCTTCGACTTTCTGAAGAAGTTCTGCGACATCTACTGATTAAGTTAAGGGACTAGGTGAAAGGGGGGCTTACCATGGCAGGTTTGAACAGAGTTATGCTTATCGGAAATGTTGGCACTGATCCTGAAATGCGCTTTACGCCGAGTGGTAATCCGGTGACCTCGTTTCGTGTTGCTGCTAATCGAGTCTATACAACGTCTGATGGAGAGCGCAAGCAGGAGACAGAATGGTTTACTGTAGTTGCTTGGAAAAAGCAGGCTGAGAGTTGTAATCAATTCTTGACTAAAGGACAGCGAGTCTATGTTGAGGGGAGTTTACGCACTCGTACTTGGGAAGGGCAGGATGGGCAAAAGCGCACAAGAGTTGAAGTGATAGCTAATAGGGTATTGTTCCTTGACAGACAAGCTATAGCTCCTCTCCCCGCTGAAGAATTTGCTACAGAGGCTGTTGAGGAGGTGGAACCTGAAGATTTACCCTTTTAGGATTTATTTTCAGGGAAGACAAGGATTAAGAGATGGTAGAGGGCAAGGAGATAAGAGACAGGAGAGAAAAAGGACGCCGATTTGTTTTCAAGCCTAAAGTTTGCTCCTTTTGTGCTGAAAATGTTGAGATAAATTATAAAGATATTTCCAGACTGCAGCGTTATGTTTCTGACAGGGGTAGAATTGAGCCACGCCGCCGGACAGGTGTTTGTGCCAAGCACCAGCGACGCTTGGCATTAGCCATAAAGAGAGCTCGCTATCTAGCTTTGCTGCCTTATACTCCGGATCACGTTCGACAGATAGGTGGTCTCAGGAGGTAAGGTTAGCTTCTGAGGAATAAGCGAAGTGCCGAAGCGGACATATCAGCCTAAGAAAATTTCAAGAAGGCGTAAGCATGGCTTTCGAGCTAGGATGGCGACTCGTGGCGGGCGGGAAACATTGAAGGCAAGACGGCTTAAGGGTCGGTGGCGATTAACGCCGGTTTAGCAGCTATGACAAGAAATTGGGCTTTGACAAAAAGAGCCCAATATTTGACTGTTTATAAGTCGGGCAAAGCTTGGGCAGATAATTTTATAGTAATAAAAGCATTACCCAATGGGCTTGAATTGAGTCGGTATGGGTTTTCGGTGACTAAAGAGTTGGGTAAAGCAGTGGTACGTAATCGGGTGCGGCGCTTGCTAAGAGAGATAGTACGCTTAACACCAGTAAAGCCGGGGTGGGATGTAGTGTTTATTGCCCGTCCGAGCGCAGTAGCTGTTGACTACCATCAACTCAAGAAGTCAGTAGATAGGTTACTAGTTCGGGCTCATTTACTAAGAGACAGAGATGAAGCGGTTAGCCCTGGAGTTAATTAAGCTGTATCAGTCTACTATATCACGAGTTACCCCATCTTCTTGCCGTTTTAGTCCTACTTGTTCTCATTATGCTTGTGAAGCAATTCAAAGGTATGGATTGATTAAAGGGGGCTGGCTAACAGCTAGACGCTTAGCTCGCTGTCACCCCTGGTCTCTTGGCGGCTATGACCCAGTACCATAAGATTCTTTGGCTTCAGCCATTAACAGAGAATAGAGATGAACCTTAATTTCGTTATAATTAAACTAAGCAAGGTGTTGATTTTGTTACTTCCACTTGCTGTTCTTGGCATAGCTGCTTTTAGTTGTGTCCCCGCATCGTCGGGTGGTGGCTGTGCTGGGCCAGGGGCACAGGGATGGTCAGGGCTTACTGGTTACAATGGTATTCTTTACTTTGGGTCGATGGATGGTAAAGTGTTAGCACTGGACCCTTCAGCTCGAAGTCGGGGGCTAAGTTTTCCCAGCGAAATGGAGTGGAGTTACACCATTAAGGCTCCAGTCCCTCCAGGCTCGATATGTGGTCCGGCTTGTGCTCCGGCAGCGCCAGGGGTAAAGATTTATGGCACACTAGCAGCGGCTGAGGAACTAGTTTATGTTGGAACTTATAATGGTAAAGTTATGGCTATGAACAGGTCGGCTCCGGGTTATGATGAAGAAGGCAACCCGTCATGGATTGAAAAGGGGGAGTGGTTTTATCCACGAGGGGAGACTAAGTTTATTGGGGCTATTGTGGGTAGCCCAGTAGTGGCCGGTGATGCTGTCTACGTTGGCGACTCTGAGGGCACAATATATGCCTTGGATGCAGTCTCTGGAAATAAGAGGTGGGAATTTGAAACCGGGGGAAGAATATGGACATCTCCTGCGGTTAGTGATGGTGTTGTCTATGTTGGTAACTATGATGGCAGTCTTTATGCTTTATCCAGCAGAGACGGGAGTCAACTTTGGAAGTTTGAATCACCAGCAGCTATTGCTTCGTCTCCTGTAGTTTCTGGAGACAATGTTTTTTTGGGCACTTTTGATCGTTACCTTTATGCTATTGGTAGTGCCGATGGTGAAGAGAGATGGAGGTTTGAGGGAGAGAACTGGTTTTGGGCAAGTCCATTGGTTAAGGATAGTGTTGTTTATGCTGGTTGTCTTGACCACAAAATCTATGCTCTTGAGGTCAGAACAGGTAAGGAGTTATGGCAGTTTGTTACTGATAGCCCAATTGTGTCTACGCCGGTGTTGGTGGATAATCTTCTCGTAGTAGTCTCACAATCAGGAGAGACGTATATACTTGAGGCTGATAGCGGAGCATTGGAGCGAACTGTGTCTATTGGTTATTCAGTGATGGCTCCTCTCTATGCTGGGGGGAATATGGTTTATATTCATGCCAGAGACCGCTATGTCTATGCTATTGATGTGCAAAATGGAGAAATAGCCTGGAGATTTTCTTCAGACATTGAGTAGAGCTGATTATGGCTGAGTTGTGGAATAGTATTATCCTTGAGCCGGTGCTCAATAGCTTGATTGCCTTGTCCGAGATTTTATTCAGTAACGTTGGATTGGCAATCATCGTTCTTACTGTTATCGTTCGGCTGGTGCTGTTCCCTCTTACTTTGCGGCAGACTCAATCTACAAAAGCTATGCAATCGTTGCAGCCAAAGCTTCAGGAACTCCAAAAGAAGTATGGTAAAAACCAGCGGAAACTGCAGCAGGAGACGATGATGCTGTATAAAGAAGCTGGAATAAACCCTCTGGGCTGCCTCTGGCCTATGCTTATCCAGTTGCCCATTTGGATTGCCCTTTATCAGTCTATTATGCGGGCTTTGGCGGCAACTCCGGAGAACTTGTTAGATTTATCTCAGCATCTTTATTCCTGGTCGGTAGTAAGTCAAGCGGTGCCGCTAAATGAGCACTTTCTATGGTTCCAATTGTCACAGCCTGACCGTTACCTTCTTTTGGCTATACTGGTAGGTGGCACAATGTGGGTGCAGCAGAAAATGGTGACGGCACCAGCTACTGACCCCAGGCAGCAATCTATGACCAGCATGACTACGTTAATGATGCCATTGATGTTTGGCATGTTTACGTTGTCTTTTCCTAGTGGTCTGGCTCTTTACTGGGTGGTTTCAAATATAATCGGCATCGGAATTCAGTATTTTGCTACTGGTGGCTGGGGTTATTTAACTACCCCGTCTGCTCTAAAGCCAGAGCCAGCTCGAAAGATACCACCAGCGGAACAGCAATCTAAGGTGATCAAGAAGGCTTATGAGAAGAAAAAGGGGGCTTTCAGGAGGTGAAAGAGGTAGAAGTAAGCGCTAAAACAGTGGATGAAGCCATCCAGATGGCACTAGAGCAGCTAGGCGTAGACGAGGATCAGGTGGAAGTTGTTGTTTTGAGAAAAGGCAAGTCAGGGGTTCTAGGGGTAGGAGCTGAGGAAGCTAGGATCAAAGTGAGGCTTTTGCCTCAGCTACAGGAAAAGGACGACGTGGCTAAGGTGGCTATGGAGATTCTGGAGACGCTAGTTAAATCTATGGGGATAGTAGCCGAGATTCGTGCAACTCAAGCGTCTGCGGGCGAACTGCCAGTGACTTTGAATATCGAAGGTGATGACTTGGGAATTTTGATTGGTCGCCGAGGCCAGACTCTAGCTTCTCTGCAATATATTGTCAGGCTTATAGTTGCTGAGAAGTTGAAGATGTGGGTGCCGATAAATGTTGATGTTGTTGGCTATAAGAAGCGTCGTTATGAATCTTTGCGAAGTTTGGCTTTGCGTTTGGCAGAGCAGGTGAAGACAAGGCGGCGTCCAATAACCCTTGAACCTATGCCTGCAGATGAGCGCCGCATTATTCATCTGGCCTTGTCCGACCACCCAGATGTTAGTACTCAAAGCATGGGTGAAGGCGAAGCGCGAAAAGTAGCCATTCTATTAAAGAAGCGTTAGATATGTTCCAGCTGGTAAGCAGCAAGGTAAGTTTTCCTCAACTAGAGAACCGTATCCTCAGTTTTTGGAGAGAGCATCATATCTTTGAAAAGAGCGTTGCAGCACGGCATGGAGCAACACGGTTTACGCTCTATGAGGGTCCGCCAACAGCCAACGGTAGCCCAGGGATTCATCATGTGTTATCCCGAGTGTTTAAGGATGTTATACCTCGGTATAAGACGATGAAAGGCTATTATGCACCGCGCAAGGCGGGGTGGGATACTCATGGGCTGCCAGTGGAACTAGAGGTAGAGAAGATGCTAGGCTTTAGTGGCAAAGCTCAGATTGAAGACTATGGGGTAGCCGAGTTTAATGCTCACTGCCGAGAGAGCGTGTTTAATTATCTTGGAGAGTGGGAAGCTATGACGGAGCGTATCGGTTTCTGGCTGGATATGGAGCATCCTTATATAACTCTAGACAATAGCTATATTGAATCTTGCTGGTGGGCAGTAAAGCAGTTGTGGGACAAGGGCTTGATTTATCAGGGTTATAAGGTCACTCCTCATTGCCCGCGGTGCGGCACCTCTCTTAGTTCCCATGAGGTGGCTTTGGGTTATAGAGATGATGCTGAAGACCCATCGGTTTACATAAAGTTTAAGGTTGCAAAAGCAGTATATAAAGCCCCAGGTTTTCTTGAGAGATTGCGAAAGGGTTATGGCGATAGGGAAGCCGATTTTGTGAAGTGGCTTCTTGACCTTACTGGGGATAAGCCTGTTTACTTGCTGGCATGGACGACTACTCCTTGGACGCTGCCTGGCAACACTGCTCTGGCGGTTGCTGATGATGCTGAATATTCGATTATAGGAGCTGATGAAGAATATCTTATTTCAGCCTCGGCGCGTCTAGAGCAAGTGGGACTGGGTGGTACTCATGTGGTGGCCAAAGTAAACGGCAACGATTTGGTGGGACTGAGGTATGAACCCTTATTTGACCCGTTTGACTTTGGAGTTACTGTTAGTAGGATGGACATATGGGAAAAGGATGGGCAACCTTCATCTAATATTAAGTGGAAACAGCTGGGCTTCTTTAATTACCCGGTGGTTGCCGGTGGTTTCGTTTCTATGGAAGACGGAACTGGCATTGTCCATATGGCTCCAGCTTACGGCGAGGTCGATTATGATGCCGGCGCAAGAAGTGGACTGGATTTTGTCCACCCGGTAGATTTGGAGGGCAAGATTACAGGTGGCTATCCTTTCTCTGGCAAGTTTGTTAAGGAGGCTGACCACTTTATTATACAAGACCTTAAGTTGAGGGGGTTACTTTATCGTAGTGAGCGAATCATTCATACTTATCCCTTCTGCTGGCGCTGCGAAGCACCGCTTCTCTATTATGCTAAGAGAACCTGGTATATCAGGACATCGGTAATGAAGGAAGCGCTCATTTCTGGGAATGATAAGATAAACTGGTATCCAGAACATATTAAGTATGGCCGTTTCGGTGATTGGCTGGAGAATAATGTTGACTGGGCTTTTTCCCGGGAACGCTACTGGGGAACACCTCTTAACATCTGGAGATGTTCAGGCTGTGATAACTATGAATGCGTGGGTAGCCTTGATGAGCTAAAGGCAAAACCAAAGCTCAAAGGTTTAGCCGAGCCCTTAGACTTGCACCGTCCTTTTGTTGATGGCATTACTTTTGCTTGTCCGAAATGTGCTGGAGAAATGAAGCGGCAACCGGAAGTGATTGATTGCTGGTTTGACTCTGGGGCTATGCCTTTTGCTCAATGGCATTATCCTTTTGAAGATCATGGTAATTTTGACCAGAGTTTTCCGGCTGACTTTATCTGCGAAGCTGTTGACCAGACCCGCGGCTGGTTTTATAGCTTGCATGCTATATCTACTTTGCTCTTCGAACACCATTGCTTTAAGAATGTTATCTGTCTAGGACATGTTCTCGATGCTCAGGGTGAGAAGATGAGCAAAGCTAAGGGAAATGTAGTTGACCCATGGGCAGTGCTTGATAGCTACAGTGCTGATGCTCTACGTTGGTATTTGATTACCTCTTCACCAGCTGGGAATGTGCGGCGTTTCTCCAGTGATATGGTGGCTGAGGCACTGCGTAATTTTCTGCTTACCCTGTGGAACACTTATTCTTTCTTTGTAACCTATGCTAATATTGACCATTTTGACCCTAAGTCAGCAGCGACGCCATCTCCTTCCGATTTAGATAACTGGATTCTCTCTGAACTTAATCAGCTTATAGCTGATGTAGATGAAGGCTTGGGCAATTATGATCCCACCACAGCTGGGCGGAGGATTGAGACCTTTGTTAATGATCTTTCCAACTGGTATGTGAGGCGAAGCCGACGCCGCTTTTGGAAGAGCCAGAGCGATGCTGATAAACTGGCAGCTTATACCACACTATATCATTGCTTAGTTGCTTCATCTAAGCTTCTAGCTCCTTTTACCCCTTTTGTTGCCGAAGAGATTTACCAGAACTTAGTACGTTCTGTTGATCCTAGAGCTCCAGAAAGCGTGCACCTGACTGATTTTCCGACTGCCGACCGAGCTCAGATAGATAAACAGTTGATTGATGCTACCCGTCTGGCTATGGTGGTGTGTAGCCTCGGCCGTGCCGCCCGGGCTAAAGCTGGAATAAAAGTGCGTCAGCCTCTGTCTGGTGTGTTAGTCAAAGTAAGGTCAGCGACCGAGAAGGAAGCTTTGCGTAGGTTGGCTTACCAGGTATTGGACGAGCTTAATGTTAAAGAAATGGAGTTCGCTGAGGGGGAGGTTATCGGTGATAAACCAGGTTATGCCTTGGCTGCAGATGGAGACTACCAGGTAGCAGTAGCTACTGAACTGTCACCGGAGCTGGTGGCTGAAGGGATAGCCCGTGAGGTAGTGCGGCGTTTGCAAACTATGCGTCGCTCAGCAGGGCTGGATATCACTGATTATATTGTTACCTATTATCAAGGCGAAGCCTCAGTTCAGCAGGTGATGGCAAAATTTGCCGATTATATTAAGCAGGAAACACTATCCCGGCAGCTAGTCTTCGAGCCACCGCCTGATGGAAGTTGTACTCAGAAACATCGTATTTTAAATCGTGAGGTCTTATTCGGTATCAAGAAAGAAACAAGTTAGGAAATTGTTATCGATGTTGTCCTTTTCAGTTGCCGGGGGGTGGACTTTGTATAGGGTGGGCATAAGTTATCTTTGTATCTTCTCCCCTGGCGAAGGTTATCTTGACCTTCTCTCCGACTTGGGAATTGTGTATGGCTTGTATTAGTTCCTCGGCTGTGGTTATCTCTGTATCTTGGAAGCGAATAATTACATCAAGCTTTTTCAAGTCTGCTTTTTCTGCTGGACTACCTGGTGCTATGTATGTAATAACTGCTCCTTTGTCTACGGGTAGGTGGTTTACTGCGGCGACATATTGGTCGACAGTATACAGTTGAACTCCAAGCCATGGACGAATCACGTAGCTGTTGCGGATTAGCTGCTCGATGATTGGTATGGCTGTTCTGGTGCTTATGGCATAGCCCATGCCCTCAACGCCAACGCTAGCGATTTTAGCGCTGGTAATGCCGACGACTTCTCCTTTCATGTTCACTAAGGGTCCGCCGCTGTTGCCTGGATTAATAGCTGCTGAGGTTTCGATAAGGTCATACAAACTTTGACCCTGATCTAAGGGTAAGGATACCTTTAAGCCGCTGACTGTGCCTTCTTTAGCTCGCAGTCCCTGGCCTAGGGGATTGCCGATGGCTACTACCCAGTCGCCAACTCTCAGTTGTGCTGAGCTACCGAGGCTGGCAGCTGGCAGGTCAGTGGCATCGATTTTGATGATAGCCAAGTCAGTTAGGGGATCTCGATATATATTGTCTGGGTTTGCTTGAAAGGTTCTGCCATCAGCCAGTTCTACGGTCACCTTTTTAGCTCCTTCAACTACATGGTTGTTGGTCACGATGATGCCATTTTTGTCTATAATCCATCCTGATCCAGCGCCTGACTGCGTTCGAGGTCCAAAAAATAAATCCAAAGTCATTACCTCGGTACTTATAGTTACTACTGATTGATAAACCTTGCCTACTGCATCAGCAATGCTTGGTAGCGCTGGGGTGTTATTTCCCAGTGAGGGTGCTGACCAACTTGGGTCTATTGGTGCCGCAGGAGTATTATTAGCTGGTGTCTCGATTGGTGGTGCTGGAGTTTGAGATGGTGATATAAGACAACCAACTGCGCTTAGTGTTAGACTCAGCAACACTAGGGTAATGAGGATATGTTTCATTTGTTTTCCCGCCTACAACTACAGTCAATAGTGACTTGATTTTAGCATAAAGGCTTGTGTGGAGCAAAGTGTAGCTTTCAGTGAGTTAAAGGACAAGCACAAAGACTTGATTTCAAAGGAGACTTAAGCTATGGTAAGTAGCAACGCAATGTAGTGGGGGACTGAGGCAATGAGAGACCATGCCCAAGAGTTATAAGGGGTGTTACTGATTTTCTTCTGCTTTCTATCATAAATGAGCTACCAAGCCATGGTCATCAGATTGTTAAGGAATTGGGGAGGAGTCAGGGTTATTTCAAGTTCAAAAGCAATACAATTTACCCAGCATTGTGCCGTTTGGAAGTGGCTGGATGGTCACTAGTCGCTGGCAACAGGTTGCTGAGCGGCAGAGGCGCCGGTATTATGAGATAACCGAATTAGGCCATCAGACTCTGTCGAAGAAGCTGGTTGAATGGCAAAGCTTTTCTATCGCTGTTGATAAGCTCATGGGTCTAGGTACTGATGGCCCCAAGGCAAATTTGTGAGTTGGAGGCATGGAAATGGAAGTCCAGATTTTAGGCGCTCATAGTGTTGAGGCTAAAGGGTTACGGATGGCCTCTTTGCTTATCGATAGTATTTTGGCTATAGATGCTGGCGGGCTTACGTCAAGCCTTTCCTTATCTGAGCAGGAAAGGGTAAGGGCAATTCTTTTGACTCATCATCACTTCGACCATACTCGGGATCTAGTCACCTTAGGGGCTAACGGTGGTATTTTTCAGATTCCAGTTGAAGTCTATGCTTTGAGTGAGACTCTTGATATTGTTAACTCCTGTCTCCTCGATGGCAGAATGTACGTTGATTTCTCCAAATGGCCGTCCCAAGAAAGGCCTTTTCTTCAGTTAAAGGCTATTGAGCCGTTTAAGACGGAGATTATCGCAAGCTACGAAGTTTTAGCTGTGCCAGTGAAGCATCCCGTACCTACCATTGGCTATCAAGTTACTTCTAAGGATGGGAAGAGCTTATTCTATACTGGGGATACTGGCCCCGGGTTATCGGCTTGCTGGGAACACATTTCACCTCAGTTGCTTATTGTTGAGGTTTCCGGTCTTAATAAGTTTGAAGAATTTCTGAAAAGCGTTGGGCATCTTTCAGCTCAGCTCCTTAAGGAGGAGCTTACCCAATTTCGTCAAATCAAGGAATATATACCTCGTGTTGTTATTGTTCATATCCCACCTCAGTATCAGGGGGAAGTCGAGCAAGAAATTGAAGATGCAGCTCGAGAGCTGGGAGCTAATATCGATGTAGGCTATGAAGGTATGAAAATTGCTTTATAGAGGGTGGCTATGTCCAAAGTAGCTATTATCACTGATAGTACAGCTGGTTTGCCGGCACAGCTGGTTGAACGGTATGGTATTCGAATAGTAACCAATGTCGTCATTTATAGGATTCTCCAGCGGCATCGTTGATCCGCTGGAGAGGGTCAGAACCAGACCAAAGGCCTTGGAACGCTTGGTCGATGTTATAAAAGAGATGGTTAGCCGACCAATGCGTGTCATTATTGACCACGCTGACACGCTTCAGTAAGCCGCAAACTTCAGAGATATAATCTCCTCTCAGTTTGACTGTATCGAAGTCTAAATTGCTAACTGGCTACCGATTGCTGGCGTCGATACTGGCCCTGGGCTGCTCGCCCTTTCCTTCTAGGCTGAACCTTAAACCTTTATTATATCCCCGACGGTACTTTTGGTAATTCAGCTAAAGCTTCCCTTACCTTCTCTTCAGGATACTCATAATCCTTAAGCTTTCCTGAGAGATATTCGTCATAGGCAGCCAGGTCGAAATGCCCGTGTCCACTATGAGCTATCAGGATGGTCTTTGATTCGCCTGCTTCCCTACATTTAAGGGCTTCATCAATAGTTACCTTGAGGTCATGGCATGGTTCCGGGGCCGTGATAATGCCCTCAGTCCGAGCAAACTTTACGCCTGCCTCGAAGACCGGGATCTGATACTCAGCCCTAGCCTCGACTAATCCTAACTTATAGAGGTGGCATATTATGGGTGCCATCCCATGGTAGCGCAGTCCTCCAGCGTGAATTGGGGATGGAATAAAGGTATGCCCTAGGGTATACATCTTGACTATAGGGGCAAGGCCAGCTATATCCCCATAGTCCCAAGTATAGGGACCCTTGGTCAAGCTGGGGGCAGCCATGGGCTCAACGCAGATGATGCGCATGTCTGGTTTTTTCCCGCTAATTTTATCCCTGATCCAGGGCAGGAATTGCCCGGCGAAGTTAGAGCCGCCGCCGATACAGCCGACGATAATATCAGGGTAGGCATCCGCCATCTCCATTTGCTTCCGGGTCTCCTCGCCTACAATAGTCTGGTGTAGTAGGACATGATTTACTACGCTGCCTATAGAATAGAAAGTATCATCACGATTTAGAGCATCTTCTATCGCCTCGCTGATGGCAATCCCCAGGCTGCCCGGTGAGTCGGGGTTTTCAGCTAGAATTTTGCGTCCGATTTCGGTATCTGTGCTAGGGCTGGGCACGCAGTTGGCTCCCCAGGTCTCCATCAAGATACGGCGATAAGGTTTCTGGTTGTAGCTTACTTTAACCATATAGACCTTTAATTCGAGACCAAAGAACATGCAGCCCATGGAGAGGGCACTTCCCCACTGTCCAGCACCGGTCTCTGTGGTCATGCGCTTAGCCCCCTGTTTTTTTGCATAATAGGCTTGAGCTACGGCAGTGTTGGGTTTATGACTACCAGCCTGGCTTGTCCCTTCATATTTAAAGAAGATCTTGGCTGGTGTGTCTAAGGCTTTCTCCAGCCGACGCGCCCGATGTAATACTGTGGGTCTCCACGTGCGGTAAATCTCTTGTACCTCTTCGGGGATCTCAATCCAGCGCTCTTTGCTGAACTCCTGCTCATTACAGGCCTCGGGGAAGAGCGGGGGGGGGAGACGTGTGGGCTCCTTGGTACCAGGATGAAGCAGAGGTGGCAATGGCTCAGGCAAATCAGCCTGGATATTATACCAGTGAGTTGGCATATCCTTTTGGTCAAGAAAGTACATTGTTCTTTCCATTTTTATCCTCCTTTTTAAGTGCTAAAAGTTTTGTTAATGTGATTGAAACTGTTCTTGGCCCTCTTGGGGCCAGCTCCATGACATTGTTGACATATTGTTGCCTCCTTTTTAGTTTTTTATCTGCTAATGGTGATTATCCAAAGCCTTTCGTAAACTTTTGATAAATTCGGCGAGCTTGTTAAGTGGTCGTTCATCTAATAGCTGGATAAGACGGCTACCGACAATTGTGCCATCGGCTATTTTAGCTACCCGCTGTGCCTGCTCTGGTGTGGAGATGCCAAAGCCGACACAAAGGGGTTGGCTGGTTTTTTGTCTCACCCGAGCTACAAAGCTTTCTAAATCCGGCGGTAGCCTTTCTCGGGCACCGGTAGTGCCGGTGAGGGAAACCAAGTAGATAAAGCCACGGGATTTTTGGGCTACTACTCTGATGCGTTCCTCGGGACTGTTAGGCGCTAGCAAATAAATCAGGTCAAGCTGGCGCTGTTGGGTGGAAGTTTCTAGTTCATTGGATTCCTCAGGAGGCAGATCAGGAATTATAAGCCCATCGATACCTGAGTTAAGGCAAGCCTGGCAAAAATTGTCTATTCCAAAACTGAAAACCGGATTATAGTAAGTCATAAATATCAACGGTATGCTTATTTTTTCTCGCAGTCTAGCGGCTGTGTCTAGGCATGACAAAGGTGAAACACCTTGGCGCAGAGCTCGGTAGCTTGCCTCCTGAATAGTAACTCCGTCAGCCAATGGGTCAGAAAAGGGAATACCTAGCTCTACTACATCACAGCCCAAGGAGGCTAGTAATGGTACCACTTCTAAGGTAGCTTCAATACTGGGATAACCCACAGTAACATAAGCAATTAACGCTTTATGTTCAGGGGTAGTGAAAACGGAAGCAAGTTGGCTCATAGCCTTACCCCCGTAGCTTTAGAGACTATATCCAAATCTTTGTCTCCTCTACCAGAAAGGTTGATGATTATAATCTGGTCTTTGGTCAAATCCTTGGCTAGCTCAGCGGCATAGTAGATAGCGTGAGCTGGCTCTAGTGCTGGGATAATGCCCTCGGTGGTGGAGAGGAGGTGAAAGCCGTCTAATGCTTGGTTATCGGTAACACTTGTGTAATTAACTCGACCAGTGTCTTTATAGTAGCAGTGTTCCGGTCCTACGCCAGGATAATCTAAACCAGGGGCGATACTGTAAGTAGTGAGTACCTGCCCGTGCTCGTCTTGCATTAAGTAAGACCTGGCTCCGTGGAGAACGCCGGTTCTACCAGCCATTAAAGGAGAAGCATGTTTTCCACTACTTAATCCTTTTCCAGCAGCCTCGACCCCAATCAATTTGATAGGGCTATCGTCTACAAATGGGTAAAAGATGCCTATTGAATTACTACCACCACCAACACAAGCTACTATATAATTAGGCAAATTCCCATATTCGGCTAATACTTGCTCCCTTGTTTCTTTGCCAATTATTGACTGGAAATTACGAACCATCATGGGGTAGGGATGAGGACCGACCACCGAGCCAAGGAGGTAGTAAGTGTTAGATACGTTGGTTATCCAGTCTCTGATAGCTTCATTGATAGCATCCTTAAGAGTTCGGCTACCCGAAGATACTGGCCGTACCTCAGCCCCCAGTAACTTCATGCGCAGGACATTAAGTGACTGGCGCTGAATGTCCTCTTCTCCCATGTATACAACACATTCGATATTAAGCAATGCGCATGTTGTGGCTGTGGCTACACCGTGTTGCCCTGCCCCGGTTTCGGCAACAATCCTTTTCTTACCCATCCGCTTTGCCAGCAGCCCTTGCCCTAAAGTATTGTTGATTTTATGAGCACCAGTATGAGCTAGATCTTCCCGTTTGAGCAAAATGGTGGCTCCTCCTAACTTGGCTGAGAGTTGGCGAGCGAAATAGAGTGGTGTTGGGCGTCCAATCCAGTTGTGGCAAAGGGCATTGAATTCATCCCAGAAACGAGTATCGGCGTAGGCTTCAGCATAAGCTGATTCTAACTCGGCTAAAGGTGCCACTAGTACCTCAGGTACAAATTTGCCACCGTATTCTCCAAAATAGCCTTTGTTATCAGGTAACTTCAAAACTTTGCCTTCTCTACCTGTACTTGTTTGGCTGCTTTCAAAAAATTGCGAAGTTTATTTTGGTCTTTTTTCCCTGGAGTGGCCTCTACACCGCTGGAGACATCTACGGCAAATGGCTGGACAGCGGCAATAGCTTGGCGTATATTATCCGGGTTAAGCCCGCCAGATAAGATAATCGGTCCGTATTCCTTAGCTTTTTTAGCGATTGACCAATCGAAACTGTGTCCTGTGCCACCTTTTAGTTTAGTGTGGTAGCTATCCAGTAGGTAAGCCTTTACCCTATAGGTGGGTAGGAGCTCTAAGATTGTTTCATCTCTAACCTGGAAAGATTTTATTACATTGGGTAAAAGAGATTGGCAATACTCAGGACTCTCGGAGCCATGTAGTTGAACTATGTCTAAATGGCATCTTGATTTTATATCATTTACGGTTGCTAACTCGAAATCCACAAAGACGCCAACTTTACAAGTATGAGGAGGCAATTGGCTAACTATGTCTTGAACTTGTTCTGGGGTTAACTGCCTCGGGCTTGGAGCAAAGACAAAGCCCAAGGCATCAGCACCGTAGTCTATGGCTGATAGGGCATCTTGAATATTGGTTATACCGCAGACCTTAACTCTTACCATTGAAATTCCCTTGCCTTACGGGGATTAAGCCCAGCAGTTGTTTGATTTTAGCTACTGGGTCAGGGCTGGTAACTAGAGCTTCGCCAACTAGAATGGCATTGATTCCGGCTGCCTTAAGCCTAGCTATGTCAGCAGCAGATTGGATGCCACTTTCACTTACTACAGTCGCGTGTTCTGGGATTAGAGGTCGTAGCCTTAAAGTTGTTTCCAGATTAACGCTGAAGTCGGCCAAATTGCGGTTGTTTATGCCGATAAGGCAGGCTTCAGCATCCAGCGCCTTCTCTATATCCGTTTCATCGTGCACTTCTATTAGAGCTGACATGTCAAGGTCATGAGCCAGCGTGGCTAAGGATTTTAGCTCTTGCTGCTGGAGTATGGCAGCGATAATTAATATGGCATCGGCTCCGTAAGCACGAGCTTCGTAAATTTGGTAGGTATCAAGGATGAAATCTTTACATAAGATAGGCAAATTTGTGGCTTTTCGAACTATGCCTAAGTCAGCAAAACTTCCTAAGAAGAAGGTTGGTTCAGTGAGCACTGAGATGGCTGCAGCTCCGCCTTGAGCATAGCTTTGGGCTGACTTAATAATATTAAGGTCAGGATGTAGCGCCCCTTTGCTTGGCGATGCCCTTTTGATTTCAGCAATAAGTTTAATTTCTTCTCCCCGCAAGCAATCTTCCAAATCTTTAGGCTTGCTTTTTTGGCTTATTTCCTGCTTAAGCTCGTTCAAAGGTTTTTGGCGTTTTCTTTGGGCAAGGCTTCGATAAGTAGTAGCTATTATATTGTCAAGAATTTTGTTATTAGTCATATCAAAATCTCAAAGAGCGTTGCTTAAATGGATAAGCTCCTCTAGCTTGTTCAGTGCTTGGCCACCGTCAATGGATTCAGTAGCTATAGCCACGCCTGCCTTGAAATCCTTGGCTTTTCCCGCGGTAACAAGGGCAGCGGCAGCGTTTAGTAGCACAATATCTCTTTTTGCACCCGGCTCGCCTCGGAGCAGATTCAGTGCAATTTTAGCGTTTTCCCGGGGTGCCCCGCCTTTCAATTCTTCCAAGCGGGTCGGTGGTAACCCTAATTCACTAGGATCAAGGTAGTAAGTAGTTACTTGGCCATTCGTGAGCTGGCTTATTCTGTTGGTAGCTGTGGTAGAAAGCTCGTCAAGACCGCCTCCATGGACTACCATAGCTTGATGGGTGCCTAGTGAATCTAAAACCTGTGCTAAGGTTTCAGTAAGCTCGGGGGCATAGATACCCATCAGTTGAACTGAGGCTGAAGCTGGGTTGATTAATGGCCCTAGGAGGTTAAAGATAGTTCTAATGCCCATTTCACGGCGAGGTGTGGAGGCATATTTCATAGCTGGATGGAAACGTGGGGCGAAGAGAAAGCCGATGCCCACCTCGTCTATACATCTTGCTACCTCTTCAGGACCAAGGTCGATTTTGACGCCCAGAGTTTCAAGGAGGTCGGCACTGCCACAGCGGCTGGATACGGAGCGGTTGCCATGTTTAGCTACAGCTAATTTAGTTCCAGCTACTACCAGGCTGACAATAGTGGAAATATTGAATGTGCCTGTGCTATCACCTCCGGTGCCACAGGTATCTACCAGTAATTTTTGATTGGTGGTTACACTTATAGCGTTAGCCCGCATAGCCCGGGCGCAGCCGGTAATTTCATCTACGGTCTCTCCTTTCATTCGGAGTGCAGTAAGGAAAGCACCTATTTGACTGGGGGTAGCCTCACCGTGCATGATCTGGTGCATAACCGCTTCAGCTTCGCTTTCGGCAAGATCATTCTTTTCTATCAATTTAGCAATCGCTTCTCTAATCACAGTTTTAAATCCTCACCTAGTTTCAGCTAAATTAACTGCCTTTTGTAGAACCTCCATCTTTTTGAGGGTTTCCAAGTATTCTCGTTCTGGGTCTGAGTCAGCAACGATACCAGCGCCACCTTGAAGGTAAACAGTATTACCAATCTGGACAATTGTGCGAATAGTTATGCAGGTATCCATGTTACCTGTGAAGCTGAAATAGCCTACTGCGCCAGCATAAGGCCCTCGGCTTACTCCTTCCAGCTCATTAATAATTTCCATAGCTCTGATTTTCGGAGCTCCAGTGACTGTGCCTGCTGGGAAGCAAGCATGAAGCAGGTCGAATGCATTCTGCTTTTCCTGCAATTCGCCGGTTACTGAGGAGACTATATGGATAACATGAGAGTATTTCTCCGTAGTCATGAAGAGGGGCGTTTCGACGGTGCCAAAGCGGCAAACTCTCCCCAGATCATTTCTGCCTAGGTCGACCAGCATTACATGTTCGGCCCTCTCTTTAGGGTCGGCAAGCAACTCGGTGATAATCAGTTCATCTTTGTCTTCGCTATTCCCTCTTGGTCTAGTGCCAGCAATAGGGCGGGTTTCAGCTTGGTTGCCTTCAAGCTTGACTAGCATCTCGGGAGATGACCCAATCAGTTGGAAGTTGCTAAAGTCGAGGTAAAACATATATGGCGAGGGATTAAGCATGCGCAATGCCCTATAGATGGAGAATGGTTGAGCCGTGGTCTGACGGCACAAACGTTGAGATAGGACAATCTGGAAGGCATCTCCATTAAGAATATGCTCTTTGGCGACTTTTACCGCTTCATTGAACTCTTGTGATGTAAAATTGGAACTTAATTGGGGGGTCTCAGAATCGTCTGGGGTGGATGTGCGGGCTGGTTCTGTTGTAGTTAGTGGCTGGCTAAGGATAGAGATTATATCTTCGATTTTATCTACCGCTTCTTGATAAGCAACTGAGTCGTTGTCGCTGGCCATGGCATTAGATACAATTTTCATCTTATTAGCGACGTGGTCGAAGATGACCAAAGTATCGGTGAAGAGGAAAACGCAATCAGGAAGCTTAAGCTGGTCTTTAGGTGATGGCGGTAGTTTTTCAAAAAAGCGTACCATGTCATAAGATAGGTAACCAACGGCACCTCCGAAGAAACGGGGCAATTCAGGGACAGCTGCTACTTTGTATTGAGAAAGTAGCCTTTGGATTTCCCTCAGGGGATTGTTATCCGATGGTGGTGGGTCGAAGTAAGCCTTGCTTATTTTACCATGGTCATTTATGCTTCCTTTTGTACCCTGAGCTTGAAAGATTAGGAAGGGATTGGTACCAATAAAGGAGTAACGTCCTAATTGTTCGCCCCTCTCTACACTCTCTAGCAAGAAACAGGGAGTATCATTCTTTAGTTTAAGGAACACTGATACCGGGGTTTCTAAATCTGCTGATAGCTCACGGAAGACTGGCACTAAATTGCCAGTTTCTGTTTTATGGCAGAAAGTATTTAAGTCCGGCAAGTACATATTTGATCCTTTATAAATTTAAGCCTCTCGCCTAAGGGGCGAGAGGCTTAAGCTTCGCGGTGCCACCCTTGTTGGCCTTTATCGACCATCTCTTTCAGGTACGGCTGTAATTTACTAAAGCGATACCCTGAGTTTTGATAACGCTACCCTTGCGTCAAAACCTACTCGTGCTTGCTTCCACTAACCTTTCGGTTTGCGGCTCCCAGATCCATTCAGCCTTTGCGCTAGCATCAGCTTTCACCTACTCTGACTCTCTGTAGCTTCGCTTTAAGGCGTACTAGTTCTGTTCTCAGCCTTTGCTATATTCTATTGCAGTATATTTTAAGTATCTATTCGGGATTTGTCAAGTTTTTGACGACTTCGGCAAAAAGCTATAAACTACGCGACAAACCAAGCTAACCTTAGCAATCAAGGTCATAACCTAAGAGACTATGCTGTTGAAGCACTAATTAGCATTTAATGGTGTCATGACCATAAGAAGAAAAGTGTTCACGGTGGGAAACGTTTGAGCAAAATACTATAAGGAGGCTATTGTGAAAATACTGAGGGATTACAACGGAGAATTTCTTCCGGAAATGCGCCTTGAGAGCTTTTCTAAAGATACGCTTATAGAGCTGCTAAGGCTATATGCTAGGTTTTACCTGGCAATAGACGGATTTTGGTATCTTTCAGTTAAGGAGAGGAGTAGTAATGAGGAAGCTCTGGCCTGTGACTTATTGGCTTGGGAAAGTGTAGTTAAGTATGAATCAAAGCGTCTCACGAAGATGATGAAAATCGACGGAAACGATGTTGCTGCTCTCGTGAAGACTCTTCAACTCAGCCCATGGTTTTGGAATCTTGAATATAAACTGGAGGTTGAGAATAGGAATCAGGCTATGCTTACGATCACTCACTGTCCTACACTAATAGCTCTAGAAGAGGAAGGCGAAGGGAGAGAAGAGAGCATTTGTAATCTGGTAGACACTAAGGTTTTTAAAGACTATGCCTCCTTTTTTAGTCCTGGCATAGAGGTAAAGTGCCTGAAATCACCGCCCAGAAAAAGCAAGAATGAAGTCTGTTGCCAATGGGAATTTAAGCTAGAAGAATAAAAGGGACATAAGACTAGGTTGATGTCTCTCTAGAGAGCCTTGTCAGTGTGGGAAGTATTGGCATCTTGTCTAACCACCAATCATTATAACCCGGATAGCTAAGACGGGGCCAAGTGTATGTTGCAGAAAGACTAGAGTGGAGTCACTATCTCTTGAGATAGGCATCTATTGAGGCGGCAGCTCTTTTTCCAGCACCCATAGCGCTGATGACCGTAGCTGCACCAGTAACAACATCGCCGCCAGCCCAGACTTTGTCCTTCACCGTTTTACCGGTTTCCTCATCGGCGACTACAGTGCCACGCTTTGTGGTTTCTAAGCCTTTTGTAGTTGACGGAATTAAAGGATTAGGGGTTGTTCCCAGAGCTACAACCACCACATCAACATCGATGATGAATTCACTACCTTCCTTGACAATGGGGCGACGTCGGCCACTGGCATCAGGTTCACCCAGTTCCATCTCGTAGCATTCCATGGCTGTTACCCAGCCCTGGTTATCGCCTATAAACTGCTTTGGATTAGTGAGAATCTTGAAGATAATCCCTTCCTCCTCAGCGTTTTCTGCCTCCTCAAGTCGGGCTGGCATCTCGGCTCGAGACCGTCGGTAGACGATATAAACTTCATTGGCTCCAAGCCTTAGGGCACAGCGAGCTGAGTCCATGGCTACATTGCCACCACCTATAACGGCTACTCTCCTTCCCACCTTTATGGGGGTATCATATTCAGGAAAGAGATAGGCTTTCATTAGATTGACCCTGGTAAGGAATTCATTAGCTGAATAGATACCGTTGAGGTTCTCACCGGGTATATCCATGAACATCGGCAATCCAGCTCCGGTGCCTAAGAAGATAGCATCGTAGTCACCTTCTAATAGCTCGTCAACAGTAGCTAATTTACCCATTACTGAATCGAGCCTGATATCCACCCCTAAAGACTTAACAAAGTCAACTTCAGCCTGGACGATACTCTTGGGAAGTCTGAACTCAGGAATGCCATACATTAGCACACCACCAGCAACATGGAGCGCCTCAAAAATAGTCACTTCATGTCCCAATTTGGCTAGATCAGCAGCACAGGTTAACCCGGCTGGGCCTGAGCCAATGACAGCTACTTTTTTGTCCGTCGGTGGTGGCAATTCAGGTGAAGGACGTGGATTTGAACCATGGCTTTGTTCCCAATCAGCCACGTAGCGCTCCAGGCGGCCGATAGCTATAGGCGCCCCCTTTTTGCCCAGCGAGCATAGCGCTTCGCACTGTGTTTCCTGAGGACAGACACGTCCACAGACACCGGGAAGGCTGTTCTTGCTTTTGAGTATCCTTACTGCCTCGGCCATATCGTTGTCTCGTATTGCCTTAATAAAGTCGGGAATGTCCACATTTACTGGGCAGCCATCGATACATGGACGCTTTGGGCATTGAATGCAACGATTTGCCTCCTGAAGTGCCATTTCCTCAGTGTAGCCCAGAGCTACCTCATTATAATTTTTTGCCCTGGCCTTTGGATCTTGCCTAGGCATTGGCACTCTATTTAAATCAAGCTTCGGCTTTGGTTTTTCCTCCAAGTTTAAGCCTCCTTAGACTTAGCTGTTGTCAGGCACCATTGCTGGCATTCCCACCATTCCAGCGACCTTATTTCCTCTTGAATGTAGCTTTGGCGTCTGGATGCTAGCAATTCCCAGTCAACTTCGTGTCCGTCAAACTCTGGTCCGTCGACACAAGCAAACTTGGTGACGCCGCCTACGGAGACCCGACATACTCCGCACATGCCGGTACCATCAACCATAATTGGGTTAAGGCTAACCATGGTTTTGACACCAAAAGGCTTCGTGATTTCGGAGCAAAGCATCATCATAAAATTACAGCCGTGAGCGAATACTCGGTCGACCTTTTCACCTTTTTCCAGCATTTCCTTTAGCGGGTCATAAGTCCAACCTTTATAACCGTAGGAGCCATCGCCTGTAGTCATGATGAGCTCATCGCTAACTTGGCGCAGAGGTTCCTGCCAGTAAAGCAGGTTTTTACTCCGGGCTTCTATAATGGAAATAATCTCATTGCCTGATTCTTTAAGGGCACGAGCTATGGGCAGGATTGCTCCGATGCCATAGCAGCCACCAGCACAAACCACCTTACCAAAATTGTCTATGTGGGCAGGCAGACCTAGTGGGCCTGCCAAATTTAATATATGGTCGTCTGCGTTAAGGCACGCTAGTTTACGCGTAGAAGTGCCCACTTCCATGACCACTATGGTAATACTGCCCTCTTCATTGTCCCAATTGGCTAAACTAATCGGAAAACGCTCACCAACCTCGTCGACCCGAGCGACAACAAACTGTCCTGGTTGGGCTTTTCGGGCTATTGCAGGCGCCTGGATTTTCAGCATAGTTATAAAGGGGGTAAGCTTCTCTTTAGCCAGAATTCTGAACATGATACCTCTAAAGCTAAGCAGATTTAACCTTTACCGGTGGCAACATGGGCGAAGACAGTTTCAGTCTAAGGTCGCATCTTAAGCAGCGCTTTGCCTCTTCTTCGGCTGTCGCCTCATCATAGCCGAGCTCTACCTCGGCAAAGTCAGCCAAGCGCTGACTGATATCTAGACAGGACATATGTGCTCGGATTCGGTCAGCAAAATCACCATCGGTTCCCAACCAAGGGTCAGGTTCATCAGCAGATATGAGGGACTCATCAATAATGCCATTGCCACCCAGATAGCTGTCTATAGAGCTAGCTGCCTGTCTGCCTTGGGCAATAGCTCCGATGACTGAGGCCGGACCAGTGACAACATCACCACCAGCAAACACACCTTCTCGATTAGTAGCCAAGGTTTCGCTATTTGTCTTAATGACATTCCCCCGACCAAGTTCGATCTCAAACTGGGCTGGAACTTCAGGCGCTTGTCCAATAGCAGCTATCACATTGTGAAATTCCATAGTGAACTCGCTCCCCCTGATTGGCACTGGTCGGCGCCTGCCGCTGGCATCAGGCTCACCCAATTTCATCTGCAGACACTCCAGCTCGATGTGTCTATCTTTGACGCTTACCTGGGTGGGTGCTGCCAAGAATATAATTTTCACCCCTTCTCTTAATGCCTCTTCTACCTCTTCAGGACTGGCTGGCATTTCAGCCCGGGTGCGGCGGTAAATAATGGTCACCTCTTTAGCATCAAGGCGGAGTGCGGTTCGCGAACAGTCTATAGCTGCGTTGCCACCACCAATTATGGCTACCTTTTCTCCTATCGTTACTTCTTCACCTAAGCTTACCTGGCGAAGGAAATCCACACCGTCTATTACACCGGGGCTGTCTTCACCATCAACACCCATCTTGGTTCCCCGATGAGCCCCCAGAGCCAAAAATACACAATTATAGCCTTGCTCAAAGAGACTATCTAGGGATTCTATTTTAGTGTTAGTTTTTATATCAACGCCTACTTTTTCGATCTCTTCAATTTCAGCATTCAGGATTTCTCGTGGCAAACGGTAGGCTGGAATACCTACCCGTGTCATACCTCCTGTTTGCGGCAAAGCTTCGAAAACCGTTACCGAATGCCCGAGTTTGGCCAAGTAATAGGCTGCAGTAAGCCCTGCTGGGCCTGAGCCAACTACAGCTACTCGCTTGCCTGTTGGTGGCGCCACTTTAGCATTCTGTTTCCATAAGCCAGTATCGTAGTCAGCGGCGAAACGCTTGAGAAACTTTATACAAATCGGCTCACTTAATTGACTGCGTCGGCATGCTTGTTCACACGGATGTACGCAAACACGCCCTAGCACTCCAGGAAACGGAACCTTCTCTCGTATCACAGCTAAGGCCTCACTGTATTTTCCCTGAGCAATGAAATTTATGTAGCGGGGTATGTCTATATGAGCTGGGCAAGCTTGGCGACATGGAACAACATAAGCTTCCCAATCCGAGATAGTCTGATATCTTGCTTCTCTGTCTACTAGTGCCCCAGTGGGACAAACTTCGACACAAGTAAAGCAAAACTTGCATCCCGAATCCTTGTGGTTGCCCCTAATTGGCCCAGCTACTCGATAGCCATTCAATTCAATGAAGTCTAGAGCTTTTACCCCTCTCAAATCTTGGCAAGCTCTAACGCACCGCCCGCAGGCAATGCACAGATTGTAATCCAGATCGAAGAAAGGATTATCCCTGTTTATTGGGAGTTTCCTATACTTGTAAGGAATGGTTGCGATTCCAATATCCAAGTAGTCGACCACTTTTTGCAGTTCGCATCGCCCATTTTCAGGGCAGGTAACACAGCGCTCGGTTACTGCTACATTCCGTAGACATATATCAAATGGTTCACAGCGCTCCTTGCGCCAGCAAGTGAGGCAGGCATTTGGATGCTCAGATAGAATCTTCTCTAAGACCTCGTGCTGCTTCTGCCGAAGCTGTGGTGTATCGGTGTGCAGCACCATATTTTCAGCGACATCTGTAGTGCATGAAATTGCGAACTCAGGCTCGCCTTCAATTTCTACTAAACACAGTCCACATTCCCCCGAAGGAGACAAGTCGGGATGAGCACAAAGGCTGGGAATATATATGCCTGCCTTGGTGGCAGCCTCAAATATGGTCATTCCACGCTCTGCTGCTATTTGTTGTCCATCAATGATTAGATTAAGCTCGGTCATTTTCTCTCTAAACTTTCTCAACCCTTACAGCGCATACTTTGAATTCTGGAATTTTAGATACAGGATCAAGCGCTGGATTAGTCAGGATATTGGCTGCACTCTCGGCAAAGTGGAAGGTCATAAATACTACCTTGGGCGGTGACTCCTCAGTTACTCTCACTTTAGCTATTACCTCGCCACGACGAGAAATTACCTTGACTTTGTCACCATCGGCAATCTTCAAATGAGAAGCGTCAACTGGGTTTATCTCCACTACTCCTTCCGGTTCGATGGCATTGAGCCCCATTACCCTCCGTGTCATAGTCCCGGTATGAAAATGGTAGAGGCTACGACCCGTGGTCAGCACTAGCGGATACTCTTCGTCGGGTAACTCTGCCGGCGGCCTATACTCGAGCGGTGTAAACTTTCCCAAACCACGAACGAACTTGCCCACATGCAATATAGGTGTCCCAGGATGGTCTTTAGTCGGACAAGGCCACTGTAGACCACATTCTTCCAGACGCTGGTAGCTGATACCTCCGTAGCTGGGAGTCAAACTAGCAATCTCAGCCATTATTTGTGAAGGATGCTCAAAATCAAAACCCTCAGCCTCTAACCTCTTAGCTATCTGGCAGATAATCCACCAGTCAGGCTTGGCATTGCCTATAGGCTCGATTGCTTTTCTTACTCGCTGTATTCGCCGTTCGGTATTAGTAAAAGTGCCATCTTTCTCAGCAAAGCTAGCTGCTGGCAAAACTACATCAGCTAGCTGAGCTGTCTCGGTAAGAAAAATATCCTGAACCACTAAGAAGTCTAGCTTACTCAATGCCTCCTGAGCATGCCCAGCATCAGCTTCGCTCAGTAACGGGTTTTCACCCATTAAATAAACCGCCTTAATCTGCCCACTATAAGCAGCTTCAATCATCTCTGGTAAAGTTAACCCTGGACTAGCATCTAGGCTGCATACCCAGGCAGTCTCAAATTTCTTCTGAATGTCAGGATTATCAACCCTCTGGTAAGCAGTATAAACATTAGGTAAAGCTCCCAGGTCACAGGCACCTTGAACGTTATTCTGCCCTCGCAGCGGGTTTACACCCGTTGACGGCTTGCCAATGTTACCAGCGAGCATAGCTAAATTGGCGGTAGCTGATACATTATCTGTGCCATGACTATGCTGGGTAATGCCCATAGCGTAGATAATGCTTGCTGGTTTATGAGTAGCATACAGCCGAGCTGCCTCAACTATCTTATCGCTGGTTACACCAGTAACCTTCTCTGCAAGATCCAGATCAAAATTGATTAGCGATTCTCTAAAAGCATCGAAGTCCTGGCACTGTTCTTCGACAAACGCTAAATCGGCTAGCTCCTCATCTATAATGACCCGCATCATACCCATAAGCAAGGCAACATCGCTGCCAGGGAAATGCCTCAACCAGATATCAGCGTAGCGACAAAGTTCAATCTCCCTGGGATTAGCCACAATGAGTTTACCACCATTGCGCACTGCCTTTATTATCTCCAGGGCAATAACCGGATGACCTGAGCTTGTATTACTGCCGATAACAAGTATACAGGCAGCATCCTTGATCTCATTGATGGAATTGGTCATAGCACCGCTGCCAAAAGCCTGAGCTAAACCAGCTACTGTGGGCGCATGACATAACCGGGCACAATGGTCAATATTATTGGTAGCCATTACCATGCGAGTGAACTTCTGAGCTAGGTAATTCTCCTCGTTGGTGCATTTGGCTGAGGAAATAAAGGCAAATTGATTTCCCTTGTAGTTCGCCAACCTTTTTGTTACCAGAGTTAGTGCCTCGTCCCAGCTCGCCTCGACTAATTCTCCATTCCTTTGTATTAAGGGCGTAGTCAAGCGCTGAGGATGATGGACAAATTCGGCAATGCCAAAACGACCTTTAACACAGGCTTGTCCCTGATTAACTGAATTGTCCAGAACTGGTGCTACCCGAACAATCTTTCCTCCCTTTATTTCAAGGTTTAATTGGCAACCGACCCCGCAATAGCCACAGGTTGTAGTTACAGTGGACTCAGGTAGTCCCTGCCATTTACCAGAGCGCTCCATTAAAGCACCAGTGGGACAAGCATCAACGCAAGCCCCGCAAAATTGACATCCTGAGTCTTGTAACGACCTATCGAAGGCAGTGCCAACCAGAGCCTGGCTACCTCGGTAAGTAAAGGCAATTGCTCCAGCTCCTCTTACCTCCTGACATACCCGAACGCAGCGCCCGCAAAGTATGCACAAGTTGTAATCCCGGTCAAAAAAGGGTGAATCTCTAAGAATCGGTAAATCCCGATAGATAGGAGATAACCTAACTTCGGTAAGACCAACGTAATCAACTACCTCCTGCAACTCACAGCGCCTATTCTTGGGGCACATTGTGCATCCACTAGTTACAGCTGTTTTTCGCAGTGTAATGTGGAAAGGTTGGCAACGCTCTCTACGGTCACAAATGAGGCAGGCATAGGGATGCTCACTAAGAGCTAGTTCAAGGATATTGCGTCTTAACTCTTGAAGCTGCGGCGTATTGGTGTTGACTACCATGCTCTCAGTTACTGGTGTAGTGCAAGCAGTGGGGAATCCCCGTATGTTCTCAATCTCAACTATGCACATACGGCAGCTTCCGTATGGAGTCAAGCTGGGATGGTAACATAGAGTAGGAATATAAATACCCCCCTCCCGGGCCACCTCAAGTACTGTAGCTCCTTCTTTTGCCTTGACCTGCTGCCCGTCAATAGTCAAATCAATAGTTCTAGTCTCCTGACCAACAACCATGCTCAACTCCTATCAATTCCTGCTAGCATACACAAATCATGAGCGAGTGCCACTTTAGAAATCCACCTCAAGCTGATGTCTCAATAGGTACAGGCTGTGAAGGGACTTCAATCTGCTCACCTGAGACTTTAGCTACAGCAGCAAAACGAGGTGGGCAAACATCAAGACATGTCCCACATTTAACACATTTATCCTGGTCGATAACGTGTACTAATCTTTTACCGCCAGAAATTGCTTCAACAGGGCAATTTCGCAAACAAATCATACAGCCCTGACATTTATCTGGCAAAATGTAAAAGGAAATCAAATCTTTACATATCAGGGATGGGCACCGCTTTTCATTAATGTGAGCATCATATTCATCACGGAAATAGCGAATAGTAGTCAGCACCGGGTTAGGGGCGGTTTGCCCTAGACCACAGAGGGAGCCCTGCTTAACCGTGGTAGCTATCCTGTCAAGCTGCTCTACATCCCCAGGCTCGCCTTCCCCTCGGGTTATACGTTCCAAAATACCCAGCATTTGCCGTGTGCCAACTCGACATGGGGGGCATTTACCGCAAGACTCCGCCTGAGTAAAAGTAAGAAAATACTTTGTCAGGTCAACCATGCAGGTATCTTCATCAGCAACAATCATGCCGCCTGAGCCCATGATTGAGCCAGCAGCGGTCAACGATTCATAATCAACAGGTGAATCAAGCATAGACGATGGCAGGCAACCTCCCGAAGGGCCGCCAGTTTGCACTGCTTTAAATTTTTTGCCTTTAAGAATGCCGCCGCCAATGTCATAAATGATTTCACCTAAAGTAATGCCTAAGGGGACCTCAATAAGCCCGGTGCGGTCCACCTTACCGACTAAGGCGAATGTCTTTGTTCCCTTGCTTGTCTCCGAACCGTACTGGGCATACCAGTCACTGGTTTTTTGTAAAATCAGCGCTACATCTGCCCAAGTTTCCACATTATTAATATTTGTTGGCTTACCCCACAATCCGGAAATCGCTGGAAAAGGTGGTCGTGACCGGGGCATTCCTCGCTTGCCTTCAATAGAGGCCATCAAAGCTGTCTCTTCGCCACAAACAAATGCTCCTGCTCCTTCCTTAATCTTTATATGGAAATTGAAACCGGAACCAAGAATATTATCCCCGATGAAACCGTGCTCTTCCATTTGATGAAGAGCCAGCCTCAATCTCTCCAGAGCTAAGGGATATTCAGCGCGGCAGTAAATATAGCCCTGGTTCGCCCCTATAGTGTAAGCACCGATAACCATCCCCTCCAAAACTGAATGAGGGTCGCCTTCCAGCAATGACCGATTCATAAAAGCCCCCGGGTCGCCTTCGTCGGCATTGCAAATAATGTATTTTTCGTTTCCCGGTGCTTTCCGACAAAAATCCCACTTTTGCCCAGTTGGGAAGCCAGCGCCTCCTCTCCCACGCAGACCTGACTTCTTAATCTCCTCGATGATTGCCTCTGGCGCCATCTTTAACGCCTTGACCAAACCACTATAGCCACCATTGGCAATGTAATGGTTGATACTCTCAGGATCGATAAAACCGCATTTACGAAGGATCAAGCGAACTTGTGGCTTGATTACCGGCAACTCGAACAAATTAGGGATACCATCAACGCTACCATTACCGACATAGCCTAGAGCCAAGTCGGAGTGGGGGTTACCATTAACCAGGTAATCATCAATAAGCTGAGTCACTAGCTCAGGGGTCAAAGCGCCGTAAATGATTTGTGCGCGCCCCGGCTTTGTTATGCCAATCATCGGTTCAGCATAACATAGGCCCATGCAGCCAACCTGGATAACAATAGCCTCAATATTTAGTCGTGTAAGCTCTTCATTAATGGCTTCAAGAATACCAAGAGCCCCGGCGGCTCTACCACAAGTGCCTGCACCGACTAAGATCCGCGGCTTATTACTGGATTGCAGTGCTTCCCATTCTGATGCTGCCCGATTGCGGATTTCCTCGAAAGTCATAGCTCTCTATCCTCGGCGATATTCATCTAGGATATCCTTTGCCTTAGCAATAGTCATCCGACCATAAACATTTTTATCGATAACCATTACTGGAGCCAATGCACAAGAGCCAAAACAAGCTACCCTCTCTAGGCTGAGTTTATAGTCTTTGGTCGTGCCTCCAGACTCAACACCTAGCTCTCTCTTCACCTCGTCCAGAATACGCTCACCCCCGCGGACATGGCAGGCAGTACCTAGACAGACTTTGACGGTATGCTGACCACGACGAGTGAAGTAGAACTGGGCATAAAAAGAGGCAACTCCAAAGATTTCGCTTTCCGCCATCCGAGAAAATTTAGCTATCTCTGAAATTGCCTCTTCTGGAAGATACCCGAACTTCTCTTGAATCCTTTGCAGAATTGGAATTAATGCCCCTTTTTCCCCCCCATATTCAGCCAGTATCTCAGCTAACTCATCACGCACCATGCCCTCCACAGGCTTAAATAACCAAATCGGTAGTTTAGCAGAAAATGCTTTCTTGGTCAAACTTTATGCTAGCTAGATTAGTTAATGTTATGATGCTTAGCTATCACTTATGGTAGACTTCTCAGCAGTAGTGTTATATTAGGCTCATATTTCATGGAAAAGCTCCCACAAGTCACAGAACGAAAGCGTGTTTTTGGTCTTAACCCCAATATATTCTTCTTGGGGCTGGTGAGCTTTCTCACTGATGTCAGCAGTGAGATGGTTTTCACTCTGCTCCCTTTGTTTTTAGCCAATGTACTGGGGGCGGCTACCGTTATTATCGGTTTCATCGAGGGACTGACTGAAAGCACAGCTTCCCTGGTCAGGATTCTCAGTGGCTGGCTTAGCGATAAACTGGGTAAGCGTAAATCTTTAGCTATTATTGGCTATGGATTATCTACTCTGGCCAAGCCTTTCATGTATGTAGCTACAACCTGGGGAGTGGTGCTCGGAGTAAGGTTCACTGATAGATTAGGGAAGGGTGTGCGCACTGCTCCACGAGATGCTCTGGTAGCCGATTCTGTATCCACCGAAGAACGAGGCAAAGGCTTCGGCATTCATCGAGCTATGGATACCTTCGGTGCTGCCTTAGGGCTTGTGGCAGCAGCTGTCGTCGTCTTTCTACTGCAAAGGGGCACTTTAGAACTGGCCCGGGGCACTTATCAGTGGTTGGTGCTTATTGGGATCGTCCCTGCGGTGCTAGCTTTATTCATGTTTCTCTTTGTCCACGAGTCCAAAAGAGGCTCAAGCCCACAGTCTTCTGACTTGAAAGCAAGCCAGCCATATTTGGATATAAGCTCCCAAGCTGCCAAGGCTGGCTTTGATAACCGCTTTAAGCTTTTTCTCGGTATCATGTTTCTGTTTACTTTGGGCAATTCCAGTGATGCCTTTCTCATTCTGCGGGCGCAAAACCTAGGCAACTCCGTTCTTTACATACTCTTAATGCTCATTCTGTTTAATGTCGTCTATGCAACTTTATCAACGCCAGCCGGGGTGTTATCAGACAGACTGGGGAGAAGGCGAGTCATAGTTCTGGGGTGGCTTATCTATGCGCTTACCTACTTTGGTTTTGCCCTGGCATCAACTTCGTGGCAGGCATGGCTACTTTTTGCATTTTACGGGGTCTATTACGGGCTAGCTGAGGGGGTGACTAGAGCTTTTGTGGCTGATTTAGTGCCAGAAGAGAGACGAGGCACCGCCTATGGTCTTCTCCATGGCATAGTCGGTGGCACTCTTTTGCCAGCCAGTGTAATCGCTGGCTGGCTGTGGCAGGCAATCAGCCCAGCAGCCCCTTTCTACTTCGGGGCTGGTCTAGCGTCTCTGGCAATGCTTGGGCTATTAACATTGGTTCGTGAGTGATTTTATTCTAGTACCATATTATCTATAAGCCTTGTCTTGCCGATTCTAACTGCCAGGGAAGCCAGTGCTGGCCTATCGATTTCCGTTAATTCTTCCAGAGTTTGAGCATCGGCAATGCTGACGTAGTCAATCTTGGCTAACGGCTCCTTGCCAATGAGGGAAGTCATTTTCTGGCGTAGGTACTCGGCGTCTATCTTGCCCCTTTCCTGTAATTGCCGGGCTAGACTGAGTGCCTTGAACAGAACAGTAGCCGCTTGACGTTCTTCGGGGTTGAGGTAGATATTACGGCTGCTCATTGCCAGTCCATCACTTTCCCGAACAGTAGGCACAACTGTGATCTCTAAATTCATATTGAGGTCAGTGACCATTTTCTTAATTACTGTGGCCTGCTGAGCATCCTTTTGACCAAAGTAAGATCGGGTGGGTTCGACGATGTTGAATAGCTTGGCGACCACAGTAGTCACTCCCCTGAAATGCCCCGGACGATGGCTCCCTTCAAGCCGCTCGGTGACTTTTTCCACCTCCACCAAGCTGCTGAACCCTTCAGGATACATCTCTTCGTTTGACGGAATGAAGACGATATCAGCATTCTCTTTTTCTAATAAAGCCAAATCACGCTCTGTATCGCGGGGATAGGTGTCAAAGTCCTCACCAGGACCAAACTGAGTAGGATTAACGAAGATGCTGGCTACCACTGTTGAGTTATCAGCTCGAGCCTGCTTGACCAAAGCCAAGTGTCCCTGATGAAGATAGCCCATGGTGGGGACAAAACCTACTGAGCCGGGAATCTCTCGCCTCAGCGCTTTCATCTCGGCAATGGTTATGGTTACCTCCATGACTATTTAGTGATGAACCAATTCTTCAAGCAGGCTCTCATCCATAGTGGAGCTATGTTCTGCGGTAGGAAAGCTACCTGACTTGACTTCAGTCATGTAATCAGCGATGGCAGCCCTGATTGCGCTAGCCAACTTGGCATACTGCTTGGCATGTTTGGGCACAAAATCAGCAAATAGACCTAGAAGGTCGCTAATTACTTGTACCTGACCATCGCAGTCAGGGCCGGCACCGATGCCGATTGTAGGGATGCTTATGGTCTGTGTAATTAGCTTGGATAGCGGCGCCGGCACTAACTCGAGGACGATGGCGAAGGCGCCGGCTTGTTCTAAGGCACGAGCATCCTGGAGCAAGCGCTCAGCAGCCTCCGGAGTTTTGCCCTGCACCTTGTGACCTCCCAGCTGGTGAACAGATTGTGGGGTTAGCCCGATATGCCCCATAACCGGAATTCCGCAATCGACAATCCGCCTCACTGTATCAGCAACAACTACACCTCCTTCTAACTTAACTGCTTGAGCTCCTCCCTCCTGCATAAACCGGGCGGCGTTACGCAAGGCATCAGAAATGCTAGTGTGATAAGTCATAAATGGCATGTCGCCTATTACCAGAGCTCGTTTAGTGCCTCTAACCACAGCTTTAGTATGGTGAATCATTTCTTCCATAGTTACTGGAATGGTTGAGTCATAGCCCAGCACCACCATGCCCAGGCTATCCCCAACCAAAATTAACGGCACACCAGCTTCATCTATCAACTTAGCCGTAGAGTAGTCATAGGCAGTAAGCATGACTATTATTTCTTTCTTTTGTTTCATTTCCTTTATTTCATTGATGGCAACACGCATTTTCGACTCCCTCCCTAAAATGGTGATATCAAATCTTTTGCCCAATCCCTTTCCCTTTTAGACTCAAGGATTCGATTGGCTGAATCTACATAAACTAACTTTGGTATAACTGTAGTCGCCTCATCGTCTGAAACTTGCTGGAAAGTCAAAATAATCACTATATCACCTTTAGCCACAAGTCTCGCTGCGGCACCGTTGATGCAGATTTCCCCTGAGTTTCTGTCGCCTTCAATAGCATAGGTGTCAAACCTGGCACCATTGCTGATATTCAATACCTCTACTCGTTCATAAGGAAGAATGTCGGCTGCTTCCATCAGACACTTGTCAATGGTTATACTACCTTCATAATCGACATTAACTTCGGTAACCCGAGCCCGATGGATTTTGCTTTTAAGCATTGTTCTCATGGCCATCCTCCTTATGTTTATTTTAATAAGGTTTGTAACTCCCTGGCTCTTTCTGAACTGATTCTCCCTTTGGCTAGAGCAATCGGAATAGTCTGTAGCCCTAGCTCCTTATAACTGCTAAGTAAAGACGGGGCCTCCTTTTCTAATGCTTCTAGGTGCTTCCTTATTGTGCCTAGATCGCCCCGGGCAATAGGTCCAGTGAGACAGTTGGGTAAGCCAACATTGTCGATATTGCTCAATGTACCTCGTAGCAGGGGTATGAGGGCTTTGATTGCCTGTGCTTGTGATACTCCGAAGGTTTGCCACAAGTCTGTGGCTAGCTTCACCAAGGTTACCATATAGTTACAAGCAAAGACCGCCGCTGCATGATATAGGACCTTATCGCCAGCCTTGAGAATTACCCAATCACCTCCCAAAGCAATAGTCATCTCCTTGAGTATATTCAGTAGCGGTCCTTCAGCTTCGGCAGCGAAGGTGGAACCGGGTAGATTGTCTATAGCTTGTTCAGCACTGGCAAAAGTCTGCAAGGGATGAAAACAACCTGTATTGGCTCCCCATCGCTTGGCTGGTTCCAGGATATCAACGGAGTGGGCACCGCTGCAGTGGACCACATTATGCCCATTGTGCCACCGAACTTCAGCAGCTACCTTAGAAATAGCGTCGTCGGGAGTGGTAATGAAAACAAGCTGAGCTATGTCAGCTACTTCTTGGGCTTCTTTATAGACCTGGCAGCCGCTTATCTTTTCAGCCAATTTTTCTGCTGAAGTCAAGCTCCGGCTGGATACAGCGATTATTTGGTATCCCTGCTGCTGAGCAAGCCTTACAGCTAAAGCTGTGCCTACAGTCCCGGCACCTATAAAGCCTATCGTTAGCATCTTTTCCCCAACTAAACCATATCTTTAACTGCTGGTACACCAGCAACTGTCTCGGCCTGAAGAATTGCCCTGACTATAACAGTAGCTACTATCTCAGCAGCCACTGAACCGAGAATGGTGACATCGCTCATCTTTTCACCTAAGGAGAGAGCAAACATGGTATCGCCATCGTACATAGTGTGGCTGGGGTTGATAGCCCGAGCTACGCCGTCTTGCGCCATCTGTGCCAGTTTGTTCACCTGCTCCTTACTCAAGCCAGCGTTGGTGGCTACTACACCCAGAGTGGTATTATCAGGCAGGGAATTTCGCCTGTTATAACCTTGTTTTAATAGTTCAGCGGTACTGAGGAACTCCTTATCCTGGTGATGACGAGGACCAGCTAAAATTCTTCCCGTTCCGGGGTCAATAACATCTCCGAAGGCATTAACCACAACCAGGGCAGCAACAATGATACCATCGCCTATTTCCTGGCTAGCTGTGCCCAGACCGCTTTTAGTTGCGCTGTCTATTCCCAGAGCCTTGCCTACTGTAGCTCCGGTGCCAACGCCAACACAACCTTCGGCTACCTCTCTGTCACTCGCAGCTAGGCAAGCCTTATAGCCTTCTTCGGCCCCGGGTCTGATTTTGGAGCTACCTATCCTTAAATCGAAGAGTATGGCTGCAGGAACGATAGGCACCTTAGCTACTGAGGTTTCGTGACCGAAGCCTCGCTCCTCGAGGTAACGCATTACCCCACTGGCGGCATCCAGTCCAAAGGCGCTGCCGCCGCTGAGAAGGATAGCCTGGACCTTTTCCACTAAGTTCATTGGTCGGAGCAGGTCGGTTTCTCTGGTTCCTGGTGCTGAGCCCCTGACATCAACTCCAGCTACTGCCCCCGTCTCGCACAGAATCACGGTGCAGCCAGTGATTGCTTCCCTATCACTGTAATGTCCTACTTTGATTCCCGGAATGTCAGTTATAGCGTTATACATAGTTGCCCAAAAATTAGACCTTCTCAGCACTGCTGAAAAGGCCTAAGATAGATTGCCACTATTTTCCGTCTCGGTCAGTGCTGATCCAAGCGGATATTTTTATTTTACTAAAAACTCACCGCCTTATGGTCGATGGCAATTATATGATAGAAGCTTTTTCCTATTTTGTCAACAGGCAAAAACTTACCCCAAGCAATCCAAAGCTGACCCAGATAGGGTGGAATGGGAGACCAGTCACTCTATCTTTACTTGGCACATACGCACCAAGCAAATATGTTAGTGATAAGCATACGTCCAGGACTGTCTATTCTGTTGCCTTGAGAACGATACTCTGGCTGTTGGCTGATTCTGTGAGGTCATAACTTGAAGATTGAAAGGGAACTGGTGACGGTATAGAATGGTTAGCTGTTGCTGGCAATTGTGTCTAAGACTTCTTGTAGGAGAACAGAGACATTACCGGCAGGAGAATCAGGCGGGACAATTGAGAATACAAAGCAGGAATCACAATGGATGAGTTAGGCCTCGATTATCTTTTCCATCCCCGGTCGATAGCTATTGCTGGTGTTTCAGGCGATTCGACTAAATTTAGCCCCGGTCAAGGGTTCATGCAAAGCTTGATCGACACTGGGTTCGAAGGGAAGATTTATCCCGTTAATCCTAAGGGTGGCGAGGTATCTGGCTCGAAAATATATCCAAGTGTTAGGGATATTCCAGATAGAGTTGATTATGTTATATCAGCCATCCCGGCTCCATATACGCCGCAACTGGTGGCGGACTGTGCTGCTAAGGGAGTGAGAGCTATTCATTTTTTCACCTCTGGCTTCAGTGAAATAGAGGATGAGGAAGGTCAACAACTGGAATCGGAGGTCCTCAGGGTAGCTCGCCAGAGTGGTATCCGGATCATTGGGCCAAATTGTATGGGCTTATACTGCCCTAAAACGGGCTTATCGTTCGCCGTGAACTTTCCTGAGCAAAGTGGCTTTCCCAAACAAAATGGCCCGGTCGGTCTTATTGCTCAGAGTGGCGGAAACAGCATCTATTGCATTAGGGAGGCAACTACAAGGGGCATTTACTTCAGCAAGGTCATAAGCTATGGGAATGCTTCTGACCTCAACGAGACCGATTTTTTGGAGTATTTTACTTGTGACCCGGAGACTCAGATAATCGCTCTCTATATCGAAGGCTTGAAAGGTGGCTCTCGTTTTGCCACAGTGCTAAGGAGAGCAGCTAAAGTAAAACCAGTGATAATCTTTAAGGCCGGGACTACGGAAAGTGGAACAAGGGCTGCTGCTTCACATACCAGCGCTATAGCCGGCTCAAACATAATCTGGGAGAGTTTCTTGAAGCAAGCTGGTGCCATTCAGGTGCACAGCGTGGAGGAAATAGTTGATATAGCCTTGCTTTTTTTGCGCATGTCTCCTCCGAAAGGAAGAAACACGGCGATAATTGGATCGGGGGGTGGGGCCAGTGTCCAGTCTGCCGATGACTGCTTAAATGCCGGGTTAACCCTACCGGTGTTGCCGGCGCAGATCAGGCGGAAACTGAAGGAGATTTACGGCACTGAGGCCGGGCACATTTTTGGAAATCCTGTAGATACACTTGCGAGGCCAGAGATGCTTCTGAACACTAGCAGGATAATTGCTGATTGTGACCAGATTGATTTGTTAATCATACATGTGGCGTTTGACACCTGGGGTGTGATAGACGGAAAGGATGTGATTAAGCCCTCTATTGAGTCTCTCATCAACTTGAACAACACGTTAAGTAAGCCCATGGCTGTTGTTTTGCACTCCTATGCCACAGATGAAGCTAAGCGGCTCGCTTCAGAGGTGCATGTGAGGCTACGTGAAGCTGGATTCCCCGTTTACCCCTCCATAAGCCGAGCTGCCAGTGCCATCAACAAATTTATTCAATATCAACAGTGGCATCAACAAAGCTGAGGCTCTATCTGGTGGAGCGGGAGACGGGGCTCGAACCCGCGACAGCCTGCTTGGAAGGCAGGAACTCTACCACTGAGTTACTCCCGCAAAAATCATATCTATTCTAGCCCAAAATCTCAGCTTCGTCAAAAGGGGCTCCTGCTTCATCAAAAAAGGTGCTCGGACTCTTAGCCCTGGTCGCAGGCTACCGAATCTATGCGGGGGTGGCAAAAGCCAGAAGACCATAGATATGGTTACCAGCAGCGTGATCTATCTCGAGCGCTTCCTTGAGTCTGCTGGGCTGCCCATGTCAAGCACTACCTGACTAAGAGCTACACTTTTCGCCCAATTGTTAATGCTTTGGCGGGTGAGTTTTCCGGTTATTCTGACTCCTATTACCACGTAAAGATAGATACCGTTACGTTTCCTAGAAAAGCCCCCCGACACCCACCAGTAGAAGGCTGATTAGCATGATGATTACCAAATAGACAAGCCAGCCCACAACACAGACCACAAGAGCACGTCCGGTGGAGACATCAAGGGCCTGCCTTACCCCAATTACACCGGCAATCAGAAACCAGATAGAAGCACCAAAGGAGATAATGCCGCCGACAAAAGGAATAAACGAAAAAATGCGCAGCACGCCTGGAGAATGTGCGAAGCCGATGGTTCTGAGCAGCTCACCCCAAGTTGCTGAAGTATGTGGTCCCTTCAGCACCGTAGTGCCCAGGATGTATGTGAGGTACGACCAAGCCAGCCAGCCGACTAGAGAGCCGGCAAGACCAGCTAATAGCCCCTACAAGAATCCCAGGGCACCTTTCGTAGCTAGCCCGGCGATGCCAGTGCCGATCGCCGTGGCCAAGCTGACTATGACTACTGCCATCAGAACTTGCGAGTTGGCCGTTGTGTCAGATTCGACTTCCTCGTAGAGGCCAACCTCGAGTTTAGAAGCCCGGAGCATCCTATTGACTAAAGAACGTGAGTCTTTCACCTGTACCCTCCTTGCGTATAATCTTAGGTCATTTATATTATATCAGACAGAGATATACCCGCCAATAATAACAGCAAGCAACGTTTAACACAGCTACTATGCCGCAGCACCGTGCGCACATAGTCTAGAAGCAGTTCTGTAATACTACACGTTCCACGAGATGCTTTCTAACCGACTCAACCACTCTTGCTCCTACCTTCGGAAACACCCGACATTGATGGTTAACTCATCTTAGGGCAGAACCATCCCCAAGTAGACTACGCTCGATTTCGGGAGAGCGTCTCACGAAACGCTATTTCGTTGGTTTAGGACCAAGCGTGGAGGTGAACCCAAGGGCGTGCAGAATTTATTTACAACTTTGGACAGGGAGATGATGCAGATGCTTTTTAGTTTGGCCATTTCTCGAGGCAGGTAAGAAGTGGTAAAATATGAGCGATGAAATCTTTCAAGGACTCGGGAGTCTTTTATAGCAAAACCGCCGCCCGGAAGGCAGTTGATTCCTCACGGAAATATCTCAGTCTGACACAGACCCAAGCCAGAGACTGGATGCAAGCGACAGGAAAGAAATTGTCTGCGGGCCGTCAATGGCTACCCAAGACATTGAGAAGGCGGTTCCTTGACGGTTTGAAGATCATTATACCACTCGGTGTCACCATATTGATACTGGTCTGGGTTTTCGACAAGGTCGACGGCATCTTGCAGCCGGTAATCAGAGCTATATTTGGGCACAATGTGCCTGGAGTTGGTCTCGTCGTTACAATCCTGTTGATTCTTATAGTCGGAGTTATTGTCGGTAGCGTCGCTGGCCGTAAATTGATCCATTACGGGGAATCTATTTTGTCAAAAATACCACTGGTTTGTCAGCTATACTACAGCATCAAACAGATCGTGGAGAGCTTCTCATCACAGGATAAGGGCAGTTTTATGCGGGTGGTGATGATAGAATTTCCCAAGGAAGGCATGAAGACGGTTGCCTTTGTCACCAACGAGTACGCGGGTCAATCCGGCAAACAAATGCTTAATGTGTTCATCCCTACCGCACCAAATCCCACCTCGGGGTTCCTACAGATAGTGGCTGAGGAAGACGTTACCCCTACCGATATTTCGATTGATGACGCTCTGAAGATGGTGATGTCTGCGGGCAAGGTGTCAGCCAAGGGGGTTACTGACGGGTTTGGCGGAGATCAACCGGAGAAGAGCACCGGGCCGACAAGCTGACCTAGAAACCTGGACAAATGGCAAACCTTCGGACTACAATCTTCGGTGCGGGCACATTGCGGCGTCGACAATAGTGAATGGGCAGCTACTCAATATTTTAACCAGCTGACCATATTGTCAAGAGGGCTGAGTATACTGAACATCCCGTCATTTTGTGCAAATTGGGGCCTACTAATTTTTAGTAGGCAAGAATAGTCGACACACGAACCCCAAACAACGTATGAGCCACTTCAAGAAGTAAGCAGGGTTATTTCTTCACGATCAAGCTTTTCACGGCCTGCTCCAGACCATTGAGGGTAAGGGGAAACATAGGAAAGATCTTCCCAATCATTTGAACAGTGGGGTGAATCCAGAAGCGTGGGCCATAGGGATTCAGCCAAACATAGTGAGTAAAATGTTCGGCAATCTGATTGAGCCGGACTATCCCCGGTGTTTCATTGCGCTCATAGTAATTGATTGCCCCGTACCTCTCCATTAGCTCTGAGGGAGCCATCCTGGCATCTCCCACCAATATCAGCTTATAGTCAGACTCTATGGTGCTTAGGAGACGGTCGGTGCTTACTGCCTCTTGTCTCTCAATGTCCTGATAAAGGTCATCATAGATGCAATTATGAAAATAATAGTAGCGCAAATCTTTGAAATGAGTGCTAGAGTGAGCTGCCGAGAATAGTTGATTGCACAGCAAAGCAAAGGGTTCCATAGACCCGCCAACATCCATTAACAGGAGCACTTTAACTGCATTCTTTCGGCTTCGCTGCCACATTAGCTCAATCTCACCCGCATTCTTAGCAATAGCGTCGATAGTTTTCTTTAAGTCTAGCTCATCCTCAGAGCCAATTCGGCTTAGCCTTCGCAAGCTTTTTAGGGCTATCTTGATCTGGCGGACATCGAGGGTCAAATCGTTGCGATAGTTTCGGAATCTCCTCTCCTGAGCAATTTGTATGGCATGCCTGCCCCTTGATTCACCACCAATTCTAATGCCAGCGGGATAGTATCCAGAATGACCAAAGGGAGAGGTGCCCCCCCGGCCGATCCAGTAACCACCCCTATCATGCTGCTCAGTCTGCTCTTTGAGTCTCTTTTCCAACTCCTCAAGCAGTTCGTCGAAATCCATGCTATCGAATAGGATTTGCTCCTTTTCAGTAAGAATCATCCGGTTAATGGGGTCTCTAATCCACTCCAATATCTGTTCTGAAATCTCGGCTGGGGTTTCCACCCCCTTAAAATATTCCTTGAAGGCAACATCATAATGGTCATAGTAGGCTTCACTCTTAACCAGTATCGCTCTTGCCAAAAAGTAGAATTCATCTAGGTTGGTGATGCAACCCTTAGTAAGAGCCTCCATAAGGGTCATCCACTCAGTAGTTGAAACTGGCACCTTCCTTTTCCTGAGGGTATAGAAAAAGTCAGTGAACATATCTACTGCCGCCGAGTGATGAAAGTACTGCCAATCCTAGTCATGTGACTATTTACAAAGTAATCGTAATCCGTCTCTTTCTTCAGCAGAGTGCCAACAAAGGGAATCTCCTTAGAAACGTTTTCGTGGGGTATGCCTCCAACAATAAGAGCCCGAATCCAGTCTATTAGTTCACTAGTCGAGGGTTTCTTCCTGAACTCGTCGATCTCCCTCAGTGAGTAAAAGGTCTTCAGGGCTTCGCGAAGAAGGCTATTCTTAATATTAGGGAAATGTACCTGGACGATTTCCTCCATCAGCTCAGGGTCGGGGAACTCAATATAGTGGAATATACAACGCCGCAAGAACGCATCGGGGAGCTCTTTCTCAGCATTGCTGGTGATGACTGATATCGGTCGGTGAATAGCTGTGATGGTCTCATTGGTCTCTGGAATGTGAAAGCTCATTTCATCCAATTCATTAAGGAGGTCATTGGGAAACTCAATGTCAGCCTTATCTACCTCGTCGATGAGAAGCACCACCTGCTCGAGAGAAGCGAAGGCTTGCCCTAATTTACCCAGCTTGATGTATTGCTTGATGTCAGAAACATCTCTATCACCGAAGCGACTGTCGTTCAGCCTTTGCACAGTGTCATAAACATATAATCCCTCTTGAGCCTTGGTGGTTGATTTTATATTCCATACAATCAGCTTTTTGCCCAACCCACTGGAGATGCTGTGAGCAAGCAGGGTCTTCCCTGTTCCCGGCTCTCCCCTAATTAATAACGGTCTTCCCAAGGCTATAGCTACATTAACCGCATTCCTTAAGGGTTCAGAAGTAACATAATCAGACGAACCCTTGAATTGATCAAAACCATCGCTTTTCATTAGTCAAATACCTCCTGAAAATTGATTTACTAGGGATAGCTAATTCTCCTTTGGACAGCCCTGGAAACTGCCTTTGAGAGCATATGATTTTTGCTAGTCAACAACAAATTATATATGGGCTGAGACTTAGAATCAAACAGGGCTAAAAGTCAGCCGAGATATGAAGGTTACTCACTTCTGTGAAAACATTAGATTGAGGCAAACAATTAACCAGATTGTTTATGTGCCAGTTAGGTGAGTAAATCTTGCATCAGCCATCTTGCGTTTAGGAGTTATTTGCCACCGTAACACCAATCCGCAAGCACAGCCAGATGTGTAGCTTTTGGGTTTAGTTTTGCTGTAATATAAAGCAAGTAACGGAGGAGGTGTGAGAACCATGACATTGTCGAGGAAAGTAGCCATAGTCACTGGCAGTAGCCGAGGTATAGGTAAAGCCATAGCTATCGCCTTGGCTAAAGAAGGAGCCGACATAGTAGTTGCAGCACGAACTGAGACAGCCCATAAAGACTTGCCCGGGACCATCCATGAGACCGCAAGCGAAATTCAAAATCTAGGCCGGTGTTGCCTTGCTCTAAAGACAGACGTCACGAAGGAAGAGGAGGTAGAGAGGATGGTTAGGCATACTATTAGTGAGTTCAAAAGGGTGGACATCTTGGTCAACAATGCAGGGATATCAGCTCGCAGTTCCGTACTTGAACTTTCTATAAAACGCTGGGATCTCATATTGGCTGTTAATCTAAGAGGCACTTTCCTCTGTACTAAAGCTGTCCTTCCTTACATGCTAGATCAAAAACGGGGCAATATTATCAACCTTTCGTCAATACTAGGAACTACACTGATTGAAGGCAATACAGCCTATGGCTGTTCCAAGGCAGCAATTGAGAGGTTTACGCTTGGTTTGGCTAAGGAACTTGAGGAATACAATATTGCTGTGAATGCCCTTTGTCCTAGCTATACTGTTACGGAGGGGACCAGGTTCGTAAACCCACAGGCTGACATGTCAGGCTGGCAATCCCCATGGATGTGGGGCAAGTATGCGGCATTAGTAGCAGCTCAGGATGCTAGGAGTCTTACAGGTGGGCTGTTGACTGAGGAGCAGTTGAGGAAACGATTCGAGAGTGCCTGAACCAGAATGGAATTTGCATCACAAATCCAACAATCCATCGCATTGCGCAATGGAATGGTGGCTGAAGAACCAAAACTAAGTAGCTCTTAGGAGAAACACGACTATACCAGCTACTACCAGAATGGCGCCTAGAGCTGCTAAGCCTATGCGTAACCGTTTCTCTCTGGGAGTTAATTCAGACCAAGGTTTCTGTTGCCTCCCCATCGGGATGCCAATAGAAATGCCACCTGACATACCAATAAACATGCCTATTATGAAACCTGTATCACCCATCGTTATATTGTTTCATAAATCATTTTGTAGGTAGTGTAACAGTATTCGAGGCCAGATTTAACAATCTGCTAATCTAACAATTTGGATTTCTGTTCAATCGGATGGGCAGGTGGCACACCTCGAGAACCGGCTTCATTTCCACAGAATTCATAATAGAGCCAAGAAGCTCTTGGGACACTGCCTTGTAATGCTTCATGCTGTCCTCAAAGGTGAGCATACGAGCCCCCAAATTGTTATCCAGAAAAATTTGCATTGAAATATTGCAGGAAACACGTTAACAATCCAAAAGAACATTAATTTGTAAGGCGTTACGGAGGAAAAGTGACATGACGCAGGGAAGCAAACATAGGGCGAATCAGGCTGCATCGGGCCTTGTGGGCATTATTTGGTTCATCGGTTGGTTATTCACTATTGCTTATGCCAATCTGATTTGGTGGAAAATTATACTTGCTTTAGTTATCTGGCCATATTATCTAGGCTTGGCAGTAAGGTAAGCACTCTTGTTAGCTATAGTTTTGGCGATAGAGGCAGCAACCATAACGGAACACAACATCATCTCAGTTGTAGTTTGGAGATTTTGAGATTTTCTCCCCTAGCTCTCACAAACAATAACACTGAACTCCTTGTTAGCCCTCAGCAGAAATGCTATCGTTTGACCGCAGTCTCCTGACACTTACCTTTGTTTCATCCATCTTGCCTTGGCTTATGGGTATAATCAAAGCGTGTCCCCAATTTCCTTGAGCGGCCTCTAGCAGGTTTGCCCTACTGCTGAGATAAGGGTATTAGCGCAGGCTCCTCCATTTTTACGAGTCTTACTCAGTGCTTCTTCCTGAACTTTTCTAGTCTCTCGTCGGTATCTGTAATCACAAACTTGCTCTTAGACTCCAGTTCTAAGCCCTTTTCCAGGCTATCTCTCATACCACGATTGTAAAGATATTTATAAGCAGCAATCGTTTCGAGACTATTGGCCATTATCTTCCTCGCCAGCTCTTGCACAGTCCCCTCCAATTTCTCTGCAGGGACTGTCATATTTACCAAGCCGATGCGCTCTGCTTCCTGTGCTGTAATGGTCTCTGCAGTAAAGGATAGTTCTTTAGCTTTCAGTAGTCCGAGAGTGCGCGGCAAACGTTGGCTCATTCCCCAGCTGGGCCGAAGCCCCCAGCGGGTATGAGTATCTCCAAACTTGGCCTCTTCCGAGGCTATAATGAGATCACAAGCCAGGGATATTTCCAATGCACCGGTGAGGCAATATCCGTTAATCATAGCTATCACAACCTTGGGTATAGTCTGTATAGTATCGATAACATCTCTACCTGGATCATCTAGTATAGGTCCTATGGCTCCTCCCTCCAGCTTACGGTCTTCTAATGATAGCAAGTCCGCTCCCGCAGAATAGGCACGGCCTGCTCCAGTAAGCACCACTACTCGCACATCGTCATCTTTGCTTGCCTCCTGCAAAGCTGCTTTGATCTCTGAGAGAACCGCTGGGCTCAGAGCATTCATCACCTTAGGACGGTTTATAGTTATTTTGGCAATACCCTCGTCTTTTTCATACATTAGATTTTCATATTTCATCGCTCAACTCCTCTATGCTCTTTTCCTAGGCCTTAATCATTCCTCCTATGTCCATTACCGCTTTCAGCTCTATCTTTCTCTTAGGCTGCCTCGTAAGTTCTATTATCTTCTCCTGTAATTGCTCATACCTTTCCTTTCTGTCCATAACTCCCCTCCAACCTGTCATGGCCTTGATTCTACGCTAGAATAAACTGCCTTTCAACTTGATCTCGGCACTACTCCTGAATCAAGACATCCTGTTGCTCCTGTTACAAGTATCACCATCAGATTGCTCCATTGCTTAAAGCAGTTGCTTAGCTGCTTAGCCAGCAAGCAAGCAGCTAGCTGATTAGCAGGTTGACACCCCAGTTTTTACCCAGAATTGTATCTGTTTTGGGGCAGTAACTTAGCCAACAAAACCGCCGCAAAACTTAATCGATTAAGCGTTTAGCCTAATCTGTTGCTTTTTGCCGTAGAATATCTTAAGTGCAGACCAGATGCTTCAGATATCGAGAAAGTCGGAATCGGCTTTGAAGTCCCCACAGTTTTCGCAAAATAATGAAGCTGGAAGTGAGGACTAAATTGGCGATGAAAGTTTTCAAGGAAGGTCGAAACAAATGTAAGCTCAAATTCGAGGCAAAATTGAATAGCCTCGTTGAGTAAAGGCGGCGGAAAACGGGACATTACAAGCAAGAAGGGATCATAATAGAACCGCCAGGAAGTAGGACATTGGTCTCTGAGGTGTCCATTAACTCTGAGGGCCAAATTGTCCCATTTTCGCTGACAACATACACTTATAGCATTAAGCTAATATCCTTTGTATAATAGATTGTTCTATTGTTGAAGCCGACATCCTAATGAAAATTGGGGGTAAATTTAAATGGATTTTGAGTTAAATGAAGAACAAAAGCTCGTCAAGCAGAATGCTCGTTCTTTCATGGAACGAGAAATAATCCCTGTTGTAAACACATACGAAAAAATGACCCATCTACCTAATCAAGCGGCTCATGAATTGCTGAAAACGATCATTCCTTTAGGGTATCTAAACGGGCCCTTTCCTAAGGAGTGTGGTGGTATGGCTCTAGATTGGACTTCGTATGCTGTACTTTACGAAGAGTTAGCCAGAGCATGGGGCTCCTTAGCCGGAATCGTACAAATACAGATTGCTGGTGCTCATTATCTGGCTGCACCAGGTGCCGAAGACCAAAGATGGCATTTAGCTGCTTTGTTTGCAGGTGACAAAATATGGTGCGAGGCCGGGACTGAGCCTGAAGCTGGCTCAAATTTGGCCGAGTGTAAAACCATAGCTGCACTAGATAATGATTATTACGTAATCAATGGGACGAAGACTTGGATTTCATGTGCATTTATAGCTGAAATGGCTATCGTTTTAGCACTTATGGATCCTAGCAAAGGCAGTCGAGGTATGTCACTTATCATTATCGACAAGGAAGTCTCTCCTTTTGCTACGCGTCTGCTACCAAAAATCGGGATGCGCTGTTGGGATAATGCCGAACTTACGTTTGAGGACTGTTGGGTACACAGAAAGAACATCATTGGAGAGCCGGGAAGCGGCTTCAGACGTTTTATGGCTGGAGTAGAGTTGTCTCGATGCTGTATTTCGATGAATAGCCTGGGTGCTGCTCAGGCTGCTTTGGACAGTGCTATCGATTATGCGAAACAAAGGCGTCAGTTTGGCAAAGTAATTGGTCAGTTTCAGCTGATTCAAGGTATGCTGGCCGATATGTGGGCTGATGTCGAAGCAGCTCGCTTTTTAGTCTACAGAGCCTTTCAGTCTCTAGATCAGGAAGAGGGAAGGGCTAGAAACGTGGCACTCGCCAAATCGTTCGCACCACGAGTTGCTGTGCGAGTTACTTCTGAGGCTATGGAGGTTTTAGGGGCTTACGGACTTTCTGAGGAGTACCAATTAGAGCGTTATTTTAGGGATGCACGGGTAGCTGTTGTTCCCGATGGCACTACTCAAATGCAGCAGTTAATCGTGGGCCGCGATTTGTTGGGAATTTCTGCTTTTGCCTAAGCTGCGTAAACAGTATACTGTTGGGAACGACTGAAGGAAATGAAGAATAAGGGAGGTTGTTATCACCAGCTTTCCAGGAGAGGCTTATGCTGGCTGTAAGTGCAGTAGATGGTTGCTGTTATTGTTCCTACTTCCACGCGAAATTAGCATTGATAGATGGGATTAGTCAGGAGGAAATTAGTTAGCTACTATTAGGAGACGTTGGTGGCTGACTGGAAGACGAGGCCCTAGCCTGATCTATGCGCAGCATTGGGCTGAATCTAACGCTCATCCTGATCCCGAAGCGATTCAGGAATTGCAGGAGACATAGGGTTTGGAAAAGGCAGAAGCCATCCATCTTGTGCTTCGATGGTTTTGCTTGGTAATCTACTGGGTAACTCTTGGGATTATTTACTATACCGCATATCCTTTGGGAAGTTGGGAATATAGACACAAATTGGCTTAAAGTAAAGCAACAAAAAGATGGAAAGTTCGATGTCGTCGGATTGAACGAAACGATGGATTGCATGCCAAATGGTCTACGGTACAATTGCGGAAAGCTATATCGCAATTGCAAGCTTTTGGTAAATAGGTTTCATAAATAGAATGGTGCTGACCTTATTCCCGAGCCCTCTACTTCCTCTGATCGAATCTGCGATTTAGAAGCTGAGAGGCTATGGTGGTTTTCTGAATCTCAATGCTACCACCAGCGATCCCCCAACCCCAGCCATCACGTAACATGCGCTCTACAGGATAGTCCTTCGAATAACCGTAGCCGCCGTGTATCTGCAAAACAAGCGCGGTGACATCTCTCACCATTTGATTAGCAAAGCACTTAGCAAGGTTCGCCTCAAGCGGAGAGGGCAACCCCGTGGCAGCATTGACTGTTGCCCTATAGATTAAAAGCCGGGCTGCTTCGACCTTTATAAGTGCGTCAGCTAACATGAACTGGACTGCTTGAAACTCACATATGTCTTTGCCCCACTGCTTCCTTTGTTGCGAATAGTCTATTGCCTGTTCAAGGGCTCCTTGGGCTATCCCCAAACACATAGTTGCATTACCACACCGCTCAAGGTCAAACGCAGTCATCAGCCTTCTGAAATCTCCTTCCCTGACTACAAGGTTCTCTTTGGGCACACGGCAATCTTCGAAGATTAGGTCACAGCTTGGCACGCCTCGCCAGCCCATAAACTGCTCCTGCTTGCCGAAAGAAAAACCTGCCGCCCCTTTTTCAATGATCAGCCCACCAATGCCTTTAGCACCTTTCTGCTCACTGAGTCTCACATATGTCACGTAAATGTCAGCCTCGCCTCCTCCGGTAATAAAGCATTTCGTGCCGTTCACAACATAGTAATTGCCATTTAGGACAGCTCTTGTGCTGAGATCAGTTAGCGCTGAACCAGCCTCAGGTTCAGTCATACCAACGGCACACCAGGATTCGCCTTGGCATACGGGAGGTATATATTTTCGTTTTTGGTCTTCGGTTCCAAATTGCTCGATCACCCTGACAGGTCCCACACCAGATTCAAAAACAGGTAAAGCACATAGAATTGATACCCGTGCTAGCTCTTCAATAGCTAGAATAACTTCGAAAGCAGTTCGCCCCTGTCCTCCGTATTCTACAGGGACAGACAATCCTAAAAGCCCTAATGAGCTTAGCTTCTTGAAGTACTCACGGGGCATGAATTCAGCTTTAGTCTCCCATTCTGTTACTTTCGGGCGGAACTCCTTCTCGGCTACCTCATGCACCATTCTCTTAAGCATCACTTGCTCTTCGTTCAATTGAAACTCCATCTTCTCAGCTCCTTATGATTCTGTTATTGTATCTCTAGCAATGACCAAAGCTACGGAATAACAAGCTCTGGGCCATGTACGGAATAAAATGCGCGTGCTACATCTATCCGAGTTTGATGAACACCTCCTTCCCATAACTGAAGGATCTTCGAATCCCGCAGATACTTGGCGATGGGGTAATCCTCTGAGTAGCCATAGGCTCCCATGAGCTCCATAGCCTTGTTGCAACTTCTGATAGTCGCATCCGCAGCATATATTCTTATGGCGCTTGCCATTCCTAGCAAGAAGTCCCCAGTAGGGCTACCAAAGACAGCACGATTGTCAAACCATGATGCAATCTGTAAGTAAAAAGCCCGAGCACTCAGCAGATCAATAGCCATATCAGCCAAAATGCCGGCTTGCATTGTGTGCTGCCTAACTTGTTTACCCCCGAAAAACCTATTTGCGGTATATTCTACAACGTAATCGAAGACACCTTGGGCCACCCCTGTTAGAGATGCAGCAGAAATAAGCCGAGCAAAACATGAGATACGACGCACATTCCGGCCATCTCGGCCAGGTTCATCTGAGGCTCGCCATGCCTTCGGCACCCTGACATCATCATAGAAGACCTCGAGATTTATATCAGCCTTGAAACCCATCAGGTTTTCCGGTTTACCAAAAGACATCCCAGGAGTGCCAGCAGGAACATAAATCAGGGCTATCCCATCCTCTCCCAGAGCATGGTCTGTCTGGCAAAGCACCAAGTAGATCTCGGCAATCCCTCCGTTGCTTGTCCAACGTTTGTGCCCATTTATGACCCACTCATCACCCTCCGAGCGGGCGATAGTCTGGATTGTGCGACCCCTCTCCTCAGCGCTAGCGATATTACATCCACCGCTTGGCTCAGTCAGAGATAAAGCAGCAGTATGTAGTTTGTCCTCACAAAATTGGGCGGCAAACTTTTCCAGAACAGTCATATTTCGGCTCACTATCGCTGGGCCAAAAATCCAAGCGGCCATGCCAGGCATAATACCAAAAAGAGGGTCACCTCTTGCTAGCTCCTCGCTAGTGGTGGTTTGGCTGACTGCAGAACTTTGTCCCAGGCCACCGATCTCTCTTGGCAAAGCACGCTTCTGTAGCCCTATATGCACTAACCCTTCCATTAGCTCCGTATAGATATGATGACCCCGTTGCGGATCATCTAGCTGCTTTCGGACAGGCATGATCTCCTTCTCAACGAAGTCACGGACTGTCCGTAGCATAAGTCGATCTTCTTCCATAATAAATGGCTCATACTTCTTCATAAGTAACTCCTCACAAAATTAGATTTAATGCAGTAGTAGTCTATCTTCTACCTATGCTTGTTACTTCATCACCAGCGACAATTTTCGACTATGTGCACCACCAACTATACCCCCCCAGCAATGTTCTCAATCTTAAACACCCTATCTGAAGAAGAGCACCCCCTTTTTTGTTATGAACAATAGGACATTTCTTCATACAATGTCAATAGTACGGTAGCCCTAGCCAAACTATACACTAGGATACTGCTCAGCATAAGAGTGACAATTGCCTCTTTTGTGCAGCTAGAGTCACAGCAGCTTCCTATCCGTACCATCAATCTTGATGCACATTGTAACGTCCGATTCGGAACCCCTTAACCTGTATTAGGAGCGCAACTCACTACTATGAGCTCGCTAAGGCTTTTGAAGGGCGGCCCGGTCTTACTTCAGCCGGATCAGTTGGCACATAAGGGCGACCTTCTTTTAGCACATGGTACACCACTTTAAGCAGCTAACTAGCCATTATTGTCTTAGCTACATTTGCATTTTTGATTTTCCTAAGGGCATCCAACAGTTTTTCTTATTTCCATATAAGCGTAGGACGCGGGTACAACAGCTTCCACCAAAGCCCACCTTAACCACCGGTCCCTTTCCAAGGTGATCTTCCCATGATATGTCTTTCCTCCCGACGAATGGGTGGATGGTACAAGACCAGCATAAGAACACAACTTAGATGGAGAACTAAAGCGGCTAATGCCATCTATTTCAGTGCTAATGAGAACAGCCAGGGGTATCCTTATTCCGGGGATGGTGAAAAGAAGCTGGGCATCCCCTGTCTTTCCCGTGTATCTCCTCAATCATCTCATTGCTAGTTGATATTTCCTGGTTAAGACGCTCTATAAGTCTCAAATCTGATTGGACTATTCTCCTGTCCTCTTCCCTGTCCCATTTCAATGAGGTAAGCCATTCCGTACCCCTCTTTCTCTTCTTTAGGAACAGGTTCGTTGGCTTTGCTTCAACGATCTCCGGTGGCAGTGGCTGATTATTTACAAGGTCATGTATTCGGTTCTTTATTCGAGTCCTCATTGCTACTATGAAAGCCCTATGTCTAATCACCCTTTGTTTTACCCGGTTGTCTGCTTTCCTTAGATGGGCTTGGGGAATAAGATCATCCATTAGTAGCTGAGCCAGTGTTCGAGAATCAATAGCATCAGTCTTTACCTTGGCTGAGACAATAGCTTTTACCTTAAGCGGATGAGCAAGAATCACTTCCTCCACAGGGTCTTTCGCCAGCTCATACGTCTTGGACCAATTCCAACATAACTCTAACACCATCCTAGTGTTTGCTCTCTTGCCTATGAACTCTCTAAATTCCTCCTTGGTATGTGCTAGTCTTTTTGCCTTTACTTCTCCCGTCTCTGTGTCAATCATTGTCGCGTGGTCATATTGCTTGTGACAGTCCAAACCAATATACTCCACTTAGCACCTCCTTATGGTATATTCGGGTTCTTCCAAACCTGACTTTACACCATAGACTCAGGAGGTGCATTACCCTTTCATGATACCTGTATTGTTTCCTCAGAGATATAAAGGCGGTTGAAGTTTTGCCCCCGACGGCCAGCCAAAAGCTAGCAGCTAGCTTTTGGCTGGCCAGGTCTCGCTTCCATTTTGGGATAGTTGTTCAAGAAGGGGCTAGGCTGCCGCTTAAGACATGGGCTCCTTGGATTCCATTGGCTGCAATGGTCTTCAACAAGAAAAATGTTGGTTTACATAATAATACTTGGCATACGGACCGCTGATCATTAACATCGGTTTTAGCTAATGCTACCTTATCCGTTGTAGAAGAGCTGGAATGACTAGTAGAGGGTATGGAAACGACTCAAGGGGACAAAAACACAGCCAGGAGGACAGAAGTGAGTGCATCAACAGATAGAATGAATAAAAGCAAACCGAGGGTGAGAAATGGCTGGTGCCTGCCTCGGCGCACCAATTTTGAAGCTGAATCAGTGGCCGCTAGCTTTGGTGAGGAAATGCCTGCTTGGAAGGCAGGAACTCTACCACTGAGTTAGCCCCGCAATATTATTTGCCCTTGAAAACCGGTTGCCTTTTCTCTAAGAAGGCTCTTAGCCCCTCTTCATGGTCTTCAGTGTCAAGAGTGGCGTTTAGCGACTGCTCCTCATACTGTAATTGATCTTCAAGGTTTGCATTCAGTCCTTGGTAAAGCCCCTTCTTAGCCATTTGAATAGCTAAAGGCGCTCCTTCAGCTATAGTTTTCGCCAATTCATAAGTGGCTGTCTTTAATTCAGCCGCTGGCACAACCTGATTAACCAGCCCTATCTCTTTGGCTTCTTTAGCCCCGATAGTCTTGCCAGCAAAGACTAATTCGCAAGCCTTGGCTATTCCTACTAGACGTGGCAGGGAGTAAGTAGAACCGCACTCCGGGGTCACACCAACTTGAGGAAAAGGCAATGATATTCTTGCCTCTTCCGAAGCAATTCTTATATCGCACTCCAGGGGAAGTGTTATGCCGGCACCGACAGCATGACCATTTATCGAGGCAATCGTTGGTCTTGTCATTTTTCTAAGCTGCGAACAAGCTTTAGTTAGCCAGCCAGCAATATCATAGCCTTCTTTGCCGATTTTCCTTTCCTCTATCCTTTTCAGGAAAATATCCTTGATGTCAGCTCCGGCACAAAAGGCACGACCGTTGCCGGTAATAATCAATACCCTTATATCATTGTCCTGCTCGACCCGGGTAAATGCATCAAGCAATTCACCGGCCATTGTCTCATCAAGAGCATTAAGTTTGTCTGGGCGATTGAGGGTGAGAGTAGCAATTCCTTCAGCTTTGTCCAGAATGATTGTAGAATATTCCATTTGGGCTCCTTTCTTGTCACAAGGATAAGCCAGTAGGCGTTTGCTGTCAAGCAGGATGCTGAATGAAATTAGAAAGTTCAAGCCTTGCACCCGAGTTACAAATCCCGAAAGCCGGGGGCAATGGGGAAAAGGTAGTCAGGCTTGTAGTAAACTGAAGAGGAAAAGGACTAAGGCCGTTATACAGTGGCTGAGTTATCTTTCTGAAGGAAAGGTGTAGAAGTGTGAGGTGCTATTTCTCCTTGCTTTGCCCTCAGCAGTTCGGTAAAATTTGGACGGCCAACCGATGTTTGACCATTGCAAAAATCCATGGAAATGAGCAATCGGCTTATTCTAAGGCCCTTCTAGCAAATGGAGGTAACTAAGAGCATGCAAAAAGAGGTGAAGTGTCCGTGGTGTGGCCAAATGGTAGTGCCTGGGGTGAGTCACTCCAAAAATGATTATGGGGATATAGTAGAGAGAAGATGCTCCAAGTGTGGTAAGGTGCTGGCTGCTTACCTCGAGGAGGAAGGGGATTTCCTTCCTGATATACGCACATTTTAAATTCTCAGAAGGAGGCTGACATGGCAGAAGAATCGGAGGCAAAGGTTGCCCAGGTGGCTGAGGGTGTTCTCGACAATGATGCGTTAACCGACTGGCAGAAAAGGCTTGGGCTTGAATTGCGGGTTGGGAGTGTTTTCAACCAAACGGTCTCATATGAGGCGATAAGGAATTTCTCCAATGGTATAGGTGATGTAAATCCATTATATCGAGATGAAGAATATGCCAGGAAGACCAGGTATGAGGCGCTAGTAGCCTCTCCTGCCTGGACAGCTAGCGTTTTCCCACATTGGGTGTTGCAAGGGCTGCCGGGAATTCATGCAGACCACTCAGCTTCAGATTGGGAGTTCCTCAAGCCAGTATACGTTAACGACAAAATTATCCCTAAGTGCTATTTTGTCGGCTATGATGTGAAAACCAGTAAGTTCGCTGGTAAGACAGCTTTTGAATATCAAAGGTTTGAATACTGGAATCAGCGGGGTGAACTGGTCAGCCGGGGATATAATCTGCTTGTGAGGTATGAGAGGCAGGTGGCAAGGAGTAGGTCAGAGGAGGGGGAGGGGAAATATGACCATATTCAGGTGCCTCATCCCTGGACTGAGGAGGAACTCGCTAGGGTAGATGAGGATGTGCTAGGTGAGGAGATAAGTGGTTCCAGAGTAAGATATTGGGAAGATGTGAATGTTGATGATGAGCTAAAGCCAGTGGTGAAGGGTCCGCTTGGGATGACAGATATAGTTGCCTTCTGTGTTGGAGCAGCTCCAGTGCAGCTTGCAGCTCATGGCGTTCAGCTTCGCCTATATAAAAAGCATCCTGCCTGGGGCTTTCATGATCCAGTGAGTCATGCCTGGGAACCAGTCTATGGAGTGCATTACTCCGTTGCAGCCGCCAGAGGCGTCGGTGCTCGCTATGCTTATGACGTAGGGGTCCAGAGGCATTGCTGGTTGGTTAATCTGCTTACTAACTGGATGGGTGACGAAGGTTGGCTAAAATCATGCAATGCTCAATACCGCCAGTTCGTGTATCACTCGGATGTGGTATGGTTTCGTGGTAAAGTCATCAAGAAGTATGTTGGTGAGAATGGGGATTATTGTGTAGATATCGAAACTCATGGGATAAATCAAAGAGGAGAGGATACCATACCAGGTCGTTCCACGGTAGTTCTTCCATCGAGAGAGAAAGGAACCTGGCCTGTGGAAAAGAGGCTGCCGGAGAAGGAATTTCGCGGCACAGGTAAAGGGGTCTATTTTTAAGCACAAAAACTGGAAGATGTTTGAACGTTAAATCATTGGGGGATAGCATGAAGTTGCAATATAAGACGTATGAGGAAGCTAAGGAAAGTTTCACATGGAGCGAAAGGTGGGAAGTGTTTGACGAGAGTCAGGAAAATCTGAACATAACTTATGAGTGCATAGATCGCCACTCTGAAGAGAAAACAGCAATCAGGTTAAAATTTGATGATGGAAGGCGAGAAGTCTACACCTTCGGGGGACTCTCTCGTTTGACGTCTCAATTTGCTAATATGTTGGAAAGGCTTGGGGTAGATGCAGGAGACCGCGTGGCTATGATATTGAATCCCTCAGTGGAGTATTACGTGAGCTTCTTTGGTGTACTAAAGAGGGGTGCTGTAGCGGTGCCTTGTTATTCCCTTCTTGGTCCAGAGGGCCTTGAGTATCGACTTCGTGAATCTAATTCCAAAATGGCGATAATAAATAGAGAAAGAGCAGACCTGGTAAGTCCTGACCTGGTGTCACATCTGATCGCTGCTGAGGAGTTGCGAGAGTTGATTCAAAGCGAAGACGAGCATTACAAATCTAGTACCTCTGCTGATACCCTTGCTGTGATGCAGTTCTCCAGCGGCACCACGGGTTTGCCCAAGCAAGTTTTATATAATCATGCGGCTATCTCTGTTACCGCTGTTTATACAAAATTCTGGATTGGTCTTCGTGATGATGACAAATACATGTGCACTTCATCTCCAGCGTGGGGTCATGGGATCTGGTATGGTAATATAGGCCCGATGATATTTGGGAATGGTATAGGTGCCTATAGCGGTAAGTTTATCCCCGAGATCTTCCTTGAGGGGCTTGAAGAGTTTGAAATCACAAATGTATCTGCTATTCCCAGGGTCTATCGCATGATTATGGACTGTGGCAAGTTAGATAATTACAGCCTCAAACTCAGGCACCTAAGTTACACTGGCTCAGCAATGGACAGGGAAGTGACTCAATACTTTCTGGATAAACTCGGCCTCTATATACACTCTAACTATGGCAATACTGAGGCAGGTCCGATCGTTATCGACTATGCATTTGATGATTATAAGCCTAAACTGGGTAGTGCAGGCAGACCGATGCTGGGAACCAGGTTGGTCGCCTTGGATGAGAATAGGAGAGAGTTACCTCCGGGAGAGATAGGAGAGGTAGCAGTGTGGCGTAAAGGTAGGTGGAGTCCGCTGGGCGACTTCGGTTACTTCGATGAGGACGGCTACTTTTGGCCTAAAGGTAGAAGCGATGATGTCATAAAATCATCAGGGTTCAGAATCGGGCCTTTTGAGATAGAAAGTGTCCTTGAGAAGCATCCCGCGATTGAGAGGGCTGCAGTGGTGGGCAGTCCTCATAAAGAGCGCGGGGAGATAGTCAAGGCCTTTATTGTAGCCAATCGTGAGCCAAGCGAAGAGCTAAAACTGGACATACAGGAGTTTGTTAAGACGAGGTTGAGCATGCACGAGTATCCTAAGGAGATAGAGTTTGTTAAAGAGGTCCCCGAAACTCCGGATGGGAAAATCAAGAGAAGAGAACTCAAAGAGCGTGAAAGAGCGAAAAAACTAATGGCGATGTGATTAGTGACTTCTAGGATTCAGCGCGAAGTACCAGTTTTCTTTTTAGATGCGATGTGTGGTGAATCTAAGTCAAGATGGAAGTTGACGAAGTGGCATTGTCCTACTAAATAGCATTCGGCGTTTTTTCTTTGGCCACGTGCAGGGATTATTGGATGTACATTGGCAAGCTCAGCAAAGAGATTCTGTTTAGAGGAGGTGAAAAGTGTCCAGATACTGGGAAGACTACGAAGCAGGAGAAGAATTTGTAACACCGGGCAGGACTATAGGTGAAGGGGCGATAAACATAATAGCCGGACTTGCCGGCTTCACCTTACCTTTATTCTGGGACGAAGAGGAGGCTAAAAAGACTGCCTTTGGAACACGGATTGCCCCGGGAAGGATAATCCTCCTCTTCATGGGGGGTCTTGAGGAGCAGTGTGGATTCTGGGATGAGGAAACTATGGTTGCCCTTGTTGGGATAGACAAGGTAAGGATAACAAGCCCGGTAAGAGCCGGGGATACCCTGAAGGTTTACGGGGAAGTGATTGAAAAGAGGGAAACCAAGAATCCTAACAGGGGAATCGTAGTTCACCGGAGCGTTTGCAAAAACCAGAAGGAAGAGGCAGTCGCTGAAACGGAGACAACCCACCTTGTAAAGAGAAAACCCGAAGGTGGATATGCAAAAACCTAGGTTAAGCCCCTAATTCCTAATTGAATTTGGTGTATAGTTGTTTGCCGGCCCCAAGCGAGCGTTAAAATACCAAGTATTCCTTTTGGCTACCGAAGGCACGGCGAAGCACATCGCATATCTCTCCTAAAGTGGCATAAGCCTCTACACATCCAATAAAGGCCGGCATGGTATTATCGCTGCTACGGGCTACCTCGTCCAGTCTCTTAAGCGTCTGACTCACCTTCGAATTATCTCTGTGTTTCTTAACCTGAGCCAGACGCTCTATCTGTTTTCTTTCCTGCTCTGCGTCAACCCGGAGTAATCCCGACATCTTGGGATATGTGGAAATAAACCTGTTAACACCGACTATGGTCTTTTTGCCTTCCTCGACCTCCTTTTGATAGCGGTAGGAGCTTTCCTGAATTTCGCTTTGCTGGAACCCTTGCTCAATAGCGGCTACAGCGCCACCAAGACTATCGATTTTAGCAATATACTGATTTGCTTCCCTTTCCAAAGCATCAGTAAGATTCTCTACAAAGTAGGAACCGCCAACAGGGTCGACAACATCAGCAACGCCGTTTTCATACGCTAGAATCTGCTGGATGCGCAGGGCCATTTGTACTGCCTCCTCTGTAGGAAGGCAAATGGCTTCATCATAGCAGGAAACGGCCAGAGATTGCGTCCCACCCAGGACGGCAGCTAGCGCCTGAATGGTAGCTCTGACCATATTATTCATGGGTTGCTGGGCTGTTAATGTTGACCCCCCAGTCTGAACATGGGTACGGAGCATCCAACTGCGCGGGTCTTTAGCCTTGAATTTCTGTTTCATTATCCTAGCCCACATTCTGCGGATTGCCCTAAGCTTGGCAATCTCCTCAAAGAAGTTGTTATGAGTCTGAAAGATCCACGAAAGTCTACCAGCAAAGGCATCTACCTCTAGTCCAGCATTGATAGCAGCTTCAACATAGGCAATGCCATTGGCTAAGGCAAAGGCAATTTCCTGAGCGGCAGTGGCACCAGCCTCTCTAATGTGATAACCACCTATGCTGATAGTATTCCACTGGGGAAGGCACTGGCTGCAATAGGCGAAAATATCCGCGGTCAGGCGCATCGAGGAACGAGGTGGGAAAATGTAAGTCCCTCGAGCAATATATTCTTTCAGGATATCATTCTGTGTTGTCCCGTCTAGTTTAGCCGGGTCAACTCCCTGTTTCTTGGCTACAGCAATATACATAGCAAGAAGGATAGAGGCGGTGGCATTAATGGTCATTGAGGTACTTATCTTGTCTAAAGGTATATCTTTAAACAAGATTTCCATGTCCTGAAGGCTATCTATGGCCACCCCAACCTTGCCAACTTCCCCCTGAGCTAATGGGTGATTGGAATCATAACCTATCTGAGTTGGCAAATCGAAAGCAACACTTAAGCCGGTCTGCCCCTGTTCCAAGAGGTAACGATAGCGGCGATTGGATTCTTCGGCTGTACCATAGCCAGCGTATTGTCGCATTGTCCATATCCTGCCCCGATACATTGTTGGTTGGATACTGCGGGTAAATGGGTATTCGCCAGGATAACCCAGGGATGCGTTATAGTCGAAACCATCTAAATCATCAGGGGTGTAGACTGTGTCAATCTGAATATCTGAAGTAGTTTCGAAAATTTCCTGTCTTTCAGGAAAGCGCTTCAACGTTGAAGCTAAAGTAGTTTCCTGCCATTCTTGCTTGCTCCTGCTTGGCATAGCTATTCTCTACCCCCTTATGTATGGGCGAGATATTCCCTACCCGTAAAATTGGGCACCATGACTACTCTTTGAATATCAGCTGAAGTTCGTTATTATGCCCAACATTCTGGATTGTGTCCAAAACCATCATAGCTAGCTTCAAGCATGCTCGAATTTGTCAAAGACAACATATCGCTGATGGATAACCCTTCATTCAGTCTAAGTTTTGGACTCATATTCATAAAAACCTCGCCCGGTTTTCCTTCCCAGGTCTCCGGCTTTAACCTTCATCACTAGACATCGTGGTGGTTTGAATTGTTCCCTCATTAACTCTCGGTAGTGCGTTTCACTAACAACTAAAGCAACGTCAAGACCTACCAGGTCACGCAATTCGAAAGGACCCATCCTGAAATTGTAAGCCACCTTTAAGGCGGTGTCTATGTCCTGCGGGTCAGCTACACCTTCATCGAACATGTTTAGGCTTTCGTTGTACCAAATTTGGAGAAGCCTGTTGACAATAAATCCCGGTGAGTCTTTGCATATCCCGGGCTCTTTGCCCAGCTTCTTGCATAGATTTACCATGGTGTCCAGTGTTTCCTGTGAGGTCTTATCAGTGACAATGACTTCTATCCCTCGCATAAGCTGAGGAGGGTTGAACCAATGCATGCCGATGAACCTGTCTGGGTGCTTAGTCACCATTGCCATCTCAGTGATAGATTGAGCTGAGGTATTGGAAGCAAATATAGCATCCTCAGGGCATATCTGGTCTAGCTCTTTAAAGACATCCTTCTTTATATTAATGTCTTCAACTATGGCTTCGATCACTAAGTCAACATCCTTGGCTGCTTCTCTTAAATCAGTTGTACCTTTAATCCGACTCGACGTAAGGTCCGCTTCATCTTGGGTCATCCTCTTGCGCTCAACGCTACCGTCGAGGAATTTCTGAATCTTGCTAATCCCTGCCTCCACAAATTCGTCCTTAATATCTTGCAAATTAACTTGATATCCTGACTGAGCGCAAACCTGGGCAATTCCATGCCCCATGGTACCAGCTCCCAAGACGCCAATCCTTCTGATTTCCATTTTCCTGCCTCCAAATCTATAGACTTCTATTTACCTTTAAACTCTGGCTCCCGCTTTTCCAGAAAGGCTGCCATTCCCTCAGAGTGGTCTTCAGTAGCAAAGCAGAGACTGAAAGTGCTTTTCTCATAGCTCAATCCATCAGGAAGATTCGTATGCATTCCCGTATTAATAACTCTTTTAAGCAACTTTATGATTATTGGGCTTTTACTGACTATAGTTTTCGCTAGCTCGGTTACAGTCGAATCTAATTTATCCTGAGGAACCACTTTATCTACTAAACCAATTCTCTCCGCTTCGGCAGCATCTATCATTCTGCCGGTATATAGCAGTTCCTTGGCTTTTCCCCAGCCAACGAGCCGCGGTAGTCTTTGTGTCCCACCAGCTCCGGGGAAGATACCTATGTTAATCTCTGGCTGCCCCAGTTTGGCGTTTTCAGAGGCAATCCTTATATCACAACACATGGCTAACTCGCAACCACCGCCAAGACAAAACCCGTTTATCATGGCTATAACTGGAACTCCAAGGTTCTCTAAATCTGTGAAAAGCTGTTGACCTAAGGTGGACGCCCGTGCTTCACAAGCTATTGGGGTCATTTCTTTGAGTTCTGTTATATCGGCACCGCTTATGAAGGCCTTATCTCCAGCACCGGTGACAATAGCCACTCTAACGCTATCATCCGCTTCAATGTCCCTGAGCACCTGCTGTAATTCCAGCCTTACTGCTTGATTCAAGGCATTTCTCTTCTCGGGTCTGTTTATAATAATTCTGGCTATCCCCTTTTCCTTGCTGTAGATAATGTTTTCAAATTTCATATTTGTCTCCTAAAAAATTTTTAGCTATATATATAAAATCCTCTCTTGGTTTTCTTCCCCAACCAACCAGCATTCACCATCTTCCTGAGCAGAAAGCAAGGTAGGTATCGAGGACCAAGCTGCTGCGATAGAGATTCCAAAATCTCCACTACTTTATCCACTCCTATAGTATCGGCGAATTCGAAGGGGCCCATAGGCCAATTCGTGCAGATCTTCATCATCTTGTCGATATCCTCCACAGTTGCAAGCTTTGTTGTATACATGAGAGCAGCCTCATTAACCACTGAAGCAATTACCCTATCCAAAATATAGCCAGGTGTCTCCCCAATTTTTACAGCAGTGACACCAACTTGCTCCAATAGCTCCTTCGAAACTTGGATGGTATCGTCAGAGGTTTGCAATCCTCTAATTATCTGAACTAAGTATTTCTCATCAAACGGGTTTTTAGTGAAGTTAAGTCCGACAACCTTTTCTGGTCTTCTAGTCACTTCTGCTATCTGTGTAACCCATGGCTTAGCAGTAGTCGTTGCTAAGATTGCCTGCTCAGGACACTTGGCGTCACATCTTTTGAAAACCTCCTCCTTTAAAACAATATCTTCGGAGACGGTCTCCAAGACTAGATCGGCCTCCGAGGCTTGTTTATCGTAATCCTGATTCAAATCAGACATAATGACCTTGAAGCCAGCCTTTGAAAAAAGTTCCTGCAGCTTCGTCTTAAACTCTGTCTCACCAATAATGATGATTGTGCGTATTCTCATCCTTGCCCTCCTGCCATGAATTAAGTAAGTTTGCCATTTCTCGTTGTCATGCTGGAATAAGCACAAGCATTAGACTTTTGGTACCACATGCCACTCAGAAAGCAGAATACACGGTAGTATTCTCTCGTGTAGGTACCTCTACTTCTATCTGGCCATTTTTCATTTGTGGACTCGCCTTTGAAAGGACCATTGGTCTAATTCATGTCTATTTATAATCTATTTAGAATTAGCCGGAGTTCAGGTCGGCCTTATTTCTTCACGCATAAACTTAATGTAGGAGACGGCGAAGCATACAGCGGCTAAGGCAATCAAGCTTACTATTTGAGGCCAGATGAGCAATAAGCTCTGCCCAAAAGGGAGAGGAAAAACTAAATCTACAGGCACCACACTAACTCCCGCCATCGTCCTGGGCAGTAGCAGCATGGTGACCGCCTCTCGATATAGGAAGATAGGCGAAACCCTAACAATGCCGAAAAGAAAGAAAACGAAAAGAAAAAACCACAGGCCCAGCGAAGCCAAAGCTGAGGTAGCTATCCGATTGAAAAAAACTGAGAAAAGGGTAGCTAGAGACATCCAGAAAGCGCCGTAAATTATGCTTAGAAGGACAAAAGACAGAAGTCTTAGAACTTCCTCTGAGGTCGGCGGTACACCAATCGAACGCAGTCCTAAACCAGCAACAATAGCCACTATGCTCATCACCAAAAGTGATAGAGTAACCAGCCCAGCCAGAAATTTGCCATTAATCACCGAATCTCGGTAAACAGGCTGTGATAGAAGTCGACTAAGGTTACCGCTCGTCCGCTCACTGTTTATGGCATCAAAGCCAAGAACAATACCGACTATAGGTAAGAGAATAGACATAAAGAAAAGGAAGGACCCTATTTCGCCTCCTGAAACAGCAAAAAGCCTGAGGAAGATGAACTTGCTAGTTTCAGTTACCTCACTCCTTATATATTGGTTTGCTATCCACCAAGCTGATAACCCAGCGGCATAAATAAATAGAAACAGTATTATGAACCTCCAGCCGCTAAGGTGGTCAACTAGCTCCTTCCAGAAAACCGCCATTAACCCAGACATAGTTAAGACTCGCGAAAATACTTCATATAGATTTCCTGCAGACTATACTCCTCAATCTTCATTTGAACCAACAGGCTGTCACTATCAATAATTGTCTTAGCTATTTGAGGTCTTAAGTCCTCATCACAGCTAATAAGTAGCGAGTTCTCCGAACTTTCCACATTTATCACACCTTTAATTTTGTTTATGGAACTGATAAGCTTAGGAGTGGGTTGTGCTACCTGAGCTTCTATCCGAAACTTGCCTCCACCGATAGCATCCCTGCCCAGACGGTCTACCGATCCCTCAGCTACTAGATGTCCTTTGGCTAGTATCCCCACTCGGGTGCACATCCTCTGAACCTGGTGAAGCTGGTGAGAGGATAGAACGACAGTCACTTTTTTCTTTGCCATGCTCATTATAAGGGTAAGGACTTGGTCGATGCCTTCGGGGTCTATCCCGGCTGTGGGCTCATCAAGGAAAGCAACCTTAGGGTCTTTAATCATAACATCAGCAATTCCCAGACGCTGGATCATGCCATGGGAAAACTTGCCGACCTTTTGTTCAGCTACTTCAGATAGTCCCACTGTATCCAAAAGCTCATTGATCTTCTTCGAGGCATCCCCCCGTGGTAGATTATTTAGTGCAGCAGTATATTCCAAATTCTGTTTGGCGGTTAAATCTTCATAAAAACCGACCTTTTCCGGCAAGTAACCAACAATACGCTTCACTTTAAGTGGCTCTCTAGTAGGGTTGTAACCACATACTCGGGCAATGCCTGATGTTGGCTCGGTAAGTCCGAGCAGCATGAGTATACTGGTAGTTTTGCCAGCGCCGTTAGGACCGAGGAAACCGAAAACTTCGCCTTCACCCACGTGCAGGTTGAGCTTATCGACAGCAATAAAATCGCCGTAAGCCTTGGTTAGGTCTGTGGTTTCAATAACGTCCTGCTGGCTCATTTTATGTTCACCGTCTGCCCAAGCGCATGAACATCACCACCAATCCGACTATAACGACAATTACAATACCAACACCTACCCAGCCCCAAATTGTAGGCGTCAGCACAGTTACCCTGATCTCCAACATATCCCAAGCTAGTTTAGATTCGGGCTCAGCTTCTATGGTGACCATATAGTCGCCAGATATGGTCTTCTGCGGTGGCTTTATGTTAACTTCGACTTCTCGCTTACTACCTAGTGGCAGGGAATCTATCTTCTCCGGACTGAAGGTTACAATCCAGCCCGGGGGTCTATCTTTTGTCTCTGAGAAGAAGGTAATTTTCTCGAGTTCTGCTGACCCAATATTGGTGATAATAATCGAAGAAAAGTTATCCTTACCAGCAATAGCCTCAACATTGAGCCGGCCACTAGTTGTCTCCAAAGCAAGGTCAGGCTTGGGGGTGATTATGGCCGTAAGCTCAATGCTATTCTTCAACTCTCCTAGGCTGGATTCCACAGCTTCCATAGTTATAACATACTCTCCTGGCTCTACTGCTGACCAAACAAATGGGGAAGCAAAAACTCTAACCATCTCCGTGTATTCCCTCTTCGGGTCAAGGGCAATTCTCGCTATTTCCCTCTCCTCCCCTGTGACTTGTCTAATTGCGGTATCAAAACCAGCTGGCGCATTGAGGCGAAGGTCAAAGTAATGCGGTTGCTCGCCACCTTTATAGCGTAATTCGACATCCCAGACGAAATAGGTGCCAGATGGGTTACGTAGTACCGGATATTTGCAACTGATCTCAACCTCTTCGGCTGGTGTTGATTCTTGCCCTGGTGGCGGCGAAGATGACTCAGTGATTCCCTCTGATACTGCCAAGGCAATTGGCTGGGTTATCAACCCGCCGAATATCATTAGGAGCAAGATGGCACAAGCCAGATAACAAGTTGGCTTAAGTCTGTTCATAAGAATACAACCTCCCTTAAAATAGAGCCTTATTTAGGAAAAGGAATTGAATCAAATGGAAAAGCAAATTCTACAGCCTTAGTTTATATACTGTAACTTTATTGCAAACCAGCCTAGCTTATCAAGACTAGGGGCTCTTTGTCAAATTGTGTGCAAATAGCTACGGGATGGTACAAACCCCAGGAGCATCTTCCTTCAGCAAGCTTCTACATTTTTCAAACCATAAGAGATCCGCTTCAGCATCTTCGTCTCTGTGTTGTGCTCTTCAGTTGAGAGACCTTCTTAACCCAAAGATTAGCTTACTTTGGAGTCATCCTGGGATGCTGTGAGGTCTCTCCTCTATTTTCAGCCTCGACTGATCAAGATGTTGCAGTATCATCCGATTTAAGCGTTGTTAAGCCAGCCAAGTCAATGCTATACTGTGATGATAAGGAGACAAGGCAAGGACTTCTGATGAGGAGGATAGATAGTCGTGCAAATGATGAGCTGCGCCCAGTGCATATTAGTCTGGGCTACCAAGCTTTTGCTGAAGGCTCGGCGTTAATAGAACTGGGGCGTACCAGGGTGCTCTGCGCCGTGAGTGTAGAGGACAGAGTTCCCAATTTCCTCAAAGGCGAAGGGGTCGGTTGGGTTACTGCTGAATATGCAATGCTCCCTCGCTCTACCCATACCCGCACTCCCCGTAATCCTTTCTCTGACAGGGCAGCCGGTAGGAGTCAAGAAATCCAGCGTCTTATCGGTCGCAGTTTAAGAGCTGTCACCGACTTGGCTGCCCTAGGGGAAAGAACCTTTACTGTAGATTGTGATGTATTGCAAGCTGACGGTGGCACTCGAACCGCAGCCATTACTGGAGGATATATAGCTTTGTTTCAAGGATTATATAAGTTGAAGAAGCAGGGCATCCTGCCATCAATTCCATTGAAAAGCGCCGTAGCTGCTACCAGCGTTGGCATTGTAAATAGAGATAAGCTTCTCGACCTTTGTTATCAAGAAGACTACAGGGCTAGAGTGGACTTCAATGTAGTCATGACCGATAGGGGTGAATTTGTAGAAGTTCAAGGCACAGCCGAAGGCAAGCCTTTTTCTAAAGAAACTATCGATGCCTTGCTCTCCCTTGCCGAAAGTGGAATCAAGCAATTATTTGAAGTTCAGAAAAGGGCTCTAGAAGAACTACACTAAGGGCGAACCTGACCGGTGCCGATGATAATCCACTTGTAGCTGGTCAGCTCCCTGAGTGCCATCGGACCACGAGCATGAAACTTTTGCGTGCTTATGCCTATCTCGGCTCCCAAGCCAAACTGAGCACCATCGGTAAAACGAGTGCTGGCATTAGCATAGACACAGGCAGCATCTACCTCATTGAGAAAACGCATAGCTGCTGAGTTATCCTCAGTAATTATAGCTTCAGAGTGCCCAGAGCCATAGCGCTCAATATGTTCCAACGCCTCATCTAAAGAGTCAACCACCTTAATTGCTGCAATTAGTGCCAAGAATTCCTTGCCCCAATCTTCATTTTCCGCCGGGACAAGCTTTAGAGAAGGAATCGGTTTGAGAATAGCCAAGGTACGCTCATCACAATGCATTTCCACCTTGGCCCCTCCCCATTCTTGGGCAATTAAAGGCAAATAACGCTGGGCAACTTCAGCGTGGACTAGGAGAGTGTCCAGAGCATTACACACTGTTGGTCGCTGGACTTTAGCGTTATAGGCGATAGCCGCTGCCTTGTCTAAGTCAGCGCTTTTATCCTCATAGGTATGACAGACACCAACTCCACCGGTGACCACAGGCATGGTGGCATTTTCAGCAATAAGCTTAATCAGACCAGCGCCACCCCGGGGGATCATAAGGTCTATTATTCCCCTCATCTCAAGCATGCGATCGACCAGAGCTCTATCTGTCGACTCAATGAACTGCACTGCTCCCTGAGGTACTCCAGCCTGGTAAGCAGCTTCTTGAACCACCTTGGCTAGAGCTAAGTTGGAGCGCGATGCTTCCTTGCCACCGCGAAGGACAACGGCATTGCCCGACTTAAGACATAAGACAGAGATATCCACGGTAACGTTAGGACGGCTTTCATATATAGCGCCGATAACCCCAAGCGGGACTCGTTTCTTGCTAAGCTGCAGACCGTTGGGTAGGGTACGCTCTTCCAGCACCTCACCTACAGGGTCAGGCAAAGCAGCCACCATCCTCACGTCTTGAGCTATCGCTTCTAGGCGGCTTGAAGATAACATAAGCCGGTCAAGCATAGCTGCGCTCATACCGGAGGCTTTAGCTTCCTTGTAGTCAAGACTGTTAGCTGACAGAGTTTCGTCTTGCTTGGCCATAATAGCTTCAGCGATATTGAGCAGAGCTTTATTCTTAACTTCAGTGGCAAGAAAGGCGAGACTTCTCGAAGCCACCTTAGCTGCCTTGCCTTTTTCTTCAAGTTCGGTTACAGCAGATGGCATATTTTCCCCCTTAGTTCACAGCGAATGTTAGCTATCATTATACCCCTTACATCAGCACCATGTTATTTCGGTGAATCACCTCATCACCGTACTCATAGCCGAGAATGCTTGATATTGCTTCAGAATGGGCTCCTTTGATAGTAGTGGCATCCTTGGAATTATAGTTAGGTATACCGTAGCCGATATGGCCACCCTCCGTGTCGAAGATGTCTACTACATCGCCGCGCTGGAATTCCCCTTCCACGCTGACAACTCCGGCTGGAAGCAGGCTCTTATTTTGCTTCCTGAGAGCCAAAACAGCCCCACCATCGATTACTAATCTACCTTTAGAGGCAAGTCCACTGAGCATCCAGCGTTTCTTACTTTCCAATTTGCTACTTCGGGGCAAGAATAGAGTACCAGAACTCTCACCAGCCACAACTTGCCTCAGGATATCAGGTTTTTGTCCGTTGGCAATGACCACAGTTACCCCGGAGGAGGTCGCTAGTTGGGCAGCCTCAATCTTGGTTGCCATGCCACCAACTCCGTGAGGAGTGGAGGGCTTGCTGGCTAAACGCTCGATCTCAGCATCTATTTTTTCTACTTTAGGGATAAGCTTAGCATCGGAGTCGTGCTGTGGGTCAGCAGTGTACAAACCATCGATATCAGTGAGCAATATCAAAAGGTCAGCATCCACCAGATTAGCCACCATCGCTGAGAGATTATCATTATCTCCGAATTTAACCTCACCGATCTCATCTGTGGCAACCACATCATTTTCATTAACGATACAAACCGCACCTAACTCAATTAAAGCTAATAGAGTATTTCGTGCATTCAGGTAGCCAGCGCGGTCACTAAGGTCAGATTTAGTCAGGAGTGCCTGAGCTACAGTTATATTGTGCTGGCTGAAAAGCCGCTCATAGGCATGCATAAGCTGATTTTGCCCTACTGAGGCAAGCACTTGCTTAAACGGGATATCTTTACGTTCCTTAGTCAGCCCTAACTTCTGTCTTCCGGCGGCAACTGCTCCAGAAGACACGATAATTACTTCGTGTCTCTGATTGTGGAGCTGAGCCACTTGCTCCACTAGGCTTGCCATAATCTCAGGGTCAAGATGGTCAGTACCACCCGTAAGTAGATTGGTGCCAAATTTGGCTACCAGACGCTGATAAAGCATCGTGCTTAATTATAGCGTGGCAGGACATAGCTAACAAGTAGAGATAGCACAGGTTATTTAGCAAGCCTACTCGTCATTCTGAGCGTAAGGAAGAATCTCACTCATGGAGTTTACAATGATAGAGAGTCGTCTTTGCGAGGCCTGTCCCGAACGAGCGGCAGATGAGCCTTTTGCCACACCACTAAGCCTTCAAAAATTTGGACGACGTGCTCCCTCTCCCTGGACCTACTGGCTATTGGATACTGGCTCCTGACTAGTCCCTAGGGGTAGGGAGAAAGCAAAGGTACTGCCTTTGCCTGGCTCGCTTGCCACCCATATTTTACCGGCATGGAGCTCTACCAGATGTTTACATAGGGCAAGCCCTAAGCCTATCCCAAGAATGTGTTCCTTATCTCCTTTAAGCTGATAATAAGGTTGGAAGATTTTGTGTTGTTCTTCGAGTGGTATGCTAGGACCGCTATCTTGAACCTCGATGACTATGTAGCCGTTCTGTCTATTCACTGTTAGGGATATACTGCCGCCCTGTGGGGTGAACTTGGTGGCATTGGACAAAAGGTTAAGCAAAATCTGTTCCACCCTTAAGGAATCAGCGATAATTGTGGGGAGACGAGGTGCTAGGTTTAGAGTTAAGGATTGGTCTCGGCTATGAACGATCGGCGATAGCTGATCGACGACGCTATAAACAATGGTATTTGTGTCCACTGGCTCTAATTCCAGGTGGAAGCCTTCAGCTTCTAATTTGGTTAAGTTTAGAAGTTCTGATGCTCGAGCTTCAAGATTATGAGCCGAAGCTAAAATGTTGCTGATCAGCTTAGCTTTAGTGTCATCGGGGGAGAGAGCTAATTCTTCAACTAGTAAGCCAGCGGAGGTAATGATGGAGGTTAGCGTGGTCTTGAATTCATGGGTTAGAAAGGAGATGAGCTCTAGTGTTTGCCTGGCTCGAGCCGAGGACGGTTCTCTTTCTAGGTTAGCTGGGTTTTTCATTAACTCTGCCTATATTTTGCCTTGGCAACGAATTTGCTACTGCGAGATTCATCAATCTGTACTTAGGGATTAAGGCTCATGCTAAATCGCTTAACATTAACAGGTTACTTCTTGTGAAGTCAATGGTTTTGACATATTACTTTCGTCCACTTTTATATCTGACCCTAGGCTATCAGGACTAAATTCTTAACTGAAACATGACCAATCAGATGGGGATTAATTGGGACTAAATTCCTATATGGGACTATGACCATTCGGTGATATACAGGAGGGGTGAAGTGGTTTAAACCATCACAATTGGCAGCAGTTGTGATGAGGTTGGCATCAGCAGTGTTGGTAAGGGGCGCATCAATGTCTTTGAAGCAGTTACTGAGCTCTCAGCTTCGAAGTAGTCTTTACAATCCACCTGCCTGAGGATATAATCTGGGTCAGTGTTTGTCATCAAGCAAGATTTACTTGGTCTTCTAGCTAAGGTGTTTGCTATTTTAACCCAGCACAATTGCCAAGCTTATGTGGTTGGTGGTTTTGTCCGCGACTGTCTCCTTGGCAGGGAGACATCTGATGTTGACATTGCTGTCAATGGAAATGCCTTAAGTATAGCTCAGGAAGTAGCTAAAGCTATTGACGGCAGGTATGTATTGCTGGATGAAGCCAATAGAGTGGCTAGAATAGTAGTTATGGGGGACAGGCAACCATGGCATCTGGACTTCGCCTCTTTTTCAGGCGACATTGAAAATGACTTGGCGCGACGAGATTTTACTATAGATGCTATGGCAGTGGAGCTTCAAGGTTTTGTCTCTAGTTCACCTCGACTTATTGCCCCTTTCTTTGGTGAAAGTGATTTGAAGACAGGGTTAGTGCGGGTAGTAAGCCAGCGGATTTTTGAGGAGGATGCAGCAAGATTGCTGCGGGCGGTTAGGTTAGCCGCGGAGTTAGGTTTTAAAATTGAACCAAGGACCGAAAACTTGATTCGAGAAAATTGCCAATTGGCTAGGTTAGTTCCCGGGGAGAGGTTGCGAGAGGAAGTGCTCAGGCTGCTGGCTTTGCCCTGTTCCGGTGATTTGGTGCGTTATTTGGACGAATTAGCTTTGCTCACCGAAGTAATTCCTGAGCTGGCTGAAATGAAGGGGGTGGAGCAACCTAAGGAGCATTATTGGAATGTTTTCGACCATTCTGTGGAGACGGTGGTGACTTTAGAGTTTTTGCTTCGGGAGGGTGACTGGAAGTATGGTAAAAAGGACTTGTTAGCGGGAACTCCATGGTCGGAGGAGATAAGCCAGCATTTTGATGAGGGGGTTTCTAGCGGCAGTAATCGGAGGCAGTTGCTCAAGCTAGCTGGATTGCTGCATGACGTTGCCAAGCCGAGGGCTAAGATAATTGATGACACAGGCAAGATGCGTTTTTTGGGGCATGCTAAAGAGGGCGCAGCTATGGTAAGTGCCATCTTAGAAAGGCTACGGTTTAGCAGTCGGGAGATAGGACTGGTAGAGAGTCTGGTTTATCATCATCTCCGTCCTGCTCAGATGGCGAATAACGGTTTACCTACTAGTCGAGCTATTTACCGTTATTTTAGGGATACTGGGGGTGGTGGCATCGACATTCTGTTCTTAGCTTTAGCTGATTATCTGGCAACTCATGGACCTAGCCTTAATGTCGAGGAATGGCAGCAGCATAATCAGTTGATAAGCTATATATTGACTGAGCATTTCAAGCAACGGGCTAGGGTTTTGCCAATTAAACTGATTGATGGGCATGATTTAATGGTTATTTTTGACTTGAGCCCGGGGCCCTTGATTGGTGAGCTTTTGAACATGGTGCGTGAAGCTCAGGCAGCTGGTGAGTTGAGCATGAAGGAAGAGGCCATAGCTCTGGTGCGTAAGAAACTGGAGAACCGACATTGTGGTGTAACTCTCTAAGGTTGTTTGGCGAGGCTAAGCGGGTTCCCAAAAAATCTGCAATTTTTCTGGGTTTCTCTAAAGCCTTGCATTTATATCAGTTAATATCGTGAAGAGTTAGGTAGTCAGTTGGGAAAAAGAGCTTGGTTGCTAGTTCTTATCCTGCTCCTTTTTGGCTTTGCCCTTTGGGCGATCGTGCCACTGGATAGCGAAAGACTGGGTAAGCAGGGATTAACGCTTGGTCTTGACCTGAGGGGTGGCAGCCACCTGGTTTACGAAGCCGACCTGTCTCAAAAAGACCCATCGCAGAGCGATGATGATGCTATGGTGGGGGTGGTAGGGAAAATTGAACGGCGAGTCAATGCCTATGGTGTTACCGAGCCGATAATCCAGCGACAAGGCCGTGACCGAATTCTAGTCCAGCTTCCCGGAGTGAGGGATATTGACGAAGCTATCAAGCTTATCGGGCAGACAGCTCAGCTTGATTTCAGAGAGGCGAAGCTTGACGAAGCTGGGGAGCCAGTGCTTGATGAGGAAGGCAACCCAAAGTGGATTAGGGCTATGGCTATCGGCACTGAAGGCGAGGAAAAGCAGCTTACGGGTAAGTATCTTAAACCCAATGCCAGCGTGGTTTTGGAGCCGCAGACTAATGAGCCGCAGGTGGCTTTTGAGTGGAATGAGGAAGGCGCGGTTCTTTTCGAGCAGATTACCAAGCGCAACCTGCATAAGCCCCTGGGCATATTTCTAGATGATGAGATTATCTCAGCACCGACAGTTCAGGCAGTAATTGAGGAGAGAGGTGTTATCACCGGTTTGGCCATAGATGAAGCCAGGACGCTGTCCATTCAGCTCAACTCTGGTTCGTTAGATGTGCCGTTGAAGATTATTCAGGAACAGGATGTTGATGCCACGCTGGGGGCTGACTCTATTCAAAAGAGCCTTATTGCTGGAGCTATTGGGCTGGTATTAATAGTGCTATTCATGCTTCTTTATTATCGTGTATCTGGTTTTGTAGCTGCTTGTGCTTTAGTCGTTTATGGCATTTTATTAATGGCGATTTTCAAGCTAGTTCCGATAACTTTGACCTTGCCCGGCATAGCAGCTTTGATTTTGTCGATAGGCATGGCGGTGGATGCTAATGTGCTTATTTTTGAGCGGATGAAGGAGGAATTGCGGTTAGGACGCAGTTTAGGTGCTGCAATTGAAGTTGGCTTCAACCGTGCCTGGCCAGCCATCCGCGATAGCAATATCACTACTTTCATCGCCTGCGCCGTTCTTTACTGGTTTGGTGGAACTCTCGGGGCTTTCATGGTTAAAGGCTTTGCCCTAACTTTGTTTATTGGCGTTGCCCTGAGCATGTTTTCGGCAATTGTGGTTACGCG